>CAZTQK010000001.1:0-22689 GCA_964615635.1 uncultured Planctomycetales bacterium
TTTTCTACGCCGTCGCCGTGCTCCTGCTGGTGGCGGTGCTGATGTTCGGCGCCACGCGGATGGGGGCGACGCGCTGGTTTTCTTTCGGCCCCATAAATTTCGCGCCGGCGGAGGTCGCAAAACTCGCACTCATTTTCGCCCTCGCCCGCTTCTTCGCCTACTCGAAAAGCCCCCTCCTGTCGGGTCAGCGGGTGGCGGTCTCGCTCGGACTCACCGTCGTCCCCATGATGCTGATCCTGAAGCAGCCCGACCTCGGCACCGCCCTCACTTTCCCCGTGGTCATGTACGCACTCTGGTTCTGGTCGGGCATTCCCCCTCTCTACCTGCTGCTCATCGCCTCGCCCCTGTTGTCGCTGGTAGCGGCCAGCAACGCGATCTCGTGGTCGATCTACATGGCCGTGCTTCTGGCCGTGCTCATCCTGTTCAAGCCGGGCCGCCAGCTCATCTTCAGCGTCCTCATCGTCGTCGCCAACCTCGCCTTCGGCGCCGTCATGCCGCTCGTGTGGAACCGTCTCGAGGAGTACCAGCAACTGCGCATCATCTCGTTCGTCGATCCCTCGCAGGATCCGCGCGGCGCCGGCTATCAGATCATTCAGTCGAAAATCGCCATCGGGTCGGGCGGTCTCTGGGGCAAAGGGTTTCTCGGCGGGTCGCAGACCAAGCTTGATTTCCTCCCCGAGCGGCACACCGATTTCATTTTCAGCGTGCTCGGCGAGGAGTTCGGCCTCTGGGGGGCGCTCATTGTCCTCGCCCTCTTCTTCGTCTTCTTCTACAGGGGGATTCGCATCGCCGCCCGTTCCCGCTCGCGTTTTCTCTCCTATGTCTCTTTCGGGGGCGTGGCGATCATCTTCTTCCAGTTCCTCGTCAACATCGGCATGACGCTCGGTCTGATGCCCGTCACCGGCGTGCCGCTCCCGTTTCTCTCCTATGGCGGCACGTCGCTCGTCCTCTCGTGGGTGCTGGTCGCGTTCCTCCTCAAAGCCGACTACCACTGGCAGGAATACTGATCCGCCGGGGCCGCGCTCACAGCTCCCCGCTCAGCCAGTGCAGGACGTTCAGTAGAAACCGGGCATTCTGCGGCGCCGCCGGGCTGTTCATCCCGGCCGGCGTCCGGTTCGGACCCGCCAGTTGCGCCGAGAACATCGCCGCCTCCCCGAACACGGCCACCCGCCCCGCGCCGATCACTTTCACCGCTCCCTGACACCACCCGCTCACCGCGACCGCGGCTGTGTTGGCGTCGAATTGCCAGGCAGTATCGGGCGCAAGCGACACCACTCCATCGCCGAACACCATCAGCCCGGCCGCGCTATCCGCACGAAAAGCCTCGCCCGTAAACGACGCGACCGAGTCGATCCGTTCCCTATCGTTGCGCCCGCGCGTGATCGCGTGGTCGCGCAGCGTGCCGTCCGCCCGGCGGAAGACATACGTGCCGCCGGTCGGCGAGGCCGTGTCGACGGCGAAACCGTTGTGCAAATGGAAGCCGAAGGCCGCGGCGAGTTCGGCCGCCGCCCCGGGAAACGGCATGTGATCGGCGATCAACAAGAGCGCGCCGCCCCCCTGCACCCAGGCCGCGACCGCGGCGATTTCGTCGGGCGTGAACGCCGAGGGCGTCGGCAGCGACCACTCCTGCGCGTTGCGCTCATGGAGCGCGTTGGAGACCACCAGGATCTCCCCCCGCGCGAGCGAATCCCCCGTGAACCGGCAACCCGAGGGGAGCACGCGGTACCCGTCGCGGCGCAGCAGCTCTGCGAACGTGTAGTAGCGGCCGCCGGCGGTGTGGAAGTTGTGATGCCCCTCGTCGATCAGCACCACCGGGCCGTTCGGGGCGGGGAAGGCCGGGTTTTCGATCGGCGGCCGGAAAGCCGAGTCCGGCACCTGCTGGGCCGGGGCGGCCGGCGCCGCCAGCATTAACAGCGACAGAACCATCGGGCAATACGATCGCACGCAAGCCTCCTTCCACGGCCGCTGCCGTTTCCGCACGATGATGCCAAGAGACGCGGGGCTGCAGAATCTACGAATTTCCTTGGCCGGTGTTGCGGCCGCGGCTATCATGGGCCATGCGCAGACATTCGCAAGAGAGAACCGGGCGGGCGCTGGCGATTCTGGCGTTCGGGGCGCTGTGTATCAGTTTCGCCGCGGTTTTTGTCACATTGCTCGGGGCTGGCCGGCTGGGGCCGGGCGCCATCGCTTTCTGGCGAACCTTCTTCGGCGCCGGCATCCTCTTTGTCTGGGCGGCTCTCGCCGGCCACCGCCTCGGCCTGCCCTGGGCGCTGAAACGCTGGACTATCCTCGCCGGCGTCCTCTTCGCCGGCGACCTCTTCGTCTGGCACCGCTCCGTTCTCCTGGTCGGCGTCGGCATGTCGACCATTTTCGCCAACACGCAGGTGTTCGGCACCGCCGTCCTGAGCTACTTCATCTTCAGGGAGCGGCTCACGCTCGGATTCTTCGCCGCCGCGGCCGGTGCGATTCTCGGCCTGATCCTGCTGATCGGGGTCGGGAGCGACATCGCCTTCACCGCCCCCTACCTCCGCGGAGTGCTGCTCGGCCTGCTCACGGCCGTGTTCTATGCCCACTACATCGTCACGATCAAGATTGCCGGGCAGCGGGAGGGACCGCCGCCGAGTTTCATCACGCTCATGGCCTGGGTGTCGTCCGCCGCGGCGTTCTTCCTGCTGATCGCCTCGTTGCTGTATGAGCGGCACGAATTCTTCCCGCCCGACTGGACGAGCGTGGGCATCCTCGTCCTGCTCGCCCTCGTCGCGCAGGCGCTCGGCTGGTGGGCGATCTCGCAGGCGCTCCCGCGTCTCGATGCCCACCGGAGCGGCCTCGCCCTGCTGCTGCAGCCGGTGCTGGCCGCCGTCTGGGGGGCGCTCTTTTTCGCTGAACGCCTGACCCCGCTGCAGACGCTCGGAGCAGCCATAACCCTGCTCGGAATCTACCTCGGAACCGTCCGCCGCCCCGCCGGGCAGCAATCCCGCACCACCCCGGCGGGCACGTGAACGACTCGTGAGGCATTGCCAATGGAAAGCAACCCCCGTACCGGCTCCCTGTCGGAAAAGACCGCGGCCTGGCTGAAACACATCGAACAGGTGAATCGCCACCCCATGACCCTGAATCGGGGATCCTCCGCCCTCCTCGTGGTCGACATGCAGAACTTCTTCCTCGACCCGAACTCCGCCGCCTTCACCTGCGGCGGTCCGCCGATCATTCCCAATGTAATTCTGCTGATCGCTGCCTTCCGGGCGCAGAACCGTCCCGTCATCTACACAAAGCACGTTCACCACCCGTCCGGTCACGACGCCGGCATCATGGCCTGGTGGTGGAAAGGAATGTGCCTCGAGGGAACCCCGGAGAGCGAAATTCACCCCGACCTCGCCCCGGCGGCGGGGGAGAAGGTCATTGCGAAACACCGCTACTCGGCTTTCTACGGCACCGACCTCGAGATCGTCCTGCGCGGCCTGCGCATCACCGACCTTGTCATCACCGGCGTGATGACCAACCTCTGCTGCGAATCCACCGCCCGCGACGCCTACTTCCGCGACTACCGCGTGTTCTTTCCGGCCGATGCCGCCGGGTCGGTCAGCGAGGAACTGCATCTGGCCGCCCTCATGGGCCTGGCGTTCGGGTTCGCGCACGTAACGCGGACCGCCGACCTCCTCCGGGATCTCACTGAATCCCGCCCCGCCCGGACTGAGCCTTGATCCAAAGCTGATGCGCCGCACAAAAAAAGCACGGCGGATCACCTGATCCGCCGCGCTGTTATAAACGTCGCTCGTGGGCTCCCGCCCGCTACACGAGCACGCGCTCCAAACCGGCCGCGATAAAGTCGGCGTCCTTCTTCGTGATGATGAGCGGCGGCGAGATCCGGATCGTGTGCCCGTGGCTGTCGTTGGCCATCAGGCGCGCTCCGAGCATCTCCCGGCAGTACTTCATGGCGTCGCCGTTCTTGACCTCGATGCCGATAAACAGCCCGCGGGCCCGCACCTCTTTCACGTGCGGCGAGCGCGCCCCGATCGCCCGGATCTGCTCGGCGAGGTAAGCGCCGACCTGATCGGCGTTCTCCGGCAGCCGCTCCTCGACAATCACGTCGAGCGCCGCATTCCCGGCCACGCACGCGAGCGGGTAGCCGCCGTAGGTCGACCCGTCCCGGCCCGGCTGGAAAACGATGTCCATGAGTTTCGCGTTGGTGACGAAACACGACAGGGGCACCAGCCCGCCCGAGAGCGCCTTGCCCAGGATGATGCCGTCCGGAACCACCCCTTCGTGCTCGAACGCAAACATCTTGCCGGTCCGCCCGAGTCCCACCTGGATCTCGTCGAACAGGAGGATGAGGTTGTGGCGGTCGGAGAGCTCGCGCAGCCCTTTGAGGAACCCGGCCGGCGCCTGGTACATCCCGCCCTCCCCCTGCATCGGCTCGACGAGGATCCCGCAGGTGTTCTTGGTAATGGCTTTCTCCACCTTGTCGAGGCTGCCGAAATCAACCGTCCGGAACCCCGGCGTGAGCGGGCCGAATCCCTGTTTGTAGTAGGCGTTGCTGGAGAAGGACACCGTGGTGATCATGCGGCCGTGGAAATTGTTGTTGAAGACCACGATCTCCTGCTGCCCGTCCGGAATCCCCTTCTCCTTGTAGCCGTAGTACCGGGCCAGCTTGACGGCCGTCTCCACCGATTCGACCCCGCCGTTTTTCGGCAGCACCTTGTTGCCGTTGTCGCCGAAACGCGGGCCCATCTGCGGCACCAGCGTCGCCAGCTTCTTGAGGAACACGCCCAGGGGATCGGTATAGACGACGTTGGAAATGACCGAGCCGTAACCGCTCTGGAGCGCCTCAACGACCGCCTGAACAATACGCGGATGGTGGTGGCCCTGGTTCACGGCCGAGTAGGCCGCCAGGCAATCGAGGTACCGGTCGCCCTTCTCATCGTGCAACCAGATCCCCTCGGCCTTCCGGACCACCAGATGCTGACGACTGTAATGGTGTGCACCGTAACTGCTCTCGAAATCGTAGATCATCTGGTCAGAGTACGTCGAGTACCCAACCGGTCCGCGGTGAGTCGTTCTTACATCAGCCATGGTACACCTCGTAAAAAAGCCATAAAAAATGGCGTTACACGTCGCCCAAATATATGTCGTCCGCCCCAAAAACTCAAGTGATGCCGCTCGAAAAACGCGCATTCTGCGTTGTAGTTCAGTCACTTTCGCGCCTGTTTCCGGCCCGCTCCGCAGCGTGATTTCATTCGGGGAATCGTCGAAAATAGACCAGATCGGGGCTATTTGGTCCCTCCGTCGCGCGTCGGACCACCCGTTCCGGGTCGGTCGGGAAGGACATGTGCCCCAAGCGAATGTGCGCGAAAAAAAATACCCGATCGTACCGGTTTTGCTCGACCTAACAGGAGTAAAATTGACCGGATAAGCTTGATTTTTCGGCCCCAATTGGTATATTCTTCGGCTGATTCTACCACCACTTTGGAGGTCTGATGCCTAAGATTGTCGACAATGTTGAACTCGGCCCGATGATCTGGAAAATGCGCGTGGCTGTCCCGCGCCTCGTCGCGAAAGCCAAAGCCGGCCAATTCGTCATCCTGCGCGTCAACAACGAGGGGGAGCGCGTGCCGATGTCGATCGCCGGCCTCGACCAAGCCAACGGACTCCTCACCATCGTCTACCAGGTCGTGGGGAAGACCTCGGCGTTGATGACGACCGTTGCGCCGGGCCACGAGCTGTCCGATTGCGTCGGGCCGCTCGGCATCCCCACCCACGTCGATACCTGGGGCACCGCCTGCGTCGTCGGGGGCGGCATCGGCATCGCGCCGGTCTACCCGATCGCCCAGGCCTTCAAAAAAGCCGGCAACAAAGTGGTCACGATCATCGGCGCCCGCACCAGGGACCTGCTTTTTTACGAAGAGGAGCACAAGGCCGTGGCCGATGAGTTCTACCCGTGCACGGACGACGGATCCTATGGCCACCATGGTTTTGTCTCCGACGTTCTCAAGCAGCTTCTCGACCGCGGCGCCCCGATCAAGCACATCATGGCGATCGGCCCGGTGCCGATGATGCGCGTCGTGTCAAAGCTGACGGCGCCCTACGGCGTCTCGACCTGGGTGTCGCTGAACCCGCTGATGATCGACGGCACGGGCATGTGCGGCGGGTGCCGCGTGAAAATCGGCGAGGAAACCAAGTTTGCCTGCGTCGATGGTCCGGATTTCGACGGCCACCTGGTCGATTTCGACCTGCTCACCTCCCGCCTGACGGCCTACCGCGAGCAGGAGCGGCGGGCGATGAAACGGCTGCTCGACGACCCGAACTGCCGCCTGACCAAGTCCGTCCAGGCCTTCGCCTACCCGGATGAGAAGTGAGGAAACGACCATGAGCGAAAAAGACACCGCCCTGGGGCAGGATGAATCCCGGGCCGAGGCCGGCTCCTCGAATCCGATCGCCAAGAAAGACCGCATGCGCATCCCGCGCCAGAAGATGCCGGAACAGCAGGCGGAGGTGCGGGTCGGCAATTTCAAAGAGGTTCCCTTCGGGTTCACGATTGACCTGGCGCTCACCGAGGCCCAGCGCTGTCTCGAGTGTCCCAAAGCCCCCTGCATCAAGGGCTGCCCGGTGGAGGTCGACATCCCCGGCTTCATCCGCCTCATCCTGGAAAAGGACTTCGCCGCCGCCGCCCGCAAGATCAAGGAGACGAACTCCCTGCCCGCCGTCTGCGGCCGCGTCTGCCCGCAGGAGGAGCAGTGCGAAATCGCCTGCGTGCTGCACAAGAAGTTCCAGCCGGTCGCGATCGGCGCCCTCGAACGCTTCGTCGCCGACTACGAGCGCGAGAACCATCTCGTCCAGCTTCCCCGGAAGCAGCCGCCGACGGGGCGCAAAGCCGCGGTCGTCGGCGCCGGCCCGGCCGGACTCACGGTCGCCGGCGACCTCATCCTTCTCGGCCACGAGGTCACTATTTTCGAGGCTCTCCACAAGCCCGGCGGCGTGCTCGTCTACGGCATTCCCGAATTCCGCCTCCCCAAGGCGATCGTCCAGTCCGAGTGCGACTACCTCCGCGACCTCGGCGTCGAATTCCGCAATTCCACCGTCATCGGCAAAATGGACACCATCGACGAGCTCTTCGAGATGGGCTACGACGCGGTTTTCATCGGCACTGGCGCCGGCCTGCCGAATTTCATGGGCGTCCCCGGCGAAAACCTCATCGGCATCTACTCCGCCAACGAGTACCTCACCCGGTCGAACCTCATGCGGGCGTTCGAGGAGGACAGCTACGACACGCCGATCATCCGCGGCCGCAACGTCGCCGTCCTCGGCGGCGGCAACACGGCCATGGATGCCGTCCGCACCGCCCTCCGGCTCGGCGCCGAAAATGCCTACATCGTCTACCGCCGCAGCGAGGCCGAAATGCCCGCCCGCAAGGAGGAAATCCACCACGCGCTCGAAGAGGGCGTGCAGTTCCACATGCTCACGACCCCCATCCGGTTCCTGGGCGATGAACGGAACCGGGTGCGGGCGATGGAGTGCCTCCAGATGGAGCTCGGCGAACCGGACGCCTCCGGCCGGCGCCGGCCCGTCCCCATAGAAGGTTCGAATTTCACCATGGAGGTCGATCTCGTGGTCGTGGCGATCGGCAACGGTTCCAACCCGCTGATCCCGCAGACCACTCCCGGCCTCAAGACCAACCGGTGGCAGAATATCGTCGTCGACGAGGAGACCATGCAGACCTCCCGCGAGGGGGTCTACGCCGGCGGCGACATCGTCACCGGCGGGGCCACGGTCATCCTCGCCGCCGGGGCGGGGAAGAAAGCCGCCCGCGCCATGCACAAGTACATGATGGAGAAAGTCAGGACATAAGCCCGCGGCGGATTTCTCCCTCCGGGTGATGGTAGCAATACAGCAGAGGCGGGCCGCGCGGTCCGCCTTCGCTGTTTCACCCTCCGCCGCCCGTCAAGGCCGCCATGCTCACCAGCGAACTCGTCAAACGCCTCGCCGCCGCCGCCGGCTTCGACCTCTGCGGCGTCACCTCCCCCGAGGTCATCCCCGAGGCCCGCGACCGGTTTCTCCGGTGGCTCGCCGAGGGCCGCCACGCCGAGATGCACTGGATCGCCCGCTCCACACACCGTCGCGTTGACCCAAGAGAACTGCTGCCGAGCGTCAAGTCGGTCATCATGCTCGGCGTTAACTACTACAATCCCAACAGCCCCGATCGCCCGCCGGGCCACGGCCGCGTCTCCCGCTACGCCCGGGGCCGCGACTACCACAAGGTCATCCGGCGCCTGACCCTCCACCTGATCCAACGCCTGCAGGAGCAGGTTGCCCCGCAGCGCCACGACTTCATCTGGTACGTCGACTACGGCCCCTTTCTCGAACGCGCCTATGCGGCCAGGGCCGGGCTCGGCTTCATCGGCAAGAACAGCATGCTCATCAACCGGACGTTTGGATCGTGGGTCTTCCTCCCCGAGATCCTCACATCGCTGGCGCTTGATCCGGACGAACCCTGCGGCGGGCGCCACGGCGCCTGCGGGGAGTGCACCGCCTGCATTGATGCCTGCCCGACCGGGGCCATCGTCGGCCCGGCCATGATCGAGGCCGCGAAGTGCATCTCGTACCTGACCATCGAACGACCCCGCGCGATTCCCGAAGCGCTGCAGAGCCGCATGGGGGCGCTCATTTTCGGCTGCGACATTTGCCAGCAGGTCTGCCCGTACAATCGGCGGGCGACGCCGACCCCGCACCGGGAACTCCTGCCGGCCGCCGGCGCGGGGGAGTTCGTCGACACCCGGCGCGTCCTCGCCCTGCGCGACCGCGAGGAGTTCCTCGCGTTCGCGGCCGGCACGCCGCTCGTTCGGCCGCGCCTGGAGGGCCTGCAGCGCAACGCCCGGATCGTCCTGGAGAACGAGAGCCGCCGCACCCGGGAAGGCGGCGGCGCCGCCGGCGGGGGAGAGGTTCCGCAATAAACGGTTGCCCCGTCCGGGGGATGTGCCTATTATTGCCGTATGGTCAAGGACGCGCAAGCGACAGCGATCCGAACGGGCTCCGGCCGGGGTCCGGGGCGGATCTCCGTGCGCCGCTGCTCCCCCGGGCCTTCGGCCCCGGTCGCGCTCTCCGTCCCTCCCGCGTCGCGCCGCGCCCGCACGAGCAGGAAAATCCCAGTTCCAATAGCAGTGAGGTGGCAACAACGGTGAAGCCGGGAGCCTTTTCCATTAGTGCCGGTCGGACGGAGGCGGCCTGTCAGCGCGCCCTGCGCCGGCTGGAACGCAACGCGGTTCTGCCGCGCATCATGGTGCGCGACGCCGGGCTGTTTTCGCGGCAGCCGGCCGTCCGCGACAAGATCGCCAACCGCCTCGGTTGGGTCGATGTGGCCGGCACCATCCGCAAACGCGTCGCCGCCATCGAATCGTTCGGTCACGACGTCATCAAGGCGGGCTTCCGCGACGTCGTGCTCCTCGGCATGGGCGGATCCTCGCTCTGCCCCGATCTCTTCGGCCGCATTTTCGGCCGCCACCGATCGCTCGACTCTTTTGCCGTGCTCGATTCCACCGATCCCCGCGCCGTCACCGCCGCTCTCCGCAAGGTCCAGCTTGACCGCACGCTCTTCATCGTCTCCTCCAAGTCGGGCGCCACGGTCGAGACGCGCTCGCAGATGATCTGCTTCCTCGACCGTCTGCGGCAGGAGGGTTTTTCGCGGCAGGGGCGCCAGTTCGTCGCCATCACCGACTCGGACAGCGCGCTGCACTCCGCCGCCCGGAGCGAGGGATTCCGCCGCATCTACCTGAACCCGCCCGACATCGGGGGGCGCTACTCGGCCCTCTCCTACTTCGGGCTCGTCCCCGGTTTCTTCGCCGGGGTCAACCTGGCGGCGCTGCTGGACGATGCGTATGCGATGGAGAAGATCCTCCGCGCGCGCGACGACGAGACCAACCCGGCCGCAGCGCTGGCCGCGCTCATGGCGGCGGGCGCCGAGTCGGGCAGCGACAAGATGACATTCATCGCCTCGCGGGGTCTCGCCCCGCTTGTCCCGTGGATCGAGCAACTGGTGGCCGAGTCGACCGGGAAGAAGACCAGGGGTGTAGTCCCGATCGACGGCGAGCCGCTCGGCGCAGCGGCGGACTACCGGGACGATCGGATGTTCGTCACCCTCCGCCTGGCCTCCGAAAAACCTCCGCTGCCCGAGAACCTTCGCGCCGCTTTCCGGAAGAAAGGGTTCCCGATCGTCGACCTCAGTTTGCCCTCGTACGATGCCCTGGGCGGCCAGTTTCTCCTCTGGGAGGTCGCCGTGGCCGCGGCCGGCTATCTCATGGGGATCAACCCGTTCGATGAACCCAACGTCACCGAGAGCAAACGCAACACCGAACGCATCCTGGACCAATATCGCGAGTCGGGCCAGTTCGCCGACCTGGCCGCGGGCCGGACCTACGGCCGTCTCACGCTCGTGAGCCACGGGGGCGAGAGTCACCTCCGCCCGTCGGACCTGGCCGATTTGAAACGGCTGCTCACCCGATTCCTGGCCGGCCTCCGGCCGCCCGAATATGTCGCGCTGCTCTGCTACAGCAAGGAAGAGCGCGCTCTGGATCGCCAGTTCGCGGGCATGCGGGCGGCCATCCGGCGCCGCCGGGGGGTCGCGACCCTGTGCGGCTACGGACCGCGCTACCTCCATTCCATCGGCCAGCTCTACAAGGGCGGGCCCGATGTCGGCCGGTTCATCGTCTTCCTCCGGGCCGATTATGACCGGCTCGAGATTCCCGGGCGGTTCTACGATTTCGGGCAGCTCATCACGGCCCAGGCGATCGGCGATGTGCGCGCCCTGGCGAGTCGCGACCTCCCCGTGCTCGTCTTCGCCGTCAAGGGAAACGTCACCACTGCGGTAAAGGAGTTCGCCGATGTCCTCCATGCGGTTTGCCAATGAACAGGATACCCGAGTGAAAGATTTCGATCCCTGGCGCGGCTTCACCTCCAGCGCTCTCTCGCCCGAGTGGCGGAAGAAACTCAGCGAGACGGCCCGCCGTTGCCGCGCGCAGATTCTCAAGATGACCAGCCTCGCCGCCTCCGGCCATCCCGGCGGTTCCATGTCGTCGCTCGAGCTGTACCTCACTCTCTACCACATGGCCCGCGTCGATCCCCGCAACCCGATGCGCGATGACCGCGACCGCATCATCGTGTCGCACGGCCACACCTCGCCGGGCGCTTATACGGCGCTGGCGGCCGCCGGTTTCTTCGATCCCGCCGCGGCCATGCACGGTTTCCGCCAGGCCGGCTCCCCCTTCGAAGGGCATGTCGAGCGGAGCGTCCCCGGCATCGAATGGGACACCGGCAACCTCGGGCAGGGGCTCTCGGTCGGCATCGGCAAAGCGCTCTACGCGCGGCTCTCGGGTCTGAATTTCCACACGTTCGTGATCATGGGCGACGGCGAGCAGCAGAAGGGGCAGGTGGGCGAGGCGCGCCGGGTCGCCGCCAAATTCGCCCTCTCCCGTCTGACCGCGATCATCGACCGCAACCGCCTCCAGATTTCCGGCCGCACCGTCGACATCCTGCCGCAGGATCTCGCCGCCGAGTGGGAGGCCGACGGTTGGCAGGCGGTCGAAATCGACGGCCACTCATTTGACCAGATCTACGGGGAACTGCACCGCGCCGTCACCAATGAAGGCCGCCCGATCGTCATCATCGCCAACACCGTCATGGGCAAAGACGTCGGCTTCATGGAAAACGACGAGGCTTTCCACGGGGCTCCGGTCGCCCCCGACATGCTCACCCCGGCCCTCGCCCTCCTGGGCGACCACGGGAAAGACCTCCCCGCGCTGCGCGAGCTGCGCAAGCAGGGGCCGCCGCCCGCGTTCAAGATCCCCCGGCCCCCCTACCCGCCGGTCGAAACCGGGCAGCCGGCCACCTACGGCGCCGACGTCAAAATGGACAACCGCACGGCTTTCGGCAAAGCTCTCCTGGCCGTCGCCGATCTCAACCTCCCCCGCGAGGACTTCGTCATGGCCGTCTTCGACTGTGACCTCGCCGGCTCGGTCAAGACTGCGGCCTTCGGCCAGAAGTACCCCGACAATTTTTTCCAGTGCGGCATTACCGAACACAACACTGCCGCCATCGCCGGCTCCCTCTCCGCCGAGCGCGCCGTCTCGATCTGGGCCGACTTCGCGGTCTTCGGCGTCGACGAGACTTTCAACCAGGCCCGCCTGAACGATATCAACCACGCCAATCTGAAACTCTTCTGCACCCACACCGGCGTTCAGGTCGGCGAGGACGGCAAGACCCACCAGTGCATCGACTACTTCGCCCTCCTCAACTCGACTTTCGGCTGGAGAGTCATCACCCCGGCCGATCCCAACCAGACCGACCGCATCACCCGGTGGGTTTTGAGCCGGCCGGGCAACTTCGCCGTGTTCATGGGGCGTTCCGCGACGCCGATCATCCCCGACGCCGACGGCCGTCCCTTCTTCGGCGGCGACTACGAGTACCGCTACGGGCGCATGGACGTCCTCCGGCGCGGCGAGCGCCTCGCCCTCGTCGCCGCCGGCAACATGTGCGCAATCGCTCTCGACGCCTGGCAGCGGCTGTCCCGAGAGGGCGTGGGAATCTCGCTCATCAGCGTGGCCGACTGGTCGGACTTTCACGCCGATGATCTCCAGATGCTGGCGGCCCACGAGCACCTTGTCGTGCTCGAGGACCACAACGTCAAGACCGGATTGGGGACCGCTCTTGCCGCCGAGCTCTTCCAGGCCGGCGCCCGCTCCACGCTCACCAAAATGGGCGTGACGGCGTACGCCTCCTCGGGCCCGCCCGCCGACCTCTTCCGGCTTTTGGGGCTCGACCCGGCGTCCGTGGTCGCTCGGGTGAAGGCCATTCTCGGCTGACGGTCCTCGGCAGTATCCGCGCCGTCGGGCCGCAGGCGTCCGCCGGCCCGGGCGGGGCTGTGCCTCCCGCCGCCGGGCGTTTCCGCCGGCAAGTTTTCCCTTGCCCGCCCTCCCCGCGCGCGGTTATGCTACCGCCGTGAACGCCACCGTTCCCCGAACCTGCTGTCCACAATTGCGGAGCCTGTGAGCGCCATGTTTGTCGCGTCCGTCAGCCGGCGTACTGTCCGCCTTGCCGCCGTTACCGAGGCCCAGGGGCGCGTCACCCTGAAAGACCAGGCCCGCTTTGACGCGGCGGACTTCGACAGTTTCGAAACTATTCTCCAGCGCTATTTCAGCCGGCGGCGCACCGAGGGCGCGCTCTTCTTCGTCGCCGTGGCCGGCCTCCCGGTCGGCTCGACCGTCTCCTCGGCCCTGCTGCCATGGGCGATCGACGGCGACAGCATTCGCGCGCACTTCTCATTTGACGTCGTCCGGCTCGTGAACGAACACCTCGCCACCGCGCGCGGTCTGTTCGACCTGCCGCCCGATGCGCTCTTCACGATCAACGACCAACCGGCGGTTCCCGGCAACATCGGTCTCATGGCGGTCGATGAACTTCTCGCCGAGGTGCTCATGGTGCGCCGGGACAACGGCTACCTCAGCTTCCTCACCAACGGCGGCCACACCGGTCTCGCCCCCGCCACCCAGCTCGAGGCCGAGTTGTGGCAGTATCTCTACGCCCAGCGGGATGTGGTCGAGGTCGGCGACGTGGTCAGTTCGGCGGGGCTTGTCCGGCTCGTGGACTTCTATCTCGAGTCGCACGGCCACGAAGTGCCGGAGTGGCTGCAGAACGCCCCGGACCCGCCCTCCCGCATCGTCGAGACGGCCCTCGCGGGAAAACAGCAGGTGGCTGTCGACGCCGTCGACCTGTTCGTCGACTGCTTCGCGGGCGAAGCGGCCAACCTCGCCCTGCGCGGCGCGACTACGGGCGGGCTCTACCTCGCCGGCCGCGTCACCACCGAGCTGCTCCCCTCGCTCGACCAGGGCCGCTTTCTGGACAACTACCTCAAGCGCGGGGCCGCCGAGGAGAAGCTGCGTCCCATTCCCATCCGGGTGATTCTGGACAGCGCCGCGCCGCTGCGGGGAGTCGCCCGCATGGCTCTGGAATTCGAGCACCCGCAATGACGCGCGCCGTTGCGTTCCTCCACGGCGTCTACCGCCGCCGCGATCTTCCGTTCTACCGCGCGCTCTGCCGCGGGCGGCTGACGATTGCGGTCGACGGCGGTTACCGCTTTTTCCGGATGGCTGGGCTGTTTCCCGACATTCTGCTGGGCGATTTTGACTCGCTGAAACGCCTCCCCGCCAACCTCCCGCCCCGCACCCGCGTCCTGCGATTCCCGTCCCGCAAGGACAAGACCGACGCCCACCTGGCGATTGAGTGCTGTCGGGAGCGCGGCCTCGGGGCGATCGACCTGGTGATGCCCGGCCTCGGCGAGATTGACCATGCCCTCGGCGTCGTCTTTCTCCTCGGCCTGCGCGATCGCCCCGCCGCCCGAAGCGGCCGCGCCGATATCCGTGTGGTCAGCCCGCAATGCGAGATCCGCCTCGTGGCCGACAGCCGGATCACCTATCGCCGGCGCGGGGGAGACCTCGTCTCGGTTCTGCCGCTCTCGGCGCGAATCCGGCTCACCACCGAGGGGACCGAGTACGACGTGACTGAGGCTTGGCTGCAATTCGGCGATACCCGGGGGCTGCGCAATCGCATCGTCCGCGCCCGCGCGACGGTCGCTGTCCGGGGGCAAGCGCTGGTGGTGCGCCGTTTTTCCGGCGGCTTGGCGGCCCGCCCATAAGGCGGTGTCTCCCATCGGGAAAACTGCTGTCGCGGCCGCCCAGCCGCCCGGCGCGCGCCGGCCCGGCGCTCCCGACTCTCCCCCGCAAAATTGCCCCCCGTTTATCTTGACAACAGGGTGCAGATGCCTATATTCAGGGCCTGTAAAAATCGGCCGGGCATCCAGAGATCGTTGTGTCCTGCCGACAAGACCGTAGACACTGGGCGATCGTCCAATGGTAGGACATGCGGCTCTGGACCGTAGAATCGGGGTTCGAATCCCTGTCGCCCAGCTTTTTTATGCCCGCCGCGCCCGGCGCTCTCAGCCGAACGTCGCCAACAGCACCCCTGCCGCCACCGCCGACCCGATAACTCCCGCCACATTCGGCGCCATGGCATGCATGATGAGGTAGTTGTTGGGATCCTCGCGGGCGCCCATCACCTGGCAGACGCGCGCCGAATGCGGCACCGCCGAGACGCCCGCGGCGCCGATGATCGGGTTGATTTTGTTCCGCGCGATCAGGTTCATCACTTTCGCGAACAGCACGCCGCCGGCCGTCGCGATCGCAAACGAGGCCGCCCCGAGCACGAACACCTTGATCGAGTCCGGCGTGAGAAACCGGCTCGCATCGGTCGAGGCGCCAACGGTGAGGCCGAGCAGGATCGTCACGATGTCGATAAACGCCGTCCGCGCCGTCGCCGCCAGCCGCTCCGTGACCCCGGACTCCTTGAGCAGATTCCCGAAAAACAGCATGCCCAGCAGAATCAGCGCGCCCGGGGCGATGAAACAGGTGATGATGAAGGCGACAATGGGGAAGAGGATGCGCAGCCGCTTGCTCACCGGCGGCGCCGGTTTCATCCGGATCAGGCGCTCGTTGCGCGTCGTCAGCAGCTTGATGATCGGCGGCTGAATCACCGGCACCAGCGCCATGTAGGAGTAGGCCGAAACCGCGATCGCCCCGAGCAGGTGCGGCGCCAGCTTCGACGTCAGAAAGATCGCCGTCGGTCCGTCCGCCCCGCCGATGATGCCGATCGAGGCGGAACTGTCGGCGTCAAAGCCGAGCCAGAGCGCCCCCAGGAAAGTCACGAAGATGCCCAACTGGGCCGCCGCGCCGAGCAGAATCAGCCGCGGACTGGCGAGCATGGCCGAGAAGTCGGTCATCGCCCCGATCCCCAGAAATATCAGCGGCGGGTACCACCCCTCGCTCACTCCCTTGTAGAGGATCGACAGCACGCTCCCTTCCTCGTAAATGCCGATCTCCTGGCCGGGCGCGAGGGGGATGTTCCCCATCAGAATTCCGAAGCCGATTGGCACGAGCAGGAGCGGCTCGTACCCTTTGGTGAGGGCCAGGAAGAGGAAGCCGCACCCGGCGAGGAGCATTACGAGGTTGCCCCAACTGAAGTTGAAGAACGCGCCCTGCTGGAGGAAATTGAGCAGCATGTCCATAGCGTGTCCCGTGGCGGGGCCGCGCCCGCTACTCGAACTCCACGAGTGTCTGGTTTTCGCGCACCGAGTCGCCGACCGCCACCGGGATCGCCTTCACCTTGCCCGCCGTCGGCGCCGCGATCGCGGTCTTCATTTTCATCGCCTCGATCGACAGGAGGATGTCCCCCTGTTTGACCGCCATTCCGACTTTCGCCTTGATCTCGACCACCGTCCCGGCGATCGGCGAGGCGACCGCTCCCTGGCCGGCGGCGGCCGGCGCCGCCGGGGTCGGGGCGGGGGCAGGCGGCCCGCCCGCCGTCAGCGACTGGCGCGGCCGCGGGCGCGGCGCCGCGGCCGGGAAACCCTCCCCGGCGTCAAGCACCTCGACATCAACTTCATACGCCACCCCGTGCACCGTTATTCTCAGCTTCATCGTCTCACTCCTGGTCTCTCGTTTCTTTCTCTGGGGCGCTACCTTCGCCGCGGCACGACGTGCGATCCCATCAGCACCGCCCGGCCCGAGGCCGACCACGTGCGCGTCCCGCCATCGACCGGCAACAGCCGCCGGATGCGGGTGATGTGGAACCGCCCCTGGGTGACGGTGGCCGCGGCCGCCGCGATCAGCACCAGCGTGGTGGTGTCGATCGTCGGCTCCTTCCCGAAAGCCGCCTCGTCGGCCTGCGCCTCGCGCGCCCGCCACCGCTTGTCGAGCCGGCCGAACAGGGAGACGGCCGTGACGATGATCGCCAGCGCGGCAAACACGACCAGCAGGCCGACCACGACAAAAAGCGCGACATTGAACTCTGCTCCGTCCGCCATCACCGTCTCCCGGGCTAGAGCGGGATCAGCCCGTGTTTCTTGGCCGGCCGCAGCTCCCGCTTGGCTTTCAGCACTTCGAGCGCCTGGGCTAGGTAGGGGCGGGTGTCGGCCGGTTCCAGTATCTCATCGACGAGTCCGTGCGCCGCGGCGGCGTACGGGTTCGCGAACATGTCCTTGTACTCCGTGATCCGCCGCGCCCGCTCCTCCTCGGGGTCGGCGGCCTCGCCGATTTCTTTGCGGTAGAGAACATTGACCGCTCCCTCGGCGCCCATGACGGCGATTTCGGCCGAGGGCCAGGCGCAGAGCAGGTCGGCGCCCATGCTCTTGGCGCACATGGCGAGGTAGGCGCCGCCGTAGGCCTTGCGGATCACCACTGTCATCTTCGGCACGGTCGCGGCGGCGTAGGCGAAGAGCATCTTCGCGCCGTGGCGGATAATCCCGCTGAATTCCTGCTGCACCCCCGGCATGAACCCCGGCACGTCCACGAGCGTGAGAATGGGGATATTGAAGGCGTTGCAGAACCGGATGAACCGCGCCGCCTTGTCCGAGGAATCGATATCGAGCACCCCCGCTTTCTGCACGGGCTGGTTCGCCACCACCCCGATCGAATACCCCGCCAGCCGCCCGAACCCGATCAGAATGTTCGGGGCAAAGTGCTCCATCACTTCGAGGAAGTCCCCCTGGTCGAGGATTCCGGCGATCACCTCCCGCATGTCGTACGGTTCCCGGGGATCCTCCGGCACGATTTCGTTCATCGCCGGATCGGGGCCGATCGCCTCCTCGTGCAGCGCCGCGTCGAACGGCGGGTCCTCGGTGTTGTTGCTCGGCAGGTAGGACAGCAGCCGCCGCGCGAGGGCGAGCGCGTGTTCGTCGTTTTCCGCAATGAAATGCACCACCCCCGAGTAGTAGGCGTGGCTCTCCGCGCCGCCGAGCTGTTCGGCCGTGATCTCCTCGCCCGTCACCTGCTTGATCACGAGCGGGCCGGTGATATAGAGCTGTCCCTGGTGGCGCACCTGGATGATAAAATCGGTCAGCGCGGGGGAGTAGGCCGCGCCGCCCGCGCACGGACCGGCGATTATGCTGATCTGCGGCACCACCCCGGACAAGAGCACGTTGCGGTAGAAAATGTGCCCGTATCCCTGGAGCGAGTCCACCCCCTCCTGAATCCGCGCGCCGCCGGAGTCGTTGATCATGACCAGGGGATCCCCGGTTTTGAGCGCCGCGTCCATGGCTTCGCTGATCTTCCGTCCGGTCATTTCACCCACCGACCCGCCCCCGACCGTGAAATCCTGGCTCGCGACGTACACCGGGCGGCCGTCGATGATCCCGTGCCCGCACACCACCCCTTCGCCCGGAAATTCCTTCCCCGCCATCCCGAACGCCGTCTGCCGGTGCTGGATGAACAGAAGCGACTCGCGGAATGTCCCTGGCTCAAACAACAGGTCGATGCGCTCGCGGGCGGTCAGCTTGCCGCGCTCGTGCTGTTTGTCGACTGCCTGGGGACCGCCCCCCGCGGTCATTTGGCCGCGTTTCCGGCGCAGGGCCTCGATGCGTGGATCAGCCATGTCCAATCCTTGTTACAAATTTCACATACTTCGCCCCGGTAGTGTAAGTGCTTTCCTCTAAAATGCAAGCGAAAGTTTGCCCCCGCTCCGCTTTTGGCGCGGCCGCGCACAGGGCGCCCGCCGGGGGGCGGCGGAGGCCGGTCGACCGCGCTTCTCCTGCCGCCGGCTGTCACCCCTTTCCCGCAAAAAAGGAGACCGCCGGCGGATACCCGACGGCGGCCCGAATGTCCGATGTCGCGTGCGCGCGGCTAGTCTTTCGCGGCGAGTTTCGCCCACGTGTCCCGGAGGCCCACGGTCCTGTTGAAAATCGGCCTCCCGGGCGCGGAGAACTTGTTGTCCACGCAGAAATAGCCGTGGCGCAGAAACTGGAAGCGGTCGCCCGGACGGGCCTCTTTCAGCATCGGTTCGAGTCTGCAGCCGGTCAGGATGCGCAGCGAATGCGGGTTGATGTGGGCGGTGAAATCCTTCCCGGCGGCCGCCTCCTCCGGCGCAATCTCCTCCGGAAACTCGTTCGAGAACAGGTTCTCGTACCACCGCACCTCGCCTTCGAACGCGTGCGCGGCCGACACCCAGTGGAGCGTCCCCTTCACCTTGCGGCCGTCCGGCGCCTCGCCCCCCCGCGAGGCCGGGTCGTACGTGCAGCGGAGCTCCACAATCTTCCCGGCCGCATCCTTGACCGCCTCCTGGCACCGGATGAAGTAGGCGTGCTTCAGGCGCACTTCGGCGCCGGGGGAGAGGCGGAAAAACTTCGCGGGCGGGTGCTCCATGAAGTCATCGCGCTCGATATAGATTTCCCGGGCGAACGGCACCATGCGGGTTCCCTCGGCCGCATTTTCCGGATTGTTGACCGCCTCGATCTCCTCGACCCGGTCCTCCGGGTAGTTCGTGATCACGACCTTGAGCGGATCAAGCACCGCCATCACCCGCCGCGCCCGCTTGTTGAGGTCGTCGCGCAGGCAGTGCTCCAGAAGCGCGAGGTCGGCCACCGAGCCTTTCTTCTTGGCCACGCCCACCCGCTCGGCGAAATCGCGCAGCGACTCCGGCGTGTACCCCCGCCGCCGCAGGCCGGAAATCGTGGGCATCCGCGGATCGTCCCACCCGTCGACATACTTCTCCTGCACCAGCCGCAGCAGCTTCCGCTTGCTCATCACCGTGTAGGTGAGATCGAGGCGGGCGAACTCGATCTGCCGCGGGTGGTAGATCCCCAGCTGGTCGAGAAACCAGTTGTACAGCGGGCGGTGGTCCTCGAACTCGAGCGTGCAGATCGAGTGCGTGATCCCCTCGACCGAGTCCGACTGACCGTGCGCCCAGTCGTACATGGGGTAGATGCACCAGGCGTCGCCGGTGCGGTGGTGCCGGGCGTGCAGCACCCGGTACATGACCGGGTCGCGCAGGTTGACATTCCCCGCTCCCATGTCGATCTTCGCCCGCAGCGTCTTCGCCCCGTTGGGAAACTCCCCGTTCTTCATCCGCTCGAACAGATCCAGATTCTCCTCGATCGGCCGGTTGCGGAAGGGCGACTCCTGGCCCGGCTCGGTCAGCGTCCCCCGCGTCGCGCGGATCTCCTCGGGCGTCAGATCATCGACATAGGCTTTCCCCGCCTTGATCAACTGCACCGCCCACTCGTAGAGCTGCGGGAAATAGTCCGAGGCGAAAAAGAGACGGTCCTCCCAGTCGGCTCCGAGCCACCGGACATCCTCGATGATGGAGTTGACGTACTCCTCCTCCTCTTTAGTCGGATTCGTGTCGTCGAAGCGGAGGTTGAACTTCCCGCCGTAGGTCTGGGCCAGGCCGTAGTTCAGGAGAATCGACTTGGCGTGCCCGATATGGAGGTACCCGTTCGGCTCCGGAGGAAAGCGGGTGTGCACCCGTCCGTCGTAGGTTCCCTTCGCAAGGTCATCATCGATAATGTCGCGAATGAAGTTCGATGTCGCTCGTTCGTCGCTGGCCATAGGCACCCTTCATCAATCTTCTCGTATCACTCTTTATCGGCGGCGCGCAGGGTCGGGCTGAACGCCTCCGCCGCCCAATTCCACACACTAATACACCCTTTCCGCGGAGTCAACGCAATTTCCGCCTGGCCCCGGACGTTGGCCACGTTGCGGTTCGGCGGCCCCATCCCCGAACCTCCCGCCGTTTCTGTCCGGCATACTGCGCCGGCGACGGTCCGATTTCCGACTATATTCAATTAGTGATGGACTTGCTGGATCAGGCTGCGCCAGAAGACATACGGTAGCCGTAAACCTGCTGGGCTCGATCATCCAGGGGCGCCGCCGCTGCCGGTTCAGGATTCACCTTCGATGACGCTGCTATCGCATGCCCGGCCAGGCCATCTGTCTCGCTCTCGGGCAGACTGAATGCTGCTCCTCGTGCTGGTCTGGGATTACATACCCCCGGCAGGACTCGAACCTGCTACCCTCTGCTTAGAAGGCAGATGCTCTATTTTTCGGGTTGTCCCGATAAAAGAGCGTTGCGGCACAACGACTTACGGCGCTACGTTTACCTATGAGCCGTGAAAAATCAGAGGCCCTATTTTTTGGGGCTTGAGGGGTGATTTTGACCAAAGGGCCTCTGACTGACACTTGCTTCATGGCCGCAAGTGTACTCGTTTCACTAATTGGAATCAACTAAAAACGTTTTCATTTTACGTCAAGCCATCTTGCGATCCTGTCCTCACAGGAAGATCTCCGCGAGCAATACCGCTCTCGAGTTTGTTTCACAATCTTTGCTTTCGAAGAAGAGTGATCTGGAGAGAATGGCGGCAACGTCTCCGCGCTAAAAGGTGATGATGTTGAGCCGTCTATCGAGAGCTTCATATACACGTGGTGTTTCGGTAGTCCGAGAATGTGGTCCGCCCTGAATTCGGGATAGAATTCTTTCGCCAGAATCTCCGAGTCTTCTGAACCCGAGGCAAACGCAATCAGTGTCCCTATATTCCCCAAGATCGCCGAAGATAGATTCGGCGGAAGCTGGCTGATGAACTGGTTCGCCAGGCCCGCCATGTTTAGTCTGTACTTGCGTGCTTCCGAAAGGATCGAAGGGAAATCGTCTGTCGCAAACGATTGAAGCTCGTCGATGTAAAGGTAAAAGTCGCGCCGCTCGTTCTCGTGACGCTTGGCGCGTCTGAGCGCCGCGAGATAGAGTTCCGTCACCATGAGAGAACCCAGAAGGCTCGAATTGTCCTCGCCGATTTGGCCTTTCGACAGATTCATGATGAGAATGCCACCATCATCCATGATTCGAGATAGATCGAACTTTGTCTTGGTCTGTCCCACGATGTTCCTGATCAGCGGATTCGAGAGGAACTGTCCGACTTTGTTCTGGATAGGCGAAATCGTCTCAGTCCGGAAAACCTTGGGATACGCCTCGAACTCCATTGTCCAGAAATGCCGCACCACGGGGTCCTTTATTCCCTTAACGACTTTTGCCCTGAATTCGTCATCGACCAGCATCCGGGTCACGGCAAGAAGTGTGTTGCCTGGCCTTTCAAGCAGTGCGAGAATTGCGTTGCGAAGAACATACTCAAGCCGCGGGCCCCAGGAGTCCGGCCAGATTTTCTTGAATACCTGCACCACGCCGGAAGCAACCAAGTGCCTTTGCGCCGGGTCCGAGTGAAAGAGGGGATTGAACGCTATCGGGAATTCCGTGTCTGCCGGATTGAAATAGACGGTCTCGTTGATTCGCTTGGGCGGGATGTAGTCGAGCACTGAATCCGCAAGGTCCCCGTGCGGGTCAAGAAGCGCAACACCGTTTCCTGCCCAGATGTCCTGGACTATGCAGTTTAGAAGCAGGGTTGATTTCCCCATTCCGGTTTTCCCAACGATGTACGTGTGCCGTCTGCGGTCTGCCTTTTTGATCCCGAATCTCCGGTGGATGTCGCGGTAGTTGGTCTGGCCTAGAACCAGAATATTGTTGTCTGTCATGGGAAAAGACTATCCGAATGGCGGCGTGCCTGGGAGGGCTGAAAAGTTGTCGAATTCGGCAACAACAAAGCCCCTCCGGATGGTCCGAAGGGGATAAAGAGTCAAAGCCTACTTGAGCAAGATCATCTTTCTGGTCTCCACCGCTTCAGGCGTAGAGAGCCTATAGAGGTAGATTCCGGAAGCGTATCCAACCGATTCCCAGAGAACGGTGTGCTCACCGGCGCTCTGGTGTTCGTCGACCAGGGTTGCGACGTTCTGGCCGAGGATGTTGAAAACGTCCAGACTGACGTGCGTAGCAGAAGGT
>CAZTQK010000001.1:22789-84323 GCA_964615635.1 uncultured Planctomycetales bacterium
AGCGAGTAGCTAATCGTGGTGGCAGGATTGAAGGGGTTGGGGTAGTTCTGGGACAAAGCGAACAGGTTTGGCAATGCCTCCGGTGGGCTTTCGTCAGCAAGCTTTGCCGAGGCTCCGGTGTTGAAGTGACCGGAAACCATGAAAAGCTCACGTGAAGGGTTGTATCCGGTGTTCATCCACCACCCGTTATATCCTCCGGACATGGCAAACGATGAGCCTGTACACCTGAAGACATGTAGTCTCACCCCCGTCGAGTCATACATCATGCATACATCAGGCGTTCCGTCACCCGTGAAATCACCCGAAGCGACATGCAGGATTTTGTCCGCTTCGTAGTTTTCAGGCGGATTCCACCAGATTTGGTAATAGGCGAAGGATGATCCGGTAGAGCGGAAGAAATGGAGCCGTGTTAAGTGGCCGGCGCCTCCGGACCTGAAGCCCATGTAGTAGACAAGGGCTACATCGTCAATACCGTCATTGTTGAAGTCTCCGGAAACTGTTCCGTGGACCCGGGCTGCTTCGTAGCTGTCAGGAGAACTCCACCAGCCGACTGTTGGGTTAAGTGTGAATGATGAACCTGTGGACTTGAAGACGTGAAGCCGAGTCAGATAACCTTCTCCGGTCGAACGGTATCCCATGTGGTACACGACGCAGATATCGTCAAGACCATTGTCGTCATAGTCGCCTGACGTGAAACCGTACATGTTGTCACGGTAGTAGCTCATGACGGCATCGGAATCCCACCAGGTTTGCTTCACGAAAGCACTTCCGGTGGAGTAGAAGACATGAATCTGGAGTCTGCTGGACGATTCGGCATAGAGTACCGCCACATCTTCATACTGATCGCTGTTGAAGTACCCGGAAACCATGCCAACCACTTTGGCAGGATCGTACCCCGAAGAGCTAATCCACCAGCCAGTACTTCCGGTCCAGGAAAAACTTGATCCCGTGGAAAGAAACACGTGCAAGCGGCGGGACGCAGGGTAGTCATACATGTTCACTACGTCATCAGCACCATCGCCGTTGACGTCGGCAGACACACTGGCGAGGACATCCGAGGAATTGTAGTTCGTGCTCATCCACCAACCGTATTTGCCGGTGAAATCGAACGAACTTCCGTTTGAGAGGTACATGTGGAACCGACTGGATGTACCGCCATAGTCGTAGAAGGTCGAGATGTCGGCTTTGTTGCCTGGGCCCGGTGCCGGGTCTTCGACCACATTCACCTGAAAGTGCATCCCGCCCCAGTCTTGAATCCATTCGGCGGAGTTGTGATATGGGCGGAGATACACTCTGTACAAACCAGGAGTAGCGGTTTCAGGGACCTTCCCCCAGAAGTCAAATAACGCAGCCTGATTGGTGCCAATACCTGATGATGAGGCTCGCACTATCCGTTTCCTCGTAGTTGGGTCAAGCCAAGCTGGCTTCCCATCGACGGGAAGGAGAAAGCACGAAGCTTCAGCACCTGTAGAATTGCAGGAACGCAATTCGATAGACTGGTATCCGCCATCGTTCGCCCAGTCGGGCGCGTTGTCGCTACTGGTGTTCGTAAACCAGACCTTGAAATTGCAGGATTGGCCAGGTGTCAGGTCGATTGGTTCAGTTTCGCCCGCGCTGTTCCATTGACTGGAATACTCGCAGGTCTGACCGCGGAGCCAACCTTGGACGTATAGACTTCCAATTCCTGAGATTGAATAGTGGCCGTCGTTAACTGTCATGCTGAGAACCAGGGTAGGATTAGTCTCGTGTCGATTCTGGTCGATAATGGAAACTGAATTCTCACCAACTTCAGTGATGATTCCGACGTGACCATATCCGCTCGGCCCTCCACCGAAGCAGAGAATATCGTTCTCTTTCGGGGCGGTTGTTCCGTCTTGAGCAAAGGCGCGGAGTCCTTTTGCTTCTGCTGAACCGTAGTACATGTTACCGTTGCCGGTCCAACCGGAAGTCGTGAAGTGCATTGCGTTGCTGTAGTACCTCTTCACGAACTCCACACACTGGTAGTAACCACAGCCAGAGCCAGTCCAACCTCCATTCGACTTTGCCTCCACACTGCGATAGGACCCTCTGACGCATCCATACTCTCCGGTGGCACTTTCACCACAGTCCTGGTAACTTTCGCAGACACCATAGATGCGCGATGGTATTGCCACAAGGAAAGCCACAACGCAGGCTACTAGGACACAATAGAATGTCCTCATGATTCACCTCCTCGGCTACATGTTGCCGTTGATTTGTTGGTTTATGATTAAGTTGTTAAAGTGCTGAGAGATTGTCTATTCCGCGATGTCGATTGTTGCCAATACAGCATCGAAGTAATTGACTGCAAAATTAGACGACCGTGGCTGTGCCTGAATGATCATCGTTTTACCTGCGGCCGGCACACAAACAACGGTTTTATCTCCCTCGTCGTCCAGATTGTCTGATTCCAAATAGTAGCTAACTAATGCAGAGGTTCTTCCGTCAACCGTCAACGCAAGTTGTTTATCGAAGTTGACAAAGCTGGGTATGGGATCATCTGAGGAGCCCCACCCATGAAATCTCTTACAGTCCTCGATTGGATCACCTGACAACTCCTGATCGGCCCACCAGATGTTTATTGATGGTTCAAGATTTGCATGCCCATTCTCACTCAGGTATAGACCACCAAGTTCTTCATCGATTGTCCAACTGCGCGGATATGAAACTTTGTAGGCTGGCTCAATGCTTCGAAAGGCCACCAGCGCTGAAGTTGACGAGTCATACGTCTGCCAGCCGGTGGTCTCAATATTGGAGTTTGAGGCAGTATTTGAGTTGTTCCCGGTCCCATTGGAGTTAAAAGGTCCCGTGTTGGCGTTCCCATTGGTTGGGCTGTTTGTATTCGTAGAACCATTTGTGGTACCCGCGTTATTCGTGTTCGGTGTGGAATTTGTATTCGAGAAAACGTTCGTGTTCGTTTCAGAGTTGATGTTCGCTGCTGAATTGGCGTTCGAACCCGAATTCACATTCCCGTTCGCGGGGCCGGTGTCTTGCCCCAGCAAGTACACGGCGTAAGCTCCTGCAGCCAAAATCAGCACAATCACAATGACCCCGAGCACTTGCTTTGCCCGTTTTGTGCCCTTCTCGGGTGTGTTTTCATATTGATCCATAGAGGTAGGATTAGTCGATAATCTGTGCCTGCATCTTGCCACTTTCGGCTCAAATCCGTCAAGGCGACGGCGCTTCAGTAAGGCGGCAGTACAGTTCCCGAATTCGGCAACAACAAAAGCCCCTCCGGATGGTCCGAAGGGGGTAAAGAGTCAAAGTCTACTTGAGCAAGATCATCTTCCTTGTTTCCACCGCTTCAGGCGTAGAGAGCCTGTAGAGGTAGATTCCGGAAGAGAATCCAACTGATTCCCAGAGTACGGTGTGCTCACCAGCTGTTTGGTGTTCGTCGACCAGGGTTGCGACTTTCTGGCCGAGGATGTTGAAAACGTCCAGACGGACGTGCGTAGCAGAAGGTAGCGAGTAGCTAATCGTGGTGGCAGGATTGAAGGGGTTGGGGTAGTTCTGGGACAGAGCGAACTTGCTTGGCACTGTCTCCGGTGGGCTTTCGTCAGCAAGTTTCGGACTGCCTTCAGTCTCGATGCCCCAGCCATCAAGCCAGGAGTTGTTGTAGTCGGTGCCGTTTGTGGGATTGAAGAAAGGAGGAGGCCCGGCGTTATTGTATGCCACGAACCAGCGGCCGTACTTTGGCGTATAGGCGATAAGATCGACGTATCCGTCTCCGGTGACGTCCTTTGTAAACGTTTGCCACCCGAGAGTTCCGTCTTCAACTGCCCATCCGGTAAGCCAGGCGCCGTTCGCCCCCGCACCGTTCGCTTGGGCAAAGTACCCGTTCCAGTTGTATGCGACACACCACTTACCTTCGGACGGCTTGTACACGATGACATCGTCATACGCATCGGATGAGCTCTTGCCGAAAAAGTTCTTCCACGTGGTCGAACTTCCCGTTGCCCACGAATCCAGCCAGACCCCGCCTGACGGAGCGAAGCTCGCACCCGACCGGTACGCTCCGAACCAGCGACCCGTTCCCGGGTGGTAACAGCCGATGTCATGATATCCATCAGTGTTCAATCTGCCAGTGAACGGCCAATAGGTACCGTACGAACCGTCTCCCCAGTCATCGAGCCAAAGACCTTGGCTTGCGAATGACTTGGAGCCGGAATTGTAGGCGACATACCATCTGCCAGTAACCGGATGGAATACGGCGATGTCAAACAATGCGTCACCGTTGTACTTGCCGGTCATTGGGATGTAATCGGTGGAACTGCCGGTTGCCCAGCCGTCGATCCACGAGCTATTGGCATACGGACCGGAAGCAGGGACAAAGTGGTGCGTCGAACTGTACTGGTTGTATGCGACAAACCAACGACCCGTCCCCGGGTGGTAGACACAGATCTCGTCGTACCCGTCACCAGAGAAATCAGCCACGACAAGCTTGTATCCACCGCCCCCAGCCCAGTTTTCAAGCCAGGGCTCGGGTTCGGGTATGTATCGCTTGTTTGGCAGGTCGCACATGGCAACATACCAGGTACCGGTCGTAGTTTCCCATAACCCAACGTCACCCTTGCCATCGCCATTGAAATCACCGGTGAACGCCACGAAGTTTTCGCCCGAAAGTTCCGGATCCACCACATTCACCTGAAAGCTCAAACCTCCCCAGCCATCCGATATGAATCCGTGAGTGGCGTGGTGAAGGCTGAAATATACAGGTACAGGACTCGAAGTCGGGCTCGCTCCCGAAGGAATATACCCATCGAACTCGAACGTGGCAATGACACCCGGAGGGACACTCGCCTCGTTAAACGACGTGACGTGTGCGTGGTCCGCATCGGGCATCCAGCCAAGTGAGGAATTCCACGGGTTGTTCAAGAAGCTCTGTCCGTTAATCGTGCTCCCATTGGACATGCAGGACATCAGTCCAACCCAGTTCGGATCAGACTGATTCTTCGACCACGTGAAGTTGCAGAGGTTCTTGTATCTGACCTTAAAGCGTTTGGTCGGCCCACCTGCCGTCATGGTTGTTTGGTTTGTCAGCTCGTTGTTCACGAACTGCGCTCCACCTTCTTGAGAAGTTGGGAGGGCAATTTTGTAGATTGGTTGCGGACCTATGTAGTTTGGGTCACGGAGCCAACCTTGAGTCGTATAGCTCTGTCCAATGGACTGGATGCTATATTTCCCGACGCCATCCACGTATAGGTTGCGTTCCAATTCAGCGGAGATATTGCTTCTGTTTTGGTCGATAATAACCACCTTCATTGCGTTGAGATCAACGCTTTTGATGATTGCGACATGACCGTAAGTATTGCCGCTTTGACAGTAAATATCTCCCGCAGCCGGTGGGACAAAGGATTCACCGTTGGCGTATTGATAGAGACCGTCATTGTTGTGCCAAGTGGAGAATGCACTGACTGCGTAGCCCGGACTACCAAGAGAACTCAGGGCGTTGTCTACTTCCTCGTCATAGAAGCGTTTTACGAATTCTACGCATTGGTAGTCGCCACATGCGGTGGCCGTCCACCCGCCATTGGAGTACGCTGTGATTCCTTGAAATGATCCGAGTGGACATTCGTAATTGCCTGACGACCACTCTCCGTTAGCGCCGCACCCCTCATCAAAGTAACTTCTGGGGCATTCTGCGCTTAAGCTGCCTGAAAGTGCGGTAAGCAACAAGCCGCACAGCATTGACATAACTCTCATGGGTAACCTCCTCTAGAGACTGTTTGGATGTTTATTGTGATTCAGTTGTAATGAACGATTTGTGTCTACTGCTATGTCTATTTCAAGAACGTGAGTGATTCTACTACGGAGCGAACCAACGCCAATTCGTCTGAAAGGTCGGTCTGCGCCCTTAGGTCGTTGTAGGTATCGTTATCCGAAAGCGGATATCGTACGGCGTACTCGGCATAGATCTCATGCGAGCCAATCTTGGGGAACACATTACCCGAGGTTCCTAAGTACCATTCTTTAACCTTGTCGCTATGGACCAAGATCGTTGCCGCGACGTTGGTGTCTTGTATGCTTACACTTGATGAGTTTTCATACGTGTAACCGTCTCCCTGATCCGCGAAGAACAGTGTTCGGGATGTAATTGCGGAGTCATCATCTGCATCTCGCACTCCGAGCGTGAGAACTCGGTCCTTGAGCGTATTCGTTATTGCCACATAGTTGACTCCACTGGAATGTTCCTCTACTGACCAGCCATTCGGGATGGTAAGTGAAATGCCGAGATCACTATTGCTGTATGGTTGCCAAGCGCCAGCATTTGTATTTCCTAACGTATTCGTGATGGCGGCATTCGTATTGCTGGCTTGTCGGTTCGTATTCCTTTCAGAGTTGATGTTCGCTGTCGTATTCGCGTTCGATCCCGAATTGACATTTCCGTTCGCGGGGTTGTTGTCTTGCCCAAGCAAGTACACGGCGTAAACCGCCGCGGACACGGCGAGCACAATCACAATGACCCCGAGCACTTGCTTTGCCCGTTTTGTGCCCGGTTGGGGCGTGTTTTCATTTTGATCCATAGAGGTAGGATTAGTCGATAATCTGTGCCTGCATCTTGCCACTTCCGGCGTTAATTCGTCAAGGCGACGGCGCTGTTTCGAGGCGGCTGAAAAGTTGCCTAGATCGGCAATTGATTGCGTGTGCGACTCCCTTAGGATCGGAGGGCAACCAGCTTCGCGCGTGCCAGTGGTTTGGCATCCGGAGCAGGCAAACGCCCTTTCCCAATCAAATCAACCGATCCAAAAACATCAGAAAGGAGAGCCGCATGAGAAACGGCAATCTCGTGACAACGATCGAGATTAAGGACAAGCAGGGCCGGGTCGTGGCGACCAAAGAGGTTGTCACGTACGCTGGCCTTCTTAATCGAGCCCACCAGGAGGGCCTGAAAAAGGTAATAACCAGGCTGGTTCAAGCGCCTTCCAAGGACAACGAAATGACGGCGATTTCCATGGCAAAAGTGGTGACGGACAGAGGGGTGTTCATCGAGTGCGGCGACGCCAATCCCGGCAACGTCAACTCGAAGATCATTCCCCACATTATCCGTATGTCAGTCACCCGGGCGAAGGCTCGTGCCATGCGAGACGCGGTCAATATCGGGGTCATCTCGCTTGAGGAACTGGCAGAGGAATTCGGGAACGGAAACGGCAATGGAAACGGCAACGGGAGCGGAACTCCGTTATCCACAGACCGGGCCAAGCCCGCGACCGATTCCGACAAACCGATGTCGGTGTCCCAGAGGAAATACTTGTTCAGGCTTTTGGCTGAAAGGGGCAAAACCGAAGAGGAAGCCGAGAGCTGGCTTCGTGCCGCCCTTGAAGTCGGAAGCCTCGACCATGTCACCAGGAAGACGGCCAGTGACATGATCAACCACCTGCTTGAAACCGCGAACCTGCCCGAAGCACAGGCGAAGGCATAGAAAGGAGGGAACAGTGACAAACCTGTATGAAGCCCACCACCAGTGGGCCGTCCGGCCCCCGGACGAACGGTTTCCGTCTCTTGAATCGCTCCACGAATACGTGAAAGCAAGGCGGGACCAGTCGTTCGAAGAGTCACGCCGCTTGAGCCAGGTTGAAGTGAAGCTGCTTCCCGACGGCAACCTAGGCGTGAATGGCGAACAGCCCGTGGCCTCGTTCACCAATTGGTCGTTCGGACAGCTAGCACTTATCGCCGGCGCTCCAGCGCGGTATCTCCGTACCTTGTCACCGGATCTCACCCGGGACTGCCTTAAGCACGGCCTCGCGAAGTCTGACGGAAGCTACAGGCTCCTCGTGCGCGGCTCGTATAACGGGTCAGTCAATTCCCAGGCGGCGGCCTTCACCAGCGACAGCTACGGCCGGATCTGGGATATCGACGTCCTGTCAAGCCTCGTCGAAGGAGTAAAGGATTCCGGCTGGCACATGCCAAAGGCGCAGGATCAAAACGGGTCTGGGAATGCGGGACTTTACGCCTCTGACCGGGACATGTTTGTCTTCATGGTGAATGACGAGAAGCCTGTCGAGGTCGGAAACGCGCGGCTCGGTCGCGGGTTCTTTTGCTGGAACTCCGAAACCGGCTCCGCTACTTTCGGACTCACGACCTTTCTCTACAACTACGTCTGCGGGAATCATATCGTGTGGGGGGCCGAGGACGTGAACGAACTCCGGATCATCCACCGGACGCACGCCTTTGACCGCTTCTACCACGAGGCGCTTCCGGTCCTGAACCGTTTTGTTGAGAGTCGGTCGGAATCCTCAAGGATCCAGAATATGGTGTCTGAGGCGATGAGCCGCACGCTCGCGCCCGAGCTTCCGGGTCTTCTCAAGTGGTCCGAGGGAAGACCGTTCACCAAGCGGGAAATCACGCAGGCGTGGGAATTGGCGCAGGCTGATGGTGACGACCCATCGACCGCATGGGGCCTTGTCCAGGGCTTGACCGCCTATGCCCGGCAGATCAAACACACCGACAGCCGGGTGAATCTGGAAAGACGGGCCGGTTCATTGCTGAAATCATAGTCAGAAAGAAAGAGTGGAAAGGGCACGGTTGCTACAGAGGGTTTGGACCCAGGATCCAAGCCCTCTTTTTCCATTTCCTCCTTATATCTATCTTGAAATCTATTCCTTGACACCGATTTTGACATGCCTTATACTATGAACTGATAGTGAGATTGGTACCCCTTTCTGGTCCAAAAATATGATTAGAGGCGATTACATCAAAATCCTGCTCCGGTCGAAGAAAACGGTCTTTTCCGTCAAGGACATCGCCTTGCTTTGGGGCGATCCGGGAACCAATGCCGCCCGTGCCCGCCTCAAATACTATGTCCAGAACGGCGACCTCCACCGCATCCGCCAAGGGCTCTACGCCAAAGACCGCAACTACGACCGTCTGGAACTTGCGACCCGGATCTTCACCCCTTCGTACGTCAGTTTCGAGACCGTCCTTGCAAAAGCGGGCGTCACGTTTCAGTTTTACAATCGAATCTTCGTGGCGACCTACCTGACCCGCGAAGTCGTCTGTGACGGCCAGACCTACCAATTCAGGAAAGTCAAAGACGTGATCCTGGCTAATTCAGAAGGCGTGGACAATTCCGGCGAACGCTCGATCGCGACAGCTGAACGCGCATTCCTGGACACCCTGTATGTAAGCACCGACTATCATTTCGATAACCTGACGCCGCTCAACTGGGACAAGGTCTTCGCACTCCTCCCGCTTTATGACAACAAGCGAATGGCAAAACAGGTGAATGTCCTGCACAAACACCAACAGGCTGAAAGCTAACCTTGTATGACACTCAACACACCCGTGCATAAAAACATTCTTCTCCAGATTCTGAAAGACATCTATTCCGATACCTCCATTTCTCCTTTCCTTGGATTCAAAGGCGGCACCGCCGCTTTCATGTTCTATGGCCTGACGAGGTTTTCGGTAGACTTGGATTTCGACATTCTCGACGAGAGCAAAGAGGATATCGTCTTTGAACGGCTCGAACGCATTCTCAAGAAATACGGAACCATCAAGCAGGCGAGCCGGAAGCGATTCAGCCTCTTCTTTCTTCTGTCGTATGAAGAGCACGCCCACAATATCAAAGTGGAAGTGAACCGCCGGTCGTTCGGATCGCGCTTTGAGCTCAAAACTTATCTTGGCGTCTCGATGCTCGTCATGGTTCGCGAGGACATGTTCGCACACAAGCTTATGGCCATGTTCGAGCGTGTCGGAAAAACTAGTCGGGACGTCTACGACGTGTGGTACTTCCTGCAGCATAACTGGCCGATCAACCGCGACATTGTCGAGCAGCGTGCCAAGATGCCGTTTAAGGACCTTCTCGCTAAATGCGTCACGGCTCTTGAAAACATGAACAATAAGAAGATCCTCGAAGGGATCGGTGAACTGCTTGACGCAGACCAGAAAAAGTGGGCCCGCGAAAAGCTCAAAACCGACACAATCTTTCTATTAAAATTGAGAATCGAGAGCGAGGCAAAATGATGAAGTCAGCGAGTCAATTCTATGTGGCATTCATCGGAACCACGTCTCACTTTGAAATGTCCGGTGGTTGCTTTGCTTATGACTCAAATCTGCGGTATCCTGTGGGAACGGCAGTGCTGAATGAGTCGGCGGGGCATTCTTCCATAACCATACGCCTTGCTATCAACATTAGGAACAACAACTGATGAAAGAAGCCCGATCTCGCATAAAAATCAACAGACTACTGGAACAGGCCGGATGGCGCTTTTTCGACGATAAGAATGGACCGGCCAATATCCAGCTCGAACCGAACGTCAAGCTGACCGAGAAAGATATCGACGCGTTCGGCCACGATTTCGAAAAGACAAAACATGGGTTTATCGACTTCTTGCTGATGGACGGACGCGGCTTTCCGCTTGTCGTACTGGAAGCCAAGAAAGAGGAGAAAGACCCTCTTGATGGCAAGGAGCAGGCTCGTCGGTATGCAAAATCCCAAAACGTGCGATTCGTCATTTTGTCGAACGGCAATCTACACTACTTCTGGGATTTGGAGCGCGGCAATCCAGAAATTATCACCGAGTTCCCGAGACAGGAATCCATAGTACACCGCAAGGCATTCACCCCCGACAATAGACGCCTGGCCGACGAAAAAGTCGATGAAGACTATATCGCCCTGACGCAAAACCCCAAGTTCAAGGATGATCCCAGGTATAAATCAGAAGAAACCCGCGCGAAGTATCTTTTTGATGAAGGCCTACGAGTACTCAGGCCCTATCAGTTGAGGGCCATTCATGCCCTGCAAAGATCTGCCGAGCAGGGGAATGACCGATTTCTATTTGAAATGGCGACCGGCACGGGCAAGACGTTAATCTCCGCCGCCATTATTAAGCTTTTTCTGAGGACAGGAAACGCCAAACGCATTTTGTTCCTGGTGGATCGCTTGGAGCTTGAAGATCAGGCACACAAGAACTTCGTCAGGTATTTGAAAAACGACTTCACTTCGGTAATATACAAACAAAACCGAGATAACTGGAAGAGCGCCGAGATAGTCATTACTACGGTTCAGAGTCTGTCATCACAAGACAAGTACAAGAAATTGTTCTCTCCAACAGACTTTGATTTAATCATTTCTGACGAAGCCCACCGGTCAATAGGAGGCAATTCACGAGCGGTATTTGAATATTTCGTAGGCTACAAACTCGGCCTGACTGCTACTCCGAAAAACTACCTAAAGAATATTGATCCTAACAAGCTGTCGAGTAATGATCCGAGGGCGTGGGAACGGCGTCAGCTTCTCGATACCTACAAGACCTTCGGTTGCGAAAGTGGAGAACCGACGTATCGCTACAGTCTGCTGGACGGAGTTCGTGAAGGTCATCTCATCAACCCGATAGTCGCCGATGCTCGAACCGACATTACTGCTGAATTACTCTCCGAAAAGGGCTACGCCGTTATGGTGGAAAACGAAGACGGTGTCGAAACCGAGGAGTCGATGTTCGGGCGCGACTTCGAACGGAAGTTCTTCTCTGAGAAAACAAATCAGGTTTTTTGCAGGACCTTCTTGGAGAATGCTCTGAAAGACCCTATCAGTGGAGAGATCGGCAAGAGCATCGTTTTCTGCGTCAGTCAGAAACACGCCTCGAAAATCACGCAGACACTGAACGTCATGGCCCACCAGCTATGGCCGGACAAGTACAATTCTGATTTCGCGGTTCAGGTGACGTCGAACATTCCCGGCTCGCAACAATTCACAATCAACTACGCCAACAATGTGTTGAATGGGCAGACCAGATTCATCGAAGGCTACAAGTCGAGCAAGACCAGGGTGTGCGTTACGGTCGGCATGATGACGACCGGATACGACTGTCAGGATATACTTAATCTTGGGCTCATGCGGCCAATCTTTTCGCCGACAGAGTTCATTCAGATTAAGGGCAGGGGCACCCGTAAGTTCGATTTCGAATATACGGACGAGTATGGCGAGCTTCACACCAAGAGGAAAGAGCACTTCAAGCTCTTCGATTTTTTCGCCAACTGCGAGTATTTCGAAGAGGAATACGACTACGATGAGGTATTGACCTTGCCTCCGCTTGGTCCTGGAGGTGATGGGGGTGGTGGCGGTGTCCATATCGATGAGATCGAGGTATTCGACCCTGATAAGGTCAAGACCTTAACGGAGACTCCGGTCGGATTCGAAGGAATGAAAGTCGACCGAAAGCTATTCGAGAAGGCCAAAGAAGAAATCCAAAGCGACTGCGAGATTAAGGACGCAATCGACAACGAACAATGGGATAAAGCCGTCCAGATAATACGGGAACGATACGAGGACAAGCCAGAGCTTTTTTTGAACTTAGAAAAGATCCGCAAGTCGGAGAACCTTGACCGTCGTCTGACTTGGCGGGAATTTCTGGAACGCATTTTCGGCCTGATCGACGTGTTCAAGTCTAAAGATGACAAGCTGGAAGAAGAGGTCGAGAAGTTCATTTCCGTATGCAAGCCCGAAAGCAGGTATGTCCCTTACATTAGAAACTATCTGAAGGCCTATGTCAGCGACGAGCGCTTCAGGGCCATTATCAATAGCAAGGAATTTCAGGAACTAAACTTCTACCCCGGCTTCTCATTAGCTGAATTCAAGGCCCTGAATGGATGGAAGGACAAAGTCCCGGAGTACGTAAAGGACTACGTGCCGGTTAACCAATATATGAGCTGATTTTATGTTAGATCAGGACACTAAACGACGCATAGACACAGCCCGGCAGATACTTGTCGGGAAGGTGCCCGACCCGAAAGCGCAGGTGGAGCAGATCACCACGGCGCTCATCTACAAATTCATGGATGACATGGATCGGGAGAACGAGGGCCTCGGCGGCAAAGCCAAATTTCTGACTGGCAAACTCAAGCAGTATTCCTGGGCTCGACTACTCAGTAAAGAACTCTCCGGGCAGGAGCGAATGCTCCTGTACATAGACGCGCTGAGTGAGTTTTCCAAGGCCGAGCAGATACCGGAGTTATTCAGAACGATATTCAAGGGAACGTTTCTCCCGTACAGGGACGCCGAGACTCTGAATCTGTTTCTCAAAGAGATCAACGGCTTCTCGTACGACCACAGCGAGGAGCTGGGTAATTCGTTCGAATATCTACTTTCGATTTTGGGGGCGCAGGGCAAGGCGGGTCAATTCCGCACACCTCGCCACATCATCGACTTTATCGTTGAAGTCGTCGATCCCAAAAAGGACGACAAGATTCTGGACCCGGCATGCGGCACGGCAGGGTTTCTGATTTCCGCTTACAAGCATATTCGGCACCAGAATTCGTCCAACTTCAAGGCGGCGGAGTACGTACCGAGCTTCTCCAAAAAGGGGCCCAACGACGTCGCCCTGATCGAAATGCAAAGCAACGGCGATTACCGGGGAGACAAACTCACTCCCGATGCCCGCAAGAGATTGGCCAAGAACATTATCGGATACGACATATCGCCCGACATGGTGCGGCTATCGCTGGTCAACATGTATCTGCATGGCTTCAATACGCCACAGATTTTCGAATACGACACGTTGACCTACGAAGACCGGTGGGGTGACAATTTCGATGTCATGCTGGCCAATCCGCCATTCATGAGTCCGAAGGGCGGTATCAGGCCACACAAGCGTTTTCGCATATCTGCCAATCGTTCCGAAGTGCTGTTCGTGGATTATATCGCCGAACACCTGACGCTCAAGGGTCGGGCTGGTGTGATCGTGCCCGAAGGTATTATTTTTCAATCGGCCAATGCCTACAAAGATTTGAGAAAGATGCTCATTGAAGACAATTTCCTGTGGGCGGTCGTGTCGCTTCCGGCGGGAGTATTCAAGCCGTATAGCGGGGTCAAGACTTCAATCTTGTTTTTCGATAGGGAACGTGCCAAGCAAAACGATGAGATCTTGTTCGTCAAGGTCAGCAACGATGGTTTCGACCTGGGCGACCAACGCCGGGCCATCGACGAAAATGACCTGCCGGAAGCATACAGAGTGTTGCAGGAATGGCAGAAGGGGAACAAGGTCGATTCGAGCATTGCTCAGCCGGTTAAGAAAAAGGCTATTTTGGATTCCAGAGACTACAATTTTACCGGGGATCGCTATCGACCGACGATTGCCAATGGCAAGACGCAATGGCCAATGGTGGCGCTTGGCGATTCCCGTTACTTCACAATAGAATCAGGGGGAACACCGGACTCCAGTAATCCCGAATTCTGGGAAGGCGACATCAATTGGGTTACTTTGGTCGATCTTCCACAGGGCAGGTTGATAACGGAGATTAGCTCGACCAGTAGGAAGCTGACTTCGCTCGGGTTGAAGAAAAGCTCTGCGAAATTGCTACCACCTGATACGGTGTTGGTCTCATCTAGGGCAACGATTGGAAGAATCGGCATCGCCCGCGTCCCAATCGCTACAAATCAGGGGTTCAAGAACATAGTCATCAAGGATCATCAATCCGTTGAAGTGGCCTATGTCGCTTACGTGGTGTCACATTTGGTTCCAGATATGATTAGACTTGGTTCAGGAGGTACTTACAAGGAAATCTCCAAGACTAATTTCTCTAGATTGGAAGTCCCTCTCCCTCCGCTTGAGGTGCAGAAGGAGATCGTTGCGGAGCTTGACGGCTACCAGCGCGTCATAGACGGCGCCCAGCAAATCGTCGAGAACTGGAAACCGACCATTAAGATTGACTCAAAGTGGGAGATGCTAAAACTGGCAGATGTGTGTGAAATCAACCCTGAATCGGGGGACCCGAAGAAGCTCTTTGGGAAGCGAGATTTTGTGTATGTTGACATTGATTCCGTTCCGAACGGCGGTGGCCAACCTTCTTTTTCTCAAATTCTCTCCACTGATAAGGCTCCCAGTAGAGCAAGGCGCATTATCAGGAATGGAGATGTGCTACTTTCGACCGTGCGTCCAAACTTAAAAGCCTTTGCTATAGCATCAGAAATACCTGATCGAGTCATAGCTTCTACCGGTTTTGCTGTTCTGCGGCCGGATGCTCGCCGACTAGTTCCGCATTTTCTTTACTATATGATATTGGACGAATCATTAGTTGGTCAGATGATTAGTCGCATGGGAAAAGGATCTTACCCTAGCATAAACCAGACTGACGTTGCCGACTTGACCCTCGCTTTACCGCAAATCGACGTTCAGAAAGAGATTGTTGCTGGTATACAGACGGAGCAACATGCTGTCGAATCAGCCAAGGAGTTGATTAGAATCTATGAACAAAGAACAAGGAACAGATTAACTGAGGTTTGGGGGGAATGAGATATGTACCTTAGATCAATGACTTTAAACAATTTCAAGTGCTTCGAGTCAGGCGTGGATCCGCTGAACTTTGCGATGCCTGATGGTGCTACACTTGGAAGCGGATTAAATATCTTCGTTGGAGAAAACAACACCGGCAAATCTACGATATTTGAGGCCTTGGATTTCGTAAGAAACGGCCCGCCAAGAGGCAAGTCCATTAGTGACTTGAGAAACAAGGGAGCGTCTTCCGGGAACGGTGTATCGGTAACCATTGATTTTGGCGGGGCAGTCACGGATGTCATTGATGCGTATGCGCAGAAGAACAAGCAGGCCGCCATAAAACAGTACGTGAGTGATAACACGTTGCGGGTCGTTCGTTCATCGGATAATGAGAAAGAACTGCTACTATGGGACGCGAGCGCAGGCGAATTCAAGAATGAATCTGGTATTGATGCTCCGATTAAGAAGTTGTTCGAACTGGACTTCATTTGGGCCGATACTAATCCGAATGATGAGGCGAAATTCGGAGCTACCACTATCTGCGGGAAGTTGCTCAAGGAGATATCGAAGAGTTTTGCCGAGACCGACGAATTCAAACATTTCCAGGACGCCTACGGCCATGCTTTTAACGATCCAGATAGCGTTCTCAAAAAGCAACTATGTGAAATTGAGAGGAGAACACAGGAAATATTTGAAGCTCAATTCGGAAAGGCAAGTATATCGTTTCATTTCGATGAGCTTCAAATCGATAATTTCTTTAAGAACACCAGAATAAAGGTTGATGATGGACTCGACACATATCTGGAAGAAAAAGGTAGCGGTATGCAACGAAGCGTTGCCCTTGCCTTGATCCAGGTATATGCGGAGAGTTTGATTAAGCACCCCGATAACCTAAAAGACAAGCCGTTTTTTCTTGTTATTGATGAGCCAGAAACATGTTTACACCCGATAGCGCAACTCAAACTCTTTGAGGCGTTGGCGGAGATCAGTAAGAGAAGACAGGTATTCGTCGCAACTCACTCTCCGTATATGTTCAAGAACTGCTTGTCGTTGAGTAGTGGGCTCTTTCTCTGCATCCGGGACGGTAGCAAAATCACCGTTACGGACGTTAGGGCAGGCGGTGTGGGTCTCTTTCCGTGGAGTCCTTCTTGGGGTGAGATTAACTATAACGCGTACAACCTACCGACGATCGAGTTTCACAATGAGTTGTACGGGTTCCTGCAGGAACAGGCCCAGCTTATCCGTTGTGATGATTTTGATCAATACCTGCAAAACTGCAAACATATTACCCAGTTAAGACCGTATTCACGCAACGGTTCGACGGGTAATGTGACATTGTGTACGTACGTTAGGCATCAGATTCATCATCCTGAAAATACAGCAAATAGTCGTTTTGCAGATACGGAACTCAAGCAGTCGATTGATCTGCTGATAAACGCCATTAGAAATCCATAATATGTCAGATAACTATGACCCAAAACGAACTCGCAATCCCTTTGGCTCGGGTGATATAAAGCCGGTGATAAGGGGCGTCATAGGCAATGAGACTGCCAGCGAATTGGCGAGTATACTTGTGGAAGAGGTGCAAACTTGTGTCCCCATAGGCAGCACCATCAAAGAAACCGTGCGGGTACAACTCGAAATCTTTTTGAAGAGAACGTTACGAAAGTTTAGCTACCCGTCCTACCTACAACTCCCGGGCACGGAGAATATCCTGAAGCAGGCAGAATTGTTCGCAGGAGAGTTGGCGGCTTAGAGTAATAGGTATGAAGAAGGTAAGAAATAGCAAGACGCTTCGCACTGACACCATCCCGGTAGACAGCTTTTGGAATCTGGGTACAGAGCGAGAACAACGTATGCACAGGATTCATGCCTACCCTGCGAAATTTCCGGCGTTTATCACCACTAAGGCGTTGAATTACGCAAAGCGCAGAGGTCGGAAGGTGAACCTTTTGGCGGACATTTTCTGTGGTTGCGGTACGGTTGCCTATGAGGCCAAAAGAAACAGTATAGACTTCTGGGGTTGCGATATCAACCCAGTGGCGACCATGATTGCTAAAGCGAAGAGCCAAAGTTATGAAACATGGCGTCTACAGGATTACTTCGAGAAGATCGTTGACGTTTTTGAACATGCCCACTTAGTTTTGCGACCCTACGGGGACGCCATTGATAGAATTAAGTATTGGTATGACGCAAATCATTATCGCGAACTTTCGCGACTCCTCGCTGCCATTGAGGAGACAATTCCGGCGCAGAGCAAGTACCATGTGTTCTTCTTAGTGGCGTTTTCCAATATACTGAAGCCGACTTCTCGTTGGCTGACAAAGTCTATTAAACCGCAGCTTGATCCGAACAAGCAAGCGCAGCGAGTACTTGCGGCGTTTCAGAATCAGTGTGAATTTGCCATTACTGCGAGTGCCGAGAGCGACGCGAAGGTTGGCTCACATGTGAAGATCGAAACAGCCGATTTTCTCTCTTCGAGGTTGAGTAGACCTCAGGTAGACATGATAGTGACTAGTCCTCCGTACGTCACCTCCTACGAGTATGCTGATTTGCATCAGCTATCAGCTCTTTGGCTCAATCCAACAAAGGACTACAGGACCTTTCGATATGGTTCTATCGGGACGCTTCACCACGACTCTGAATTCGAATCCGATGTTGAGGAGCTGAACACCAGCGGCAAGACAATTGTCGAGAGTCTACAACGGGTAGATATGGCGAAGTCACGATCTGTAGCGAAATACTTTGTAGACATGCAAGCCGTGGCAAGACAGTCTCTTGAGATGTTAGTAGACGGTGGATTAGCGCTATTTGTAATTGGCAATACCCGGTATTCGGGAGTTAAGATAGACAACGCCCATCACCTTGTTGAATCCATGCTTGAGGCAGGATTTGATGATGTGAGAATAGGAAAACGCAGAATACAGACAAAGATCCTGACGCCTTATCGAGACAAGGCGGGCCGCTTTACATCGGACGGCCGCGGGCGTAAGGTCTACGGTGAGGAGTTCGTCGTGATTGGACAAAGATTATGAATATCGAAAACGCTGGCAAGAAGATTGATTCGATCGAGGTATCGATTAGCTATCGTATCATTGAGTTGTTTTCGGCAGGTCTTTATTCAAGTCCCAATAAGGCCTTTGAGGAACTCGTCTGTAATTCGTATGACGCGTTTGCAGATCAGGTGGCGGTCTATGTGTCCCCAGATCTCGCTGCGGACGATGCCTGTATTTGGGTTTGTGATAATGGGGAAGGCATGGATCGCAAAGAACTTAAGGACCTGTGGATGGTTGGAACGTCCTTCAAGCGAGTCGATGCTAAACGTGATAAGCGGCGACTGCAAATCGGACAATTCGGAATTGGCAAGCTTGCTACGTATGTCCTGGCAAACAGACTCACATATTTGTGCAAGAAAGGCGATAAATATCTGGCCGCAACGATGGACTACCAGCTGATCAAAGACAACGATAAAGAGAAACTCCTACTTGATGAGCGCGAACTCACTGCAACAGAAGCAGAGCAGTCAATCCAGCAATACCTACTCACTGGAGGGAAGAGCTATGTTCCATTTGACATGTTCGGCAAGAAAGCTCAGAAGTCATGGACATTTGCTATCATGACCTCCCTCAAGACTAAGGCATCCGAGATAAGAGAAGGCCGACTGAAATGGGTTTTGCGCACAGCACTTCCTCTGAATCCAGGATTCAGGCTTCACTATAATGGGGTTCTAGTTGAATCCTCCAAGATAAACAAGAAGCTGATGAAATCATGGGTTCTGGGAAAGAATGACTCTGTGGCGGAATCGCTCGATTTTGCGAATTGCCGCACGACGCGGAAGGATCACTACATTGATTTCGATGCACTTCAGGGAGTATATGGCCGAATTGAGTTGTACGAGGATTCGTTGGTCGACTCCACAAAGTCAGCAGGTCTCGGTCGCAGTCACGGGATCTTTCTTCTTGTGCGGGATCGTCTGATAAATATCGACGACCCGTTGCTCGGTATGGAGGCGTTCTCACATGGGGCATTCAATCGCACAAGAATGGTGATCCACGCAGATGGACTTGATAACAACCTAACCTCCACACGTGAATCCATTAAGGATTCGGTACCCTTTCGGCAGCTGAAGGAATACCTGAAGAAGAAGTTCAATAACGAAGTTCGGAAGCACTACTTCGAGGAGGAGATTAAGCGGGATCGACAGCGAAGCATAGATTACCGCATGTCTCAGACGTCGCTTACCTTGTCAAAACGCCCGCTCATCGTTTTTGCCGAGAAGTTCTATGACAATAAAATTAAGAGTCCACTCTTAATTCAAAAGCCTAACAAGGAGAAAAGAACGGAGCTCCTTTCGAATCTTCGGGATGACTTGACCACCGAGCAATCACTCATAAAGGATATCGAATGGAGTATATTGGACATCGGGGAACCAATCGCCAAGCTCGACCTAGAAAGTCGCGTGCTCAAGATGAATTTGATGCATCCATATATCGCCAACTATAACGATGCCTATAAGAGCACGCTGCCGCTTGAGTTTATGGCGATCACCGAGGTGTTGACAGAAGCTTATCTCTATGAACAGGGAATTGACGAAGCGCTGGTGAACTTCATTATGAAGAGACGCGACAATACACTAAGGGAGTTGTCATTATCCGACCGTGAAGGTGCGCCGGCAGTAGCGCAGATGCTAAAGGACTCGGTAGCAGACAGTACCGGACTTGAGGATGCAGTATATAGGGCATTTCTGTCATTAGGTCTTGAAGTAACTAAGATCGGCGGGAATGGCAAACCTGACGGCAAAGCAGAGGCGATTCTTGGTTACAGCAGCGCGTCGCAATCAAATAACTTTTCGTTCACATATGACGCTAAAAGCACTTCAAAAGAGAGGATTCAGGCAGGGACCGCCAAATTGTCGACAATACTGCGTCATAAGAAAGATTACGGGGCTGATTATGCTGTGGTTGTAGCTATTGATTTTGAGGGGGCAAATGACGATAAGAGCGCTATTGCGAAAGAGTGCAAACAACAAAGAGTGACGGCCATCCGAGTTGTTGATTTGATTCGGATTCTCCTACTGTCCGCACCGAAGCAGATCGGCCTTGCAAAACTAAAGGAAATGTTCGACTCATGCTATTCGCCTGCAGAGGTATGCTCTTGGATTGATTGTGTGGAAGGATGTACAGTTAATCCAGGACCAATTAAAGAAGTACTTACTACTATTTATTCGCTCCAAAAGGATGACACGGAACCGCCAGAGCTTGCCTCCGTTCGTCAGAAATTGATTACAGATTACAAGACCACACTCTCCAAGTCTGACATTCGATCGATTTTGGAGAGTCTTCAAGTATTTGTCCCTGGCTTCATAAGCATCGAAGGCGAAAAAGTCGGAATCAAAGCGAGACCTGATCGGGTGCAAGATGTGATTTCAAGTACCATTAACAACATTCCGAGTAACATTCAGAAGATGTACTTGAAGGCGTTCTCTGTGAAATCTAAGAAATGATCTCAAAGTAGCCCGCATAGCCTACGTGAAGCTTCTGGCAATCTGGGCTTGCTTGGTGTAAGATCAAGGAATCGGAGGGTTATCCATTGCGTCTATGCAGCAAATCGAAAAGGTCTTGGCCATTGCCAACAAACACAACCTCTACCCGAAACCGCCTATTGTCCGGGTCGCTCCGTCCGAGCCTTTGATTGAACTCGACGGACAAACCTATTTCAATTTCGCATCTAACAACTACCTTGGCCTTGCCAACCACCCCGAAATCAAACAAGCAGTTATTAAGGGCATAGAGCAGTACGGCGTGGGAACGTGCGCTTCCAGGCTTGCCATAGGGAACACGGAGGCGCACTTGACACTCGAACGCAGGCTCAGCGAGTTTCTGGGAGTGGAAGACGTGGTAGTCACTTCAAGCGGATACCTCACCAACGTTGGCGTGATACCGACCGTCATCGACCGGGCATTTCTATTTGAGCACAAGGCAAAGGAGAAGATCGACTTCGGCGTCATCTTCAGCGACGAGAAAAACCATGCCAGCATCGTGGACGGCATCCGGCTGTCCCGGGCCGAGCGGGTCGTATACGAGCACTGCAATATGGAAGACCTTGACCGCAAGATGAAGCCCTACCGCAACCGGAGAAAGCTGATTGTCTCCGATGCCGTCTTCAGCGTGGACGGCGACGTTGCGCCGCTCAACGGGCTCGTTGCCCTTAAGGAGCGGTACGGCGCGTTGCTGATGCTCGACGAAGCCCATTCGTTCGGTACGCTCGGAACCAAAGGAAAGGGAATCGCGGAATATTATGGAGTTGATCCCAGAGCCATCGACATAAATATGGGGACGCTAAGTAAGGCGCTTGGCTCCGTCGGCGGATACATTGCTGGGAGCAAAGCACTTATAGATTTCGTCCGGGCGGCGGCTTCTCCTTTTGTCTTGACGGCCGGTCCCATGGCTCCCGCTCTGGCTCTGGGCGCGGCAAAGGCGGTAGACATTATCGACAGCCGCCCCGAGATCGTGGAGCGTCTGCGGTACAACGTCTCGTACGTGAAAAAGGGGCTTGACGCACTCGGCATACCGTACCGGTCCCACAGCCAGATCATCATGATACCGGTCGGGGACGAAGAAAAGCTCGTATCAATGTCTCATGACCTCAAGGAACAGGGCGTGTTGGTTTCCGGCATGCGTTGGCCCGCAGCTCCGTGGGGCGACTCCCGCATCAGAGTTTCCGTCATAGCAACCCACACGGACAAACAGATGGATGCCCTGCTCAAGGCGCTCGGAGAGATCAAGAACCGCATAACCGCCTAAGCGTATGGTCGCGGTGTCGATCGCACTGGTTGCCATTCTCAGTCTCACGCTCGGCGTTCTCTCGCTGCGCGGAAGGGATCGCGTCAGGCTCACGTTCAGCATCTTCTCATTCATAGTCGCAGCCTGGGTTCTGGTCAACTTCGTATTCCAAGTTACGGGTGACGACGCATTAGTCCCCAGTTTCTACGCCTTGGGTGCACTAGCAATCTGCTCAGGTCTGATTTTCTCATTCTACTTTCTTTTCGAGCAAGTCCACCCGCTGGTTACGATTTCAGTCTCGCTTCTTGGTCTCATCAACTTTGCCCTGTCCCTGTTTTCGGACCTGGTCATCAGACGTGTTCTCAAAGTGTATGCAACCGGCTATGAGGCTGAAACCGGGCCGTACTTTTTGGGGTATTCCCTTTTCATCGTTGCCGGAGTCCTGGCTTTCTTTGTCGTCATGTCATACCAGCGACGGCGGTCCGAGGGTATCAAACGCAACCAGATCAGCTGGATCATGGCGGGCTTCGGCGCCTTCGGCCTCGTCACGGCAGTCGTAAGCTTCATCCTGCCGCTTTTTGGGGTGTGGAACCTGACCTCCTTTGACAGCCCGAGCGCGATCTTTTTCGTTTTGGCGTCCTTTTACGCCATTACCCGGTACCGCCTTTTCGATCTTCGCATCGTCGTCAGGAAGTCAGTCTTCTATCTCATGCTCGCGGTCTTCGTTTTCGTTGTCTACTACCTCAACGTCTATCTGGACGAGAACGTGTTCGGCGGCCAGTATACGGTCGGCGCGTACCTGTCTGCCCTGGTCATCGCGCCGTTGTTCCTCTATGCATTCAGCGCCGTGAGCAAGTTCCTGCAAAAGGTGGTAAATAAGTACTTCTTCACCAGCCTTTATGACCCGCAGGCGACTATCAAAGAGTTCGCGAGCAGGATTTCCCAGACTATCAGGCTCGACGAGGTGACGGCAGTCATACTCGACACGATCCAGAATACGCTCCGGTCAGATGCCGTGGCGCTCGTTCTTAAAGAGAAACCCGACAAGAACCGTTTTGCGGTGGTACAGACAAGGCAGTTCGATGCGGCAAGCCTTGAAACGCTTAATGCCCGCGAACCCTTCAGGGACTACGTGATGCCAAGCCGCCAGCCTGTCATCGTTGAGGAGGCGGCGGCCGGGCAACGGGGGACTCCGGAACTTCGAAACGCGTTTACATCGCTAAAACACTCGGGTATGGAAGTTCTGCTACCGCTGAATGTGAAAGACAGCCTCATCGGCGTGGTAGTCATAGGTCGCAAGGCTACCAAGGAGGCGTACACCAAAGAGGACATCGAGCTTTTGGGAACACTTGCCAACCAGGCGTCCGTTGCGGTCCAAAACGCCCGTCTCTACAACTCCATGGAAGAGATCGTTGCAGAGCAGACGCGGGATATAAAGGAAAAGAACTTGCACTTGGAAGAACTCCTGAAGATGAAGTCCGAATTCCTTTCAATCGCGTCCCACCAGTTGCGGACACCATTGACGGCAATCCGGGGCCTTTTGTCGATGCAGGCTGACGGAGATCTCGACAGGCTTCCGGAAGACCAGCGACGGCAAGAACAACGCCACATGCTTGCCGCGGCAGACCACCTGAACAACATAGTAAACGACCTGCTTGACGCCATGGAGCTTGAGGGCGGCCAGACGGCAGTGAACTTCGCTCCGGTCGACCTTGGGGCACTTATCGCGGAGGCGATAGGGGAACTGAAGCCGGATTTCGACAAGAAAGGTCTGAGCATTACCTTTGAAAAGCCTGCCCAGCCAGTCCCGGCCGTACCCGGGGAAACAAAATACCTGCGGGAGGCAGTCATGGACGTGATCGACAATGCGGAGAAGTATACCAACAAGGGCGGAGTAACGATCAGCCTTTCGAGCGACGGCGCGAACGCGGCAGTCACGGTCAAGGACACCGGCATCGGAATACCGAAATCCGACTTTCCGAGGCTGTTCAAAAAGTTTTCCCGGGGCGAGCGATCTGCGTTCCAGCACGCCAACGGCTCTGGCCTTGGGCTCTTTATTATCCGCAACATTATGAACCGGCACCACGGCGACGTGCGGATCGAAAGCGAAGGCGAGGGCAAGGGAACTACCGTCACTCTTACCGTGCCGTTGAAGCAGCCCAAAGTCGCGCGTAACTGACTTTTCCTATGGATATCTTGAAAGCATCAATCCTGCTTATCGAAGACGACCCGCTCTTGTATGACATGTACAAGATCAAGTTTGACCTTGCAGGTCTGCGATTGCTCGTAGCCCACGGCGGATACGAAGGGCTCGCAATGGCCAAGAAAGAGCGGCCCGATCTCATTCTTCTTGACATCCGCATGGACGATCTTGACGGTTTCGAGGTTTTGAAACGCCTGAAGGCTGATCCGTCGCTGTCGACCATTCCGGTGTTTCTTCTTACCAACATGGGCGAAAAGGACAATGCCCAGCGGGGCAAAGAGCTCGGTGCCGAGGGATACATCATGAAAGCAAAGCTCCTGCCGCAGGATCTTATCGACTTGGTCACCGAACGCCTCAAGAAGATAAAGTAATGCCAATACTATGACACACCCGGCAGTCCTTCTCATCGACGATGACCCCATTTTGATCGAAATGTATACGACGAAGTTCCGGCTAGACGGCCGTATCAGGCTTCTCACCGCGCTGACGCCGGGACAGGGGATCGAAATGGCATCGACTGAGCACCCCGGTCTCATTCTGCTCGACCTTGTCATGCCGAAATCAGACAAACGATTCGGGCGTTTGAACGAAGAGGTAGGGTTTCATGTTCTGGAAACGCTGAAGGCACACCCGAAGACTAAGGAAATTCCGGTGGTGATTTTCACCAATCTGGATGAACGCACCAAGGGGTATCCTGAACTTGCGAAACAGATGGGCGCACTCGATTACTGGGTCAAGGCACACTACCAGCCGAACCAGGTGGTTGACCGAGTGCACCGGCTTTTGGAGCAGAATGCCCGGGGATAGTTCATCAAAACTCGATCTACAACTATTGCCGCATCAGCAACTGTTTGTGTTTCTCAAATGGAATTCGATCTTGATGTTTGAAGCGAAGGGTGGGGACATCTGACTCGCTCTATTGGCTTAACTTGTACCAAATCCAGTCCCAGTCCTTCAATAGTTTCAAGAACGTCAGTATCATGGATAAAGTCAAGCCGAGCGCCAGAAACGGAGTTTGTTCCTTCTCGAACAGTAGACCGGCGATATACTGGGTAATGAACATGATTGGGCGAAGCACAAAGCCAAGGAAGAGAATTGTTACGGTGTAGACGACAACTGGTAGATACGCCGTTAGCAGGAGGGGGGTCACCTGCCAACGTGCGGAATCGGTAGATATAGAAACGGTCAGTATTTCAGAAAGCCATAAGGCTGATTGATACATTTCAGCAGAGAGTCCCGCGTGCTCCTCGTTGCTTATCAAAATCAATGTTGTTAGTTCAATGACAGAAACCAAAGAGGCGGCAGCAAGCGCACACAGGGCAGCCCATATCATCTTAGCCGAGGATCGCGATCCGATACGAAAGATTATTATAGATATGGCGATTGTCGTTACTGTGAACGGTAAATGTATAAGGCTAATCGTGAACGGCGAAGGCAACGTTAATGCGTACGATGACGTATGAGTCGCAGCCAAGGCACAATAGGAAAGGGCGCCATTGACAAATACTACCGGGGCTAAGAAATCGTAGATTGCGAGCGGAAGGATATACAGCTCCAATAGAGGTTTGATTTCGGGATTTGTAAGCGGAAGCAACCCGCTTTCAGCAACGAGTCGAATCGCAAACAAACCTAGCCACAGCCAAGCGTAGGGCATCAGGCCGGTAATAAGAATGGAGGGCATCCATGCGTGTAGTTCGGATGTGAAGAGAACTTGCCCAGCTACCATTGCTACTAGCCACGCGACGATAGTAAAAGCAATGTAGCGTGCTGATTTCATCGGGTGCTCGAATGCAGTATGAAGGACCATTGAGCGACCAAGCGATGTGTAGATAGCCCATAATCCTCTAATCCATTTGAATATGTTCTGTTGCCACGCAAAAGCTGAGAGGGTTGACAGTTTTGATTCGATGGAGTGTAGTCGTGCGAGAATCGCTTTGCGATGGCTCTTTCTGAGCAACCAATCTATTAGAGTACCCAAAGCGCTCAGAACAAAGCAAAGCATGAATACTGTAGGCCAGCTCCAAAATTCAGGAACAGCCGAACTAGGATCGATTTCAGGGTTCACGTCGTTTGGAGTTTCCGAGATGTTTTAGTGATTCTACCACGCTGACAATGTGCGGCATACGCATTCAATAATCAACAAAAACCACGATCGCTTAAGGCAGGTCGTGGTTTGAAGGAGGGGTGGCGAATCAGAGCGGGATCTTGTAAAGCTGTTTGTCATTACTCATACCCGCGCTTTCGGAGCAGTCTGGCGATAAGATTCGCTAATCCGAGGGATAAAATCGTCATGACACTTAGCAAGCCTAAAACTACGGGTAGAATTGCAAGGGTGCTGACAAAGGAAATAGGAAATGCTATTGCAGAATCCAATCCTATTCCAGCCACAACACTCTGTTTCCAATCGCCGGTAAGAGCATATAGGACCAGGGAATAGAAAGCGCTTGCGGCTGCACCGAGAATAACCAGATATGTCACCGGGAATGAGGAGATGTAGAAGACGAGCGTTAGGACGATGACCATAGGTCCCCATTTCGTAAGCGCATTCCGGAGCAGGCGGTGTTGTGGGGCCGCTAGGGCAAGGACCCATCGCAAATACAGCATGTACAAGGGGCCAATGATGGCATCCCACCATCGAGAAACAGCGAACGGAAGTGTGACAGTGAAATCTCCGACGATGTGAATCGACGTAACTTCTTGGATGGGAATATTGGAAAACCATCGTACCGTGCCCCAAAACAACAGAATAAGAACGGCGCTGGCCGTCATGATAACCAACGGGGTAGTGCCGTCAAACGTGCGATGCACTATTTCCTCCTTTCTGATTCTAATTGTGAAAATGTGCGTTGAATGGTTACTCGGACCTTTGACCGTAGCAATAAGTGACCTATCTGTCAAGCTGGAGAGAGAGTCGGTGGGATTGTCCGTGCCTCGATCGTTACGGTAGAAGATCCAGTCGGGAAAGAGAAAAGGGGCCGCAGTATTCACATGGAGTTGCCTCATCCGGCAACTTTTCAGCCCTTTGAAGGTGGATAGGTATGCGCTACAGTGCTGACATGAATACGAAGAGCTATGTTAGCAGCCCTTGAATCCCTTCAAAGATTCCCTCACCGCGGTTCGAACGTCGTTCAGGAAGCGGAGGTTCGTGTAAAACGACGTCTTTTGAGTTTGGTTTTCTTGCTGGGGTAAGCCAAAATCTCCCGGTTCGAACCTGACACTCTTGCCTGAAGGGGTTTCCAAGAAACTCTGGATAACCCCAAACGGTTTTTGGGCTGAGATTAGGACCGTTTTGTCCCTAAGAATCCAGTTCGAACATATTTGGCCCAGGAGCTCGCGTTTAGTCTCTGGAGAGCCGCTTTGGAAACGGCGAAGAGCAGATTCGGAGAATTCGAAAACTTGACGGCACTTTCTGATACCGGATCCGTTGCTGGATAGTAAGTTGCCAAGTTGCTGCTTTAGCCCGACCGACTCATTCATGAGTTCGTTCTTTTTTCGCAGATATTCACCGTCACTGATCAGGCTCTTTAGCTTCATGTTTAGCAGTTCGGAGACTTCCTGTTGGCAACCGGCGATTCTCTTCTCCAGGGAAGCTGCGATCTTTCTGTCTCTTTCCCGTTCGTCGTCCTCGAATGTCTGGAGTAGACCAAGCGCCCAAGTAAGAAACGGTTTGCTGATTGTGACGGATTTCAGGAACGCCACAACCTGTTGCTCCAACTCCCGTTCTTCTATAACCCTTTGCGAGCACTTGATTCCTGGTTTGTGTTTGGTGCAGTGGTAGTAAACGTATTTCTTGCGAGTGCCCGTAGTACGCAGGAGCTTGTATTTGTTCTCAGCGGTAACCGCAGCTCCGCATTCTCCGCACGTCATGATACCCGAATAAGTGAATGCCAGCCGTTTGGGACGCTGCCGACTTCGCGATGACAAAATCGACTGAACGCGGTCGAATTCGTCTTTCGTCACCATCGGCTCGTGCGCACCTTTGTGAAGCTCACCGTCAAACAGGATTCCGCCGTAGTAAAAAGGATTCGTGAAGATCATGTACACGGTGGTGGGAGATATCGGGCCGCCTTTGCTCGTCCGTGTCGGTCGTTGCCTCAGCCCCCATTCCTCGGCTGCTTTCTTGCGTATCGCATGGGGGGTATACAGGCCGGACAACATCATGTCCCACATGGCACGGACGATCTCAAAACGTTCCGGGTCCCGCACGATCGTCTTCTTTTCTTTGTCGTTGAGGTAGCCGAAAGGTGCCTGGCCAGGCCTCCACCCCTGTTTCAATTTCGTTCTAAGGCCGCGCCGGGTATTGTCACTGAGGTCGTCGACATATTTCTTGGCCATCCCGAATTCCATCTGCATCCAGAACTTGTCGTTGCCCGAATTCCTGAACGTGTTTTGCGGGGTGTAGATTGTCTGCAGTTTCTTTTCCTCCATTGCCCAGATCAGGGCCCCGCCGTCGACCGGATTTCGAGCGAGCCGGTCCAGCTTCCAGCAAAGGACCGTGTCGAGCTCGCCTTTGTTGATCTTCGCCATGAGGCTATTGAAGACCGGCCTCCCAGGTGATTTTGCCGACTTGGATTCGGTTAAAACGAAAGGTATGCCGAGCCCCTGATGTACGGCGAACTCCTTCAATTCCTGAATTTGCGAATCGATCGACAGAACCTGGCGATCTTCCGATTCCGTTGACTTTCTGGCATAGATAGCGAGTTGACCCATAGAAGTTAGCTTGTGATGTTCGGAGCAGTTGGTTTGCGAGGATCGGGGGCGCCACCGGGCCTGTTCTCACGCTTGGCTTGAGTTCCCACGGGTCCGGGATTTCCATTCGATAGTAACCGGAATAATGACACAAGCCTGCGGGCCATCGCCCACGCTTCCTTGTCGGATAGCTCCGCTGAATACTGGTCTCGATAGATGCGTTTCAGTTCGTCCACATGGTGTTGCTGAATTGGCATACGGGCCATTGTACACGACCCTTTGGAAGTCCAACTCGGATGAAAAGTGGTATCCGAAGGCCACTATCTGTGCATAATTCCTATGCGAACACCAGCGAAAATGATTGACAATGAGACCCCCACGTCCTATTCTTGCATAAGTAGGACATCCGGTCAACACCTTATCCCATTAAAAACCAAGCAGTTACGCGGACTCTAAAGCGTCCCCGCATTTCTATCTGCGCTCTTCGCTGTCTGTTCTCCGGCAGTCTTACGCCACTGACTTCGTTCATCCAAGTTCAAAATGCCCAATGTTCACGGGCCTGATACGCCTAACTGGATCAAGATTCCCCGCGCTCTATCGGGTCTCACTTATGCAAGAGTGAGACATCGATATCCGAGGACCGCTTCTTCACGCAGGAAAACCGGCCCGAGGAGCGCATTAAGAGAGACGCTTTCCGAGCAGGTTCGGAGGATTTCCGTGCATAAGGACGCGGAGTACCATCTTGGCAGAAGCGACCTGGAGAAGCTCATCAACGCCTCGGAGCAAGACCGCGACCGGGCGCTCATCACGCTTTTCGTTGAGACGGGCATCCGCCGCTTCGAAGCGGCCAAGCTCGTAACCGAGGACCTTGATGTCAAGCAGGGCATTTTGATCGTGCGCAACGGAAAAGGCCGCAAGCTCCGAATGCTACCGCTATCGAAGCGGCTTCTCGAAAGGCTAAAGACTTTGTGTGCGCCGAATCCGGTGGCTCCACTCTTCAGAACCGCCAAAGGCGGTTTTTTGAGTACCCGCCAAATCAACAGAATCGTCGCTGCGTCGGGAGCCCGTGCTGGCATTCGCAATCCAAACCCGCGTCAGAAGAACGTTACGTGCCACCTGTTGCGCCACAGTTTCGCCCGCCACTGGAAAGAAGTCGGCGGCAGCATCGAAACGCTGGCGAAAATCCTGGGTCACGCATCGGTAAAAACGACCTGGGACCTTTACGGCACGCAAAGCATCGATGACGTCATACACCATTACCACAACACCATCACCAAAATCACCAATCCGAAGAAAGGAGAAACAAGATGAGAATTTGGTCACTTGCAGTGGCGTGCATTTTGGATAATGCAGCTGAGGGGAGACTCAAATGAAACGACTCATTCTCGTGTTGGCAGGCACGGCGATTGGAACTACATTAGTTTTGTCGTGCGGTGGCGACAAGGCTAGCAAGCCCACTGAACCTGCGGAAGACACAACCGCACCGACGATTGTCGCGACTTCGCCGACGTCGAACGCTACGAACGTTCCAATTTCGACGTCCATCACCGCCACGTTTTCCGAAGCGATTAACTCTACAACGGTTACCACCACATCCTTCACACTTTCGTCAGGGATTACGGGAACGGTCGTTTACAGCGACAAGGTTGCCACATTCACTCCAACAACTTCCTTGGCCGCTGGCACACAATACACGGCGACGTTATCGACGGCCATAAAGGATCAGTCGGGGAATCCGTTGTCCAGCACCTATTCATGGAATTTTACCACAGTTGTTACTCCGGGTGACAGCGTGCCGCCAGCTACGATCACCGACCTACAGATACTCGATGTCACTGCACATTACGCCATTTTGTCATGGACCATGCCAGGTGATGACGGCATGACTGGCACTGCTTCAGTGTATGTGATCAAGTACAACACAGTCCCGATCGACGCATCAAACTGGGACGCGTCCGTTCAGTATGGCGGCTCCACATCGCTCAAAGTAGCTGGAAGTATCGAAATAGATACCGTGAAGAGCCTCGAGGAGAACTCGGAGTACTACTTTGCCATCAGAGTCAGGGACGATGCCAGCAACTGGTCCAGAGTGTCCAACAGTCCTGCCCAATCAACTCTGGTCGGCGGATTCCCGTTTGGAATCTACTCAGATTATCAAGTTGGCGACGCAAACACATTCATTTCATCGATCGATGTCGCCGACATAGACGATGATGGTGACCCCGACATCCTCGTTGGAGACGGACACTGCCACCAGGCAGTATACGCCGGAATCAACAACGGTACGGGGATGATCTCATTTTCGAAGGTGTTGGATCTCTACGACTCAAATCCATGTAACCCCAGCACAATCCATACGGTACAAGTAAAAGCATCCAAAGGTATCGCCAGCGCCGCGAATTACACCAGTATAGTCGCTTCTTATGCCAACCCTGATGGCGTGCACATATTCGAGAATCGAAAAGGTGACCTGGACTCCTTGGTGGGTTACATCTACGGTCCCTATAATTCGCAAATGGATCGAACCCCGACTCTCTTAGCGCTTGCCGATATGGACGGTGACTTCGATACTGATATTGTTATTGCTGGTGCGGGTTCGCCTAACATAGAGTGGTTGCTTAATGATGATTATGGGCGCTACTTCACCAACGGCCCAGGGACGATTTCGATTATAGGCACTCCTGTTGGCATCGCTCTTGGCGATTACGACTTGGATGGATACGCAGACATTGCCGTCGTCGCATCCGAGCCACCCCTGTTCTATGTCTTCGCGACCAATCTGTTTGTGCCAGTCCAGCCACTGGTCGGTCAGCCCACTAGCGTTTCAGTTGCTGATCTTGACGGTGAGACCGGGACGGACCTTGTCGTGACCACTTACGATAGCGTATATATATTTTTGAGTCAGGCTGGGTCTTTCTCTTCACATCAGAGTTTCTATCTTCCGTCTAGTGGAGCCGTCTGCGCCGATTTCGATCTGGACGGTGACGAAGATATATTTGTTGGAATCGCAAATGGACTTTACTTCATCAAGAACATGGGGGGCGGTCAGTTTCAACGGGCAGACCGCTTAGACGGATATGCTCAAATCTTCTCTCCCAAGATGATCAAAGCTGCTGACTTCGATCTTGACGGCGACCCTGACATTCTCTTTGTAACCCAGACTGGCCGTTTGTATCGGTTCACGAATTATTGGCAGGAAGAACATTAGATATAGCACGAAGGTAGAACGCATTGACAAAGACGGTGGCTGTGGCTGTGCGAAAGACGCGCTAACCATGTCACAGAGTGAGGGATGTATCCGGGGAGGTCTCGCGCAAATCGGGCACTCCCCGCACCACGTCGTAACACGCCGATCTTGACATGAGTCGGCCTTTCTGCTAGTCTCTCGAGTTTCAAAAAAACGCCCTCGTTTGAACTGCATGAGGCATTCTTAATATTCACCGTCGTCGAACACTAGCGAGGCCTCAGTACTACTATCACGGGCAAGCGCGTTCTGGCAGTTTACTTGATTTCAATGCCCGTTCAGGGTGTCCTGCACTTTATCCACAGATAGTTGCCGAAGTAGGCAATTGAGCGATTTTGAACCGGTCCTTAAGCTACCGGGGTCGTAATGAATCGGCTGTCTATGGCGAAACGTGTACGCAAACCAATTCCGAATCAGATCCGCCGCTACCGGCGAAAACAGAACTTGCGACTCTGCGACATTGCCGTTCGTGCCGGACTCGGAAGCGTCTCTCACGTATCTCACTGGGAAAAGGGCCGCAAAGTGCCTTCCCTTGAGAACGCGCTGAAGCTTTCCGCCATTATCCAGTGCCCGGTCGAGGTGCTGTTCTATGACCTCTTCGATTCATTACGACAGGACATCAAGAAGAGAGAGGAACAATTAGCCATTAACGCATAAAACCCATGTCAAACGCACCGAAGAATCCGAAATCCAAAGTCCTTGCCGAATCCCTGTCTTCGCTTATCGCCGAGTCGTTCGGAGAGCCGAGCCAGCAAGACTGGTACCACGAAGTTTGCACTAAACATGACTGGCACACCGTGTACCGCGCATACCGCGAGGTCATGGAGATTCCGGTTTCGCACATCAGGAAGTCGAGACGCGCCTTATTCGTCTATCTCATCAGAAAATATGAATCGAAAAAGTAACATCCTCGCACTCGATCCGGGTCTCCGCGAAATCGGCTTTGCACTACTTGAGGGGAAGGACCTTGCCGACTATGGCGTGAAATCGCTGTGCCGAAAAGGAAATCACCAAACCCGGCCGAATCTCGCGAGCGAGGTCATGTACCGGCTGATCAAGGACACATGTCCCGACGCAGTCGTACTGGAGAGGAAGGAAATTCCTGACACGCCTGACGGATTCCGGCTCATGATCCTGATTAAGTGTGCCATTGAGCTTGGACGGAAACTAAAGGTCCCTGTTGCGGAAATTGACTCCAATGAAATCCGGATTGAAGTTGCCGGAAAACCGGTCGCCTCAATGCAGGAAATGGCAAACACAATCGCATCCCGTTTTCCTGAGCTTCAGAAATGCGCCTCCGTAAAGGATCGGGGCCGTCGCCGCTACTGGAGCCATTTATTCACTTCAGTTGCCGCCGCCCTCATTTACCAAAAGAACAATGCCCAAATCTAAACCTGAAAACCTCAAACCGATCCAACTGCAGGAGCGGGATAAGCTCCTTGTCGAAGCACTCGACGACTACGGCCTCCTCACCACCGAACAAATCCGGTATCTCCTGTTTCCGTCTATGAGCCGGGCCCGAAAGCGCCTTCATCTACTCTGGCAACACGGATTGGTTCACAAAATCGAAAGGCCGACCCGACTAGGCGAAGGGACAAAGTCGTACTTATTCCGCCCGAATGCGAAAGGCAGGCGGTTGACCGGTGCCAAAACGATCCGCAACGGAAACGGCCACAAGGTGCCGGTCTTGTCTCCGCTCTATGCCGAGCACCAGATCGCGGTCAACCGGTTCAGAATTTGCCTCACACTCGCGCTCGGGAAGACCCCGGAAATCACACTTGAGACCTGGAAAAAGGACGGTCAGCTTCGGCTCAAAGTCAGCCGCCATAAGGCTGGCGGAAGCGAGTCAGCTACCATAGTCCCGGACGCCTACTTTTCACTGAAATCAGAAGGCTCGAAGTACGGCTATTTCCTCGAAATCGACCGCGGGACGGCCACTATATCGAGGCTGAAGAAAAAGCTGTTGGGGTACGCCACCATTTTCAGGTCACCCCGCTCATTTGACCCGCTGATCGCACCAGGATTCCGCGTCTTAATTGTCACATCCTCGGCCCGGCGGCGGCAAAGCCTTCTTGAGCTCATTCAGAGCATGGGAACGTCGCTTAGGCGTTCGGATGTCTTTCTGGTCACGAATTCCGCGCAATTCAGCTACGAGGCTCCGGAAGCGCTTTTCGGCCCGGTCTGGAACACCATCCTAGCGGACGGGCGGATGCAGAACAGTCTTACGCTCCATCCGGTTTTTTCAAGCTCCCGACAGCGCCAGGAAAAACCACCAGTGCGTTGAATGCGGTCCGGTTCTAGACAACGGACCGAGTGTACCCGGTAACCGAGGGTTGTCTTCGACTACCGGGTGCGGGAGCGAAATTCTTGCCTACGCAGACACTTGCATTAGATAACCCTGACTTTTACTGTCTGAGTGTCAACGTCGAATATCCGATTCCCTCTTTTGTAGTCAGAGAATTCGTTAGACGTGAGCCAGACTAACCCAGAACATTGACACCCCTTCGTTCCGCATATGACGGCTGTGTCTGGATAACCAACTGGATGCACAGTCGCTACGTATTCCTTTTTCACGCCTTTTGGCGACTTCCAACAATTGTGGCATCGTGAAATTGCCATGAAGTGCCTCCACAATCTATTAGCTAACTGAAATAGATACTTTCCGCGCGCGAGATCAGCAACGCCTGCCGCTTGGCGACTTCCGTTGGCGACCAGGAGTCGACGCTTTCCAATTCCCTCGTGATCCTGAACGCAGTACTCCGACCCCGAAAATACGCTTCTTTCTTCTTTGCGAATTCGTAATTCCGAGCCGATGAGTTCTTTCGCCCGCTCAGCAGCACCAAGTTGCCTACCGCATTAGTCAGCTCAGCACGTGACTTATCATCGAAAGACTTCTTCCACTCGCTTTCTTCCTGCGGTGTCTGCGGAAGAACATGTTCCACGGTGATCGTGCCGGAGTACCCCCCGAAATTCTCCATTTCCCATTGATCCAAATCTAGCCTGAGCAGGAAATAGCGAGCTAACTTTCCGCCGAATATGTAGTAGAATTGAGGGTCAGAGAGTACCCGAATCATGATTTCCCTCAGTTTCTCGGGTTCCTTCCAACCTTTAGTTTGGCTTACTACATCCTCCGGCGACGCTGTGCCCGCAATGATCTTGATAACTTGGTTCAGACTGCCAATGCGCTCGGTGAGAGATAACCCCACGGCCCATTCGACAAAGACTTTCTTTTCCAATTCGATCACAAACGCGCTCAGCTTCGCGTCATCTTTGAATTTCTGGTGGAATGCTATGGTCGGTGGAATCCAATCATCGAACGGAATAAACCGGGTAAGCATTTGTACGAGCGCACGATATTCATTTTTCTCTGCTGCGTCTAAATGCACGATCGGATTCAGGATTTTCTCACTGTGAATGTCTGCAACTTCGGTGACATATCCTATGAATGCGCCTCCCCGATCCAATAGCTTCGGCCTGAAGATCAAGGACTGATATTCATCGTAAATTCCAAGTCGCGATTTATCCTTTACTTGGATCGTACGAATGAAGATCACTACTTTTTCCAGCGCTTCGCGCCCCAAATCATCTTCAATAGCCTGCCAGTTTCTCGCTGCCCTGATTCGCTCTCCGAGGTCGGTTATCGCCCCCAGGTTTTCGCTCTTGAGTAGGTCAGCAATGCTCAGGGAAATGCCCCGAGTGTTCAGCACAGTGAACATGCGGAAAGCCGAAATGAACTCAGAGGTTTGGATGTACACGACGTAGACGTCGCCCATAAGGAAAGTGATGAACCGACCTAGAATGGATGGGTCAATCAGCAACTCGCCATACCGCCTTGTAAAAACGCTGACAGCTTCGTACAAATGGTAGAGACTATCTTCCTGATCGGTGAACTTGATTCGCCCGCCTTCGAATTCCTTTTTGAAGTCGGAACTACCTCCACGCTTGTATAGGTACTTATTGAACGTGTCGCGCAAAGCTTCCCACGGGGTAATTCGTACTTGACGTGGGATAGATTTATAAGGATTCGCCTCTTGAAATAACGATTCTTCCAATGTCTTCCGCAGTAGCTCCTCGGCAGTGAGGTCCCGGACGACTGCCAAAAACAGAGCCAAAGCAGTTAACCGCTGCTGGCCGTCCACAACCTCAAACGTATCCTTCTTACCAGCCGACTCCTGGAGAATTATGGACCCGAGAAAGTACTGCTTGGACGACCCGCTGAAGGCTTCATAAATGTCATCAAATAGTTGCTCAAAATTCTCAGTTGACCAGCTGAATGGACGCTGATACAGGGGTATTTCGAACAGGAATTCGGTGCTAAACAGCTTGCCCAAGATGCATTCTTTAGCTTCAATTGTCTCGCCCATTTGTCCTCCAAAAAATGTTGGCTAAAATTACCGATATTCAACGCCATTTTCAAGTCTGAAGTACGAGTGTCCTGAAGATGGTACCGGGCATCAATACCGCGTAAAGCGGTATTGAATCGCCTTCAGTACCTTTTCGTAATCCTGTTTGAACTTTGGAGTTACCGGTTGGGGGGTGTAAAGTCCGGGAAAACAGCCGATATACAGGGAGTATACAGCCGATTAGACAGGCTGGTTTTTGGGGAATTCATGGATACAGTCGGCATCATACTGATTCTAGTCATTGGCGGGGGAATCGCCCTTTGGTACCAGACAAAAGTTTCTGAACGGAAACGAAGGGAAGCCCGCCGAGCCGAAGAATTCGAGCGGGAGCGTCTGGCTGAATGCGAGGAGGTAGTACGCTACTTCGCCAACTCATACGGCTACCTGGCCCGGGCCGTCATCAGCCGTGACGAACTTGCAGAACAAATCGACGCCGGGGTCACCGCCGAAGAGCTTCGGGATTTCATTTCAAGCCGGATGATCAATGTAGACGGGCTAGAGCTCGGCGATCATGGAAGCGGATTGCCGGTGATCCTTCCGGACGAGTACCGGGATAAGCACCTCTACGTGGTCGGAAAGTCCGGCTACGGCAAAACAAATTTCCTCCGGTATTTGATCCTCCAGGACCTGTCACGGGGAAATGGCATCGGCTTGCTGGCTCCTGAAATGGAGATGCTCACCGAGGAGATCCTCCCGTTCATCCCCGAAGACCGGGTCGAGGATGTCATTTATTTCAACCCCAAAGACCTCGAGTTTCCGGTTGTCCTGAACCCCTTGTATTTGGAAGAGGGAGAGGACATTGACCTGCACGTGGACGAGACCTTCACCGTCCTGCAGCGGGTAGTGGGGGACGGCGGCCCGAGGATGGACGAGATTCTTCGACACAGCCTCTACGCCCTGACCGAGCGGCAGGGATCGACCCTCATGGACTTCGAGCCGCTTCTTGACCGCCATGACGACACCTTGCGGAAGGAAATCGTCCGAACCACCGAAGACGAGCAGACAAAGAGGTTTTTCGAGCATACCTACCCGTTGCTGCCGAAAGACGCACACTTCCCAGTGATCAACCGGATTTCCCGGATTGTCCGTGGCAAATACGTCCGGAATTGCCTTTGTCCGCCAAGACGGTCATCGATGAATCCGGAAGAGGTCTCAAGGCGGTTGCTTAATATTCGACGCGCGATGGACGAGGGGAAGATTCTGCTCTTTAACCTGTCGGACGGTATCTTGGGAACGGTCGCGAGCCAGCTTATCGGCCAGTTAATCGTGGCGAAATATCAGACTGCTACCATGAGCCGCGCCGACACGTCGAAAGGTGGGCGGCGGCCGCACTTCCTGTACCTGGACGAATTCCAGAATTTCTGCGGCATTGCCCAGCAGTCGTACGAGAAGATTCTCTCACGAGCACGCAAGTACAAACTTGGATTGATTCTTGCCCATCAGCAGACGCGGCAGGTACCGCTGGAATTGTATCGCGAAATTCTGGGTAACGTTTCGACGATCGTGAGCTTCCAGGTTGCCCAGGCCGATGCCGGCAGGCTCGGACCGGAGTTCATCAACCAATATGACTTCGAAGTGGAATCTTTGCCGAGAGAGGAATTGCTCCAACTCGGCGTCGGGGAAGCCTATTGCAGGATCGGCAAAAACACGTTCCCGATGTGGGTGCCGAAGGTCGACGCAGAACCGGATTTCGACCGGGCCGAGGAAGTAATTGAATTCTCGCGCAAGGCTTATGGCATTCCCCGCACGCCTAAGGCAGCGGATGAGCGGTCCGCAAGGCAAACCGCAGACGATGATCCTCTCGCTGACCTCGATCCGGACGAGGTGTTCTAAATGCCGGAGAAACGATTCAAGTTCACGGAACGCGACAGCCTGCTTTTGGTGGATTTGTACAAGCACCGCTTCCTAACTATTACTCAACTACAGCGACTCCACTTCCCTTCGATGCAAACAGCCTACCGCCGCATGCGGCTCCTGAAATCAGCCCGGTACGTGTCATCCTTTACGGTCGCGAACATAGACGAGTCTATATTCACGGTTTCAACGGCGGGCTTGCAGGCCGTTGCGGAAGCGCTTGGCGTTGACCGCGAGCAGTTGAAGTGGAGCGAGACGAAGGCCAAGCCACGCGACTACTACTTCATGCGGCATTTTCTCGCTATCAACGACTTTCGGATCACGCTCAAACTAGCTTGTGAAGCGTCCGGCATCCGTCTCTTGGGTTTCATCCCTGACTATTACGGTGAGAAGACTGATAAGGGAGCGGTTACCAAGTATATCAGGGACGTCATTTGCGATGTCGCTCGCGACCGCCAGGAGGTCTCTCATACGCCGGACGGGGTATTTGCCCTCGAACGGGATGGCAAGGCCGCGCTCTTCTTTCTTGAAATCGACCGGGGGACAGAAGTTGTGGGTGACTCGGACAAAGGTGTACTGAAGAGCATCCGTTTCTACACGAATTATCTGCTTGATGGCAAATACCAGCGGTATACAAAGGACTTCGGTGTTCAAGAATTCAAAGGATTCCGGAGCCTTTATGTGACAACGGCCCCCGCGCGCCTTTCGAACATCAGACAAGCCGTGGCGAAACTGGACATTCCACAAAAGGCCCAGCGGTTTCACTGGATAACGACTGAACATGAGCTTACGACACAGAGCATTTTCACTCCTATTTGGCTGTCGCTCGACCCCACGGACGAGAAGCGATACCAAATCGGGTAAAGAGCACATACAATTACTGGTTTTGGAGGACAATCATGGCAATCACACTCAAAGAAGAATCCATTCTGAATGAATGGACAACGATGATCGATCACGGGGCTGGCAACGCTGGCAACGTACTTTCGGCGATCCAGGCACGGCTAAAGGAAGCCAAGATTCCCGGCGACTGTAACTGGGAAGTTGAAGAGGTCAAGAGCTCGGGCTTTTTTGCCAAGGTGAGGCGCGATTTTCTGATAGTCAATTTCCAGGAATTCAAGGACTACCACATGTACATCGGAATCCGCGACTACGGCATCCATCTCGATTGTTGCCGGTTTCTGACGGTTGAGCCGGGATTCCTCAAGAAATGGGCATCGGAGAAGCTCACCGGCTACGCTGACGCACTGTCCGCTCCGAAAAACATCCTCATTCATCAGGACCTACGGGCCTGGACGACGGTTGTCCACCACGCGGTTGTAAGTTCAGTCGAGGAACTTATGGTCAAGCTGGGACAGGACACGAAGCTCTTGCAGCGGGGGAGCAAGGGCTTCTTGGAGATTTGGTGACTGGAGCGCACTCTTGCATAGCACGACATGAAAAGTTGTAGCGGTCATTGCTTGACTGCTCCTGTGACGTATGGGACAATGTCATTTGGGAGCTATAGAAGCCTGAAACAAAATTGATCTTGTAAGGAGGAATAAAGAATGTACTGTTTCTTCAACGGGGTGATGCGATGAGTGAAAACCTCTGGAGTCTAATCGGGGGGTGGAAAGGGGTCACGGGTTCATTGCTCTTTGCAGTAGTCATTTTGGCTATATTTCTCTTGACCCACGCCTCACTTACCAGACTTGGACGGCAGCGCTGAGGCCAAGGGAAACTTATGGGAGCGTCTTGAAGTTAGGCGCTCTCTCTTTTCGTTCTGGTGGATTTAACAGAATCTCGTATGTTGCTGATCGTAGAAACGCAGTGAATCGGTATCCTTTTCTTTAAGAACAGGTCATTTTTATCTTCCTCACGGTCTACGACGGCAACAGCATTTGATACATATGCTCCAAATTTCTCGATTTTGTCAATTGCCTTCATGAGCTGCAACCCGGTAGTCACGACATCAGTCACAAGTATTACGGCATCACCTTCCTTCAAAGGTTCGCCCTTCACTGATGCAGCGTCTAGTTTACGGCGAGGGCGAACGACCGAAGCATTCACGCCCAACATGCTAGACACTAGGTCTTTGGTCGTCAAACATCCAACTGGCCCGGAGTCCTTTTCAATAAAGCAAACCTTCCAATTCACCTTGTCTTTTTGTTCAGCCATGATGGTTTTGATTTTGTCACAAATCTGAGTTGCAGTGCGCTTTGAACTTTCAAAGTCCCTCAGAGTATTGTCAGTATCGTAGAAATCCTTGCGCCGACCAACACCTGCAGTCATATCCCAATCACTGGCACAGTATCCGGCCAGTAGAAAATTGCCGGTCGTCTCAACGGCAGGAGCGGCGACAAGAATTGTGCGTTTAACTACTGCCCAATGCACAAACAAGACAACAGCGAAGACTATCGCCGGAATGACTATTGAAAGCAAAAACAAGCTGCCATTGACCATGTTGGCGATTTCCTGAATCATCTCCAACTCCTTTCTACGCTACTTAGCCGATATAGCCAAGCCAGCCGCTATTAGCAGCACGTTATAACCGATTATCCAACTCGCCAAAATTGGAGAGACAATGCCCAAAGTCTTCCAGAAATCTGATTGGAACGGATATTGTCTCGAGAATATTTTATGCAAAAGGTACACGATCACATAACCTAGTAAGAACAGTGCCGGGAACTTAAACAAATTCGCCTTACTAGTCAAGACAAGTTCAGAGATTTTGGACGCTGGGTTTAGCAAAGCAGTCGCTACCGTGGCAAATGACATATGGCAAAGATCACTTCCTATTCTTGTAAACTCTGCCCAAGAACTCATAACCAAGTCTTTCCTGTCACCCTTACGCACCAACACCATCACAACGTAGTAGAATGATCTAGCTAATACAGCGATGAGAAGAAGGATCAACTGAAACCAAATTATCTCTTCGACTGATCTCATCAATGCACCGGTAGCTTCTTGTTGAGTTCGTCCATCGAATCAAGATAATGGCATATCATCTGTTCGAGATTCGCGTACGCGCCAGTCGCGTCACTCGTCTCTACGTCTCTGGAAAGTTTGTCCAGACCATTCCCGATAGCCAGCATAACGCTGTCATGAGTTTCACGGGTTTCCTTTTTGAATGGAATGTCGCCGGTGAGGTTGAAGAAAAAATCTTCTATAAATGCTACAAGCGTATAAATCAGCAGGCGCTGCCAAGTCGCTGCTTGCTTGTATTGCAGTTCGGATAGGACAAAATGTAACTCACGCAGCGGCCTGGACATTGTCACGTCCCCCTGCAGTGAATTTGCGGTCTCGCGAAGCTTTTGAACCAGTATGGCTTCAATTTCTGGAGTCATCTGCCGCACGCTCAACTTCTTCATAAACTCTTTGGGCCGCCGCAGTTGGATCCCCGGACTTGAGAATCGGGCGTCCAATAACAATGAGGCTTGCCCCAGCTTCTATTGCTTGTCTCGGCGTCGTAATGCGCTTCTGGTCATCTGTTGAGTCCACTGACCATTCCGGTCGGATGCCCGGATTGATTATGTAGAAATTGCTCCCTATCTCTCGTCTCACAGAAGCGGTTTCCTCAGCGGAACAGACAATTCCATCTAGGCCGGCCTGTTTCGCTAACTCAGCGAGACGAAGCGCATAGGCTTTGCTGTCTTGTTCAATACCAAGTTCGCTTCTCAAATTCTCGGTATTGAGGCTGGTCAGCACCGTAACTCCTATGACCAGAGGCCGCTTTACACTAGCTGTCCTTGACAGCTCATGTGCCTCATTGACAGTGGCTTTCATCATCGCCAAACCACCACTCGTATGGACATTAAAAATACTGGCACCGAGAGACACAATGGATCGAGTTGCCCCGGCAACGGTGTTCGGAATATCATGAAACTTAAGGTCCAAAAAGACTTTGCCCCCCACTTCCACTATTGTCTCGACGACCCTTGGCCCAACTGCGCAGAAGAGCTGCAATCCGACTTTGAAATAACCGACCGATTCCCGGGTGGCCTTGACCAATCGCTCGGCCTCCTGCAGAGTGGCCACGTCAAGCGCCAGACATACTTTGTCTTTTACGTTACCCATACAAGACCAGCTTATTTTTTGTTCTTTCTTCTCTCACGGACTATTATGTCTGCAGAGTCTTTAAGGCTGAGATTGAGCACGAGTTCCTTCAGTCGATCAGAAGCCCACCGCGTATCAGATGGGTCGTAAAGGTCTTTCATCCCATCTTTGGCCACAGGTTGGATTATTAGCAATCGCTTGTAGTCGCGCATTATCCTCACCGATTTCCCAAAGATTTCAGCTGCTTTCTCAATGTTTATAAGATGCTCATTCATTTGCTCATCTCTCGCCTTACGTAACATTTCCGTTACTTTCGCAAACCGTTGCAAATCGCCGACATTCGTCGTTAATTGACGTCAAATTGTAGCACGAAACGTTACTTGTCAATAAAAAAATTAGATTTTTATTGCATTACTCGGGCTGAACCTCGAATACGTCTCCACCATATCCTGGTTGCTCATGTGCAGGTAGTTTTGCGTCACTACCAGCGACGTGTGCCCGAGAATCTTCTGCAGAATCACCGGGGAGCCGCCTTGTCGGATGAAAAACGTAGCCGCGCTGTGGCGAATCAGGTGGGGATAGAGCTCAATGCCGACATTATTCCCGATATCCTGGATGATCTTGTGGCAGTGGCGCGAAGTTATAGGCTTGCCGCTTCTCTGGCAGAAAGCGAGGTTCCCCGGCGTGCCGTTCCGCCACCGGTTCAGGTAGAAATGGACGGTCTTAATGGTCTTCGCGCCCATCGGGACTTGACGCTCCTTGCGGCCCTTGCCATAAACCTTGACCAGCCCGGCGCGCAGGTCAATATCGTCGATCTTGAGCGTTATCAATTCCTCTTTGCGGATCATGGAATCCCAGAACAACATCACCATCGTGAGATTCCGGTATCCTTCGTAGGTTGACTTGTTGAGGGACTGCAAAACACGCTGGATTTCCTCCGGCGACACTACCGGCTTAATCCGTTTGGATACCTTGACCAGTTTCAGCTTCTTCGTGGGGTTTGGTTTTTCCCAGATGCCTTCTTCTTCCAGGTAATTGAAGAACCGGCGGTAGACGCGTATCCGGCCGTTGACGGTTTCGTCAGAGACGTTGCCGATAAGCGACAGCAGGTAGTCCTGGATATTCTGCCGCGTAATGTCCTCGATGTCGATGCCTTTTTCTTCGAGATAGCGGACCAGATAGCCGAGCCGCTCCGCATAGACGTTGAGAGTGCGTGGTGCCAGATTTCTTATCTTGCATCCGAAGACAAACGCATCGACGTATGTCTTCCAGTTTGATCCCACCTTCAGTTCATCGACCAAAAGGTAGAGTCGCTTGAGATGATCTTCCATGACTTCTCCTACCAGTCAGAGGCCCTTTTGCCTGTTTTGGCCTCATGTTTTTGGTTGAAGTAGTCGTCGGAAGTCGTTGTTGGGTATTAAATTAAATACCCCCGGCAGGACTCGAACCTGCTACCCTCTGCTTAGAAGGCAGATGCTCTATCCGGATGAGCTACGGGGGCGTCCGATCATTCTACACCAAAATACCCGCCCCCGCCTGATCCCGCAACACTAAACTCGCCGCCGCACCTGGCACACGAACGACTTCAGGTAAAACGACTCGGGAAAATGCAGGGCCACGGGATGATCCGCCGCCTGCCGCACCGTGGCCAGCACGTGAAGCTGGACCCCCGCCTGGGCGGCCGCCCGCCGCAGGGTCGTGGCGAAGTCATCCTCGGTGAAGAAAAACGAACAGCTCGAGGTCACGAGAAGGCCCTGATCGCGCAGGATCCGCAGCGCCGCCCGGTTGAGGAAGTGGTACCCCTTGCGCCCCTCCTCGGCATGCCGGCGCGACTTGATCAGCGCCGGCGGATCGAGCAGCACCATGTCGAACTCCGGCTCCGACCGCTGACCGAGCCACTGGAAAACGTCGGCCTCTTCAGCCGTGATGCGCGCCGCCGCCAGCCCGTTGGCCTCCGCCTCCGGCCCCACGGCGGCAAGCGCCGCCGCCGAGGAATCCACGCAGTGCACGTGCTCGGCCCCGCCTTTCAGGGCCGCGACGCCCGCCGCTCCCCGGTAGGAAAACAGGTCGGCCACTCTCCGCCCGGCCGCCAGCGCCCGCGCCTGCCGCCGCACATCTCTCTGATCGAGGAAAAACCCCGTCTTCTGCCCGCCCGTCACGTCGGCCGTAAACCTGAGCCCGTGTTCCGCAAACTCCACTCTTTCCGGAAGCACTCCGGAGAGCAGCCCGCTGGCCGGCGCGAGGCCTTCCTCGGTGCGCGCGGGGAGATCGCTCCGCTCGTAGATCGCCGCCGGCGTCAGCACGTCGGCCAGCGCCTGCAGGATCGGCTCCCGCAGTCCCTCCGCGCCGGCCGTCGCGAACTGCACGACCGCCACCTCCCCGTACCGATCGACGACCAGCCCCGGCAGCCCGTCGGCCTCCCCGAACACCGCCCGGTATCCGGTGACTGTCTCGTCTGCGCCGATTCCGACCAGCCTTCGCCGCTCGACCGCCTCCCGCACCCGCTCGCGGATCCACTCCCGCGTGATGGGCGCTTCCTCCCACGCCAGCACGCGCACCGCGATCATCCCCTTGGCCGAGTACGTTCCCGTCGCAATGACCTGGCCCGAGGCCTCGGCTACCCGGACGAGCGCGCCGTGGGGGACCTCCGGTTTGCCCTCGGCGAGGGCGCCGGAGAAGATCCATGGATGGCGGTTGGCCGGGGCGTTTTCGCGCCCGGCTTTGAGCGTGAGCAACGGGTACGTCATAGCGGTGGAATATACGCAAATCCCCGGCCGGTGCAACCGCGCATCGTTCGCCGGCGGGTCGGTTCCGATTAATAATTGACGGCACAGCCCGCGTTGCGTACCTTTGAGTCCTCGTGCGGCCGGCGCTTAAGGCCGGGGCGGCGGCCGGTATCGTGGGAACCGGCGGGCGGGCGTTCCCGCCGCCGCAGCGTGCGAGGAGCCATGGATTTTCCGCTGTTCTATCTGGATTTCATCGGCAATCGCCTGCTCATGGCGGCGGTGGCGATCACCCACGTCATGATCAACCATCCCATGGCGGTCGGGGCCTGGCCGCTGGTCGCGCTTTTGGAGTGGTGGGGACGCCGCCGCGGCGACCTCGACCTCGATGCTCTCGCCTACAAAATCACCTTCGTCCTGTTCATCATCACCACGACCTTCGGCGCTCTCACCGGGGTCGGGATCTGGCTCACCGCCGCTCTCATCGCCCCCTTCGGCATCGGCAGCCTCATCCGCGTCTTCTTCTGGGCCTGGTTCATCGAGTGGCTGGTGTTCATCAGCGAGGTCGGCCTGGTCATCGTGTACTTCCTGATGTGGCAGCGCTGGCGCGAAGGCCGTTGGAAAGCGCTGCACAACGCCGTGGGCGCCGTCCTCGCCGTCGGCTACTGGCTCCCCATGGCCATCATCGTCGCCATCCTCGGTTTCATGATGGGGACCGGGTCCTGGGCGGCCGACCGCAGCTTCTTCTCGGCCGTCTTCAACCCGCTCTACCTCCCCCAGCTGGTGTTCCGCACCGGGCTGGCCATGGTCACCGCGGGCTTCACGGTCTGGTTCCTGACCTTCTTCTTCACCCGGACCCGCCCCGAACTTCGCCGGCGGGTAGTGCGCATCGTGTCCGGGTGGGTGCTCGCCTGGACTCCTGTCGTTCTCATCGGGGCTGTCTGGTACTGGCGGCGCGTGCCCGCGCCGATGGCGGCCAACCTCGATGTGGCTTTCCTTACCCAGCGCCTGACCCAGTGGTACGATACTTTCCTCTATGTCGTCGCGGCCGTGCTCGCCCTCACCGTCCTGATCGCGCTGGCCGGCCTGGCCCGCCCGGCCCTGATTCCCCGGGCCGTGCTCGTCATCCCCTTCCTGCTCGGTCTCTACACGCTCGGCCACTTCGAGCGCGTGCGCGAGTTCATTCGCAAACCCCACGTTGTCGCCGACTACATGTACTCCAACGGGGTGACCATGTCGGAGCTGCCGATTTTCCAGCGCGACGGGATTTTGACGTACTCCGCCTACAGCACCGTTCGCCAGGTCACTTCGGCCAACAAGGTTGACGCCGGCCGCGATGTGTACATGCTCGCCTGCTCCCGCTGCCACACGGTGAGCGGGGTCAACAGCGTCCTGACCCGTTTCCGCAACCTCTACGGAGACACGCCCTGGGATCCGGCCGTCCTGAGTTCCTTCATCGCCGTCATGCACAACACCCGCACCTTCATGCCGCCGTTTCCCGGCGCCCCGGCCGAGGCGGATGCCCTGGCGGCCTATCTGAGAGACCTGCAGGAACGGCCGCGCGGTCTGCCGGGCGCGCAGGCGGTCGGGTATTCCCCGCGGGCCGCGGCCGCCGCGGCCGGGCCGGGGCAGTGAGGGGAGGTGATGACGATGGCTCCACTAGACCTTGCCGCCCGCGTCCCGCGCGATCTGTCGTTGCCTCTGCCGCTCGACCCCGCCGTGATTGAAGTGTTCCTGGTCGTCCTGTTTCTCCTGCACATCGTGTTCGTCAATCTGATGGTCGGCGGGTCGCTGCTGACGGTCGTGTGCGAAATTGTCGGCCGCTCCCATCCCCGTTACGATGCCCTCGCGCGGCGGATCGGCGCCACCATCACCGTCAGCAAGAGCCTCGCCGTGGTGCTCGGCGTCGGTCCGCTCCTGTGCATCAACCTGCTCTATACGCTCTACTTCTACTCGGCCAACGCGCTCACCGGCTATGCCTGGATTTCGCTCGTCCCGTTGGTCATCACCGCGTTCCTCCTGAGCTACCTCCACAAGTACACCTGGGAGCGCTGGACCGGGCCGGCGAAGAACCATCACATCGTGATCGGGGCCGCCGGGGCGTTCTTCTTCCTGATGATCCCGCTCATCTTCCTGGCCAACATCAACCTGATGCTCTTTCCCGACCAATGGTCCGCGGTGCGCGGGTTCTTTTCGTCGCTGCAGTACGGCAACGTCTTCCCGCGCTACTTCCATTTCCTGACCGCCTCGCTCGCCGTCACCGGCCTGTTTCTCGCGGGCTGGTTCGGCCGCCGGCGATTCCCGGTCGAACAGCTGCTTCCCGCTTTTACCCGGGCCGAGTTGCGCGGTCTCTTCTACCGCCTCGCTTTCTGGGCGACGGCGGCGCAACTCGTCTTTGGGCCTCTGCTGCTGCTCACGCTCCCGCTGCGTGGCATCAGTTGGACTCTGCTCGCCGTCGTCGGCGTCGCTGCGGTTTTCGTCGTTCTCATTCTGGCCCTGCTCTGGCGGGAGACCCGCGCGGGCAATCCGGCGATCGGGCGCCGCTACGGCGCGGTCATCGCCCTGTTCACCGTCCTTGCGCTCTTCATGGCGACCGGCCGCCATCTCTACCGCGAGACCGCCCTCAGCCGGCACCGGCTCGCGGTCGCCGACCGCACCGCTACTTTCGCCGCGGTGGAGTTGGCGGCCCGGATGCGTCTGGCGGCCGGGCTGGGGGTCGGCGAGACGGTCGGCGGCGCTCCGACCGGGCCGAGCGTCTTCTCAAACTGCGCCGCCTGTCATGCGCTCGACAAGGTCCTCGCCGCGCCGTCCATCAAAGAGATCTACTCGCTCTACGCCAACAACCCGGCGGGCATCGTCCAGTGGGCGAAGAACCCCGGTAAGAAACGCCCGCAATTTCAGCCTATGCCTTCGATGGCCCACCTCGGCGACGAAAAACTGCAGCTGGTGGCGGACTACATGCTCAGCCTGGGCGGGGGAGATGGGGACGCAAATGCAGCGGACCAGCCCGCCGGGAGCCCCGAGCAGAGCCGTCCGTAGCGCAGGGCGGATAGTTCCCACGAAGGATGTTGTGTCGGTCAGGACCACAAGGGTCGTGACGGGACCGCTTACGTCGTTGGCAGGAATGTCAGGAACACAAGGGTCCTGACCTGCAGGAGATCATGGCCGGGCGGGTGGCCCGCCACCATGGGCGACCGCCCGCTACCACTGCTCCAAGGTAAGCCGGTTGGCTTTGGGAATCTGGTTCTCGAGCGTCCGCCCTTTGAGGAGTCCGCAGCCGAGACAGTGCTCCTCCCACACCACCATCACAAACCCCCGCTCGGCGCCCCCGATCTGATTCTCCGCCAGCTCGAGGTCGCTTCCGGAGCAGAAGGGCGCCACCTGCCCGCGCTCCAGATGTATGATGTTGCGGGTCACGTGGCGGCCGAACAACTGGAAGAAGCTCGTCGCGGGTTTGATGGTCGCTCCGGCGCGGGCGATGAGCACGCCGCCGGTGTCGGTCCGCGCGAGCGGGAAATCAGTCTTCGGCCCGAGAAAGATCTTCTGCCGCGCCGATTCCGACAGGTACAACTCGTACGGTTCGAGGAGCGCCGTGTCGAACCCGAAACGCTCGGCCAGGCAGGCGAGCAGTTGCCGGCGGATTTCGTCGGGGCAGGGGGTCAGCATCGCACCACCTTCGCCACGAAAAATCCGTCGGTATCGTTGGCGTGCGGCCAGACCCGCCCGCAGCGGGCGACAGGCGCGAGGTACCGCCGCCCCTCCCACTCCGCGAGACCCGGCGCGAAGCGGAACCCCGGCAGCGCCGCCGGAACCGTCTCGGCCGGCCGGCTGCGCAGGAGGAAATCCACGACTCCTTCGTTCTCCTCGGGCGCCAGCGAACACGTCGAATAGACGAGCGTGCCTCCGGGATGAAGCAGGTCGAACGCCCGCAGGATCAGATCCTTCTGCCGCTCGGCGTAGCCGGCGGAGACGGCGCTCGTCCAGGTCTCGAGCACTTTCGGGCTCTTGCGGACCGTCCCGCTCGACGAGCAGGGGGCGTCGAGGAGGACGGTGTCGAACGACGCTTTCGGAAAGAGCTGCAGTTCGTAGTTGGTGATGAGGGTGTTGATCGCCCCGAACTTGTGGACATTGAACTGGAGCGCGCGGATCCGGCCGTAGCTTCGGTCGTTGGCGACAATGACGTTGCGGTTGGCCATGATCGCCGCGGCGAGCGTGGTTTTTGAACCCGGCGCGGCGCAGGCGTCGAGCACCGTCCGGGCGCCGCGCAGCTCCCCGGCGGCGACCAGCGGGGGAAGCATCGAGGCGGCCTCCTGGATGTAGATGGTCCCCAGGAAGCGCTCGAGCGTGGCGGCGAGGTTGATGTGCGGGTCGGCCGCAAAGGCCGCCTCGAACCACGGCAGAGGTGTGATTGTCAATCCGATGGCCCGCAGCCGAGCGACCGTCGCCCCGACGTCGGCCTTGAGCGTATTTACGCGGAAGGTGTTGCGGGGCGGACGGGTCAGGGTCGCGAGGAAAGCCGGGTAATCGTCGACCGCCCCCCGGTAGCGCGCGGCGAAGCGCTCTGCCACGCCGGCTGCGGCCGCGCGCCGCGTTCTGTCATGTCCCGCGAGATTCTCCACAGCGCGACAGTATAGGCAGAACGGAACGGCGGGGCAAGCCGCTTCCGCCGGATCCTCCGCCGGCGCCCGCGCGGCGCGCCAAGAAAAAGCGCGGCCGATCCCTCGTTCGGCCGCGCCCTCGAAAGAGCTGCTCCCGCGCTCAGCGCTCGGCGAGCTCGTCTTCATAGTGCATGGCGCGCGCAATGAGGTCGGCCAGTTCGGCCGCTTCTTCCGATCCGGTCTCGCTCCGGACGCGGTGCGCCACGCGAATCACATCGGACAGCCGCGAGTCCCGCGCCCAGTAGGAGTGGCGCAGGATCTCGGCGAACTCGGCGGCCGCGGCGGCCAGCCGGAAATCGGGGTCGGCCTCAGCGAACGCGCGGTCGAACACCTCGTCGGTGATGCGCCCGGTGATCTCCGCCACGCGGTCGCGGTCCGGATCCTTGTAGCGGATCCGCACGATGCCGAGATCGCCCGGCCGGGCGCCGTCATCGTCCTCGCGCCGGTCGATGATGGCGTGTTTGTCGCGGCGGTTCCCGTCGCTCCACAGCTTGATCTCATACAGCGCCGTCACCTGGTGCCCGGCGCCGACCTCGCCGCCGTCCACCGCATCGTTGCGGAAATCGCGGTCGGCCACGTCGCGGTTCTCGTACCCGAGCAGACGGTAGCTGCGGACCGCACGCGGGTCGAACTCCACCTGAATCTTCACGTCGCGCGCGATCACCTGCAGGTTGCCGGTCAGGTTGTCGATGAACACGCGGCGCGCCTCGGCCGCATCGTCGACATAGGCGTAGAACCCGTCCCCCTTGTTGCCGAGCTGCTCCATGAGCACGTCGTTGTAGTTGCCCATGCCGAACCCGACCGCCGTCAGCGTGATTCCCCGTTCGGCGTAGCGCCGAATGTCGCGGAGAATCTCCTCCGGACCGGTCTTGCCGACATTGGCCACGCCGTCGGAGCACAGAATAATCCGGTTGATCTGTCCGCGCACGAAGTTGCGGTCGGCCATCCGATACCCCAGGCGGAGGCCCTCTTCCGCATTGGTCGAACCGCCCGGCTCGAGGCCGTCGATCACGCGCAGGATCCTGGTCCGGTGGCCCGCTCCCGTCGGCTCGAGCAGCACCCGGCCCGAGGAGCCGTACACGACGATACCGACCCGATCGTCCGGCAGGAGCTGGTCGACCAGGTAGCGCAGCGACTGCTTCACCAGGCCGAGCCGGTTCTCCCGCGCCATCGACCCGGAGACGTCGATCACGAACACCAAGGTCGCCGGCTTCCGCTCCTCAGGATCGATCTCTCGTCCCTTGATGCCGATCCGCAAGAGGCGCGTCTTCTCGCCGAACAGCGAGGGCGCCCCGTCGGCATAGACGCGGAAAGTCTCGCGCCGCGGAGGATCGTAGTCGTAGGTGAAGTGGTTGATGAACTCCTCCGTCCGCACCGCCTCGGCCGGCGGAAGGTGGCCGTCCTGAAGATACGAGCGGGTCATGATGTAGGAGGCGTCATCGACATCGACGGCAAAGGTCGAGAGATGGTCGTCATCGGTGTCGACGAACGGGTTGACGCCGTAGTCGCGGAAAAACATGGCGTCGTAGGGCTGCCCGTTGACGATCGCCGAGCCGCCGTGCGCCGGCGGGAGCGAATTCTCCCTCGTAATGTACTCCGCCTCGCCCGCCCTGCCGCCGCGCATGAAGATCTCAACCCCGTGGCCGGCGGCGGCCGCATCCGGAGGTTGCCGGAGCGCCTGATCCTCTGCCGGCAACCGGTACATCGGGATTTCCTCCTTGGTCACCGGAGCCTGGCTGCTGCTCTCCGGGACGCCGAGCTTGTCCTTCGTGCCGAGGATCCGCACGTCGCTTTTGACCGCGCCGTTCTTCTCCAGGGCCACCGACCGCACGGCGGTCGATCCTTCAGCCACCTCGACGCCCGCCAGCTCGACAGTACGGTACTCGACGTGGCTGAAACGCAGGAGGTGGGAACCCGGCGCGACGTTGTCGATCCGGTAGCGGCCGTCCAGATCGGTCTGGGCGCCGAAGGCGGTCCCGACGACCAGCACCGAGGCACTGGTCACCGGCCGGCCCGTCTCCTTGTCGGTGACGGTACCGGTGATGGTTCCTGTGGCGGTTGGTTTTCGCTCGCCGGATGCGGCAATCCACATCGGGGTGAGGATCGCAAACAGCAGAAAGAGTCCTGTGCGGCGCATACGCCACCTCCTTAACTAGGGCGGTTGATCGCTGTCTTCGAGGGGATTACACCGGAGAGCCGCGCATCTTCCCGGAAAGGCGCAGGAAAAGCGGTGCCGGTGGAAAATTGCACAGGTCGGTCGGGGCCGGCCGACACCGAAAGCTCAGCTCGGACCGTACTCCCAGCAGTACGGGGCCGGGCCGGAGCGGAAGAGAAAGGCGATCAGGTAGGCCAGGTCGGAGATTCGCACCGCCCCGTCGTTGTTGACGTCGGCCGCGTCTATCTCCGGCGGAGGCGGGCCGCCCCGGAACAGATAGGCGACTAGGTAGGTCACGTCGGCCACGCCCGGGTTCCCGACCCCGTCGCCGTTCGCGTCTCCGCAGACATAGCCCAGCACGAACGGCATGAACTGCACCCAACCCTTGGAGGGATCATCGACCTGGTCCCAGATGAGCGCCGCGACCCCCGCGGAATCGTCGTCCCCCCAGGCGTTCTCGCGGGCGTAGATCGTCTGCGCGCCGTCGTTGTACAGCGCGAACGTGCCGTTCCGCGACAGGTTGCAGCCCGCTCCGGCGACCGAACCGATGACCGGCTTGGCGTCATTGGCGCAATACACACCGCACTGGGCGTTGCCGCTGATCAGACTGCTGGCCAGGTAGGGCGTCCCGCCGCTGACGGAGACGCCGTGCACGGCGTTGTCCGTGATCCGGGAGCGGAGCACCCGCGACACGCTGTTGGTCAGCGTCAGCCCGGACTCGGTGCAGCTGTCGATCGTGCAGTCCGTGATCATCGGCGAGGCGTCCGCGACATAGAGACTGCGCGCCGAACGGTAGATGCAGTTTTTCAGATACGACGCCGAGTCGATCGTCTGGTCGCTGAAGCGGAGGCCGGCCCACGAGGCGGTGTTGGTGTCGCGGGTCAGGACAATCGGCTCGCCGCCCAGGGCGTCGGCCTTCAACCCGCCCGCGGCGGTGTACCCGACGCGCAGCCCGAACGAGGCGGAGGGAAATTCCAGGCGAAGGCCGGGGGAGAGGGTCAGCACCGGAGTGCCGGCTCCCTGCACGTAGACGATCCCCGAGGTCCCGGCGAGGTAGCGCCGGACATTGGGGAAGGCCCGCCAGACGGCGGACTCGCCCACGATCCCGCCCTGCACGGCGATCGTCTGGTCCGGGCTTGAGAAAAGGTTGTCGGCGGCGATCCGGCCCACGCTGTTGGGTTCCAGCCAGAGCGCGTGGCCGCCGTTGAAGCCGATCGTGTTGCCCGCAAACACCTCCAGCGGCCCGCCCACTACGCCGTTCTCGGCGTTGCCCGTGATCGCGCAGCCGGAAATACCCGGTGGCAGCCCGCTGATCGTGATGCCGTCGCCGCCGTTATCGGCGATCGTGCAGCCGGTCAGTTGCGCCTGGCTGTTGACGAGCGCCAGCCCGTCGCCGAGACAGCTGTCGATCCGGCAACTGTCCAGGACCGGGGAGGCGTCGGTGCAGGCGACGGTCTGGGCGCGCCGGATGACCGTGTGCCCGAGGCGGCACAGCGAGTCGACAGCCGAGGCGCCGAAGGCCAACCCGCCCCAGGAGGCGGCCGGACCCGCCGGTACCAGCAGCACCGGCAGTTCCTCTGTCCCCTCGGCGATGAGCCCGCCGGGGGCCGCCGCGCCGACAATCAGCCCGTAGGAGGGGTGTCCGAACTCCAGCCGCACCCCCGCCGCCAGCGTCAGCACCGGCGTCGCCGCCCCCTGCACGTTGACGGCCGCCGTGCTCGCCACCACATACCGCTCAATTCCCGGGTGCGCCCGCCACGTGCCCGAGGCCGACACCGTGCCGGGGAGCACGTAAATCGTGGGGTCGCCGTTTCCGGCGAGGCTGTTGGTGGCGTCGACGCGGCCGGCCGAGGTCGGGCCGACAGCCAGCGGGGCGGCAGCATTGCCCGACACGACATTCCCCGAAAACGCCGTGAGCATGGTCCCGTAGACGCCGTAACTGCCGTTGCCGGAGATCTCGCAGCCGGTGACCGGGACCTGCGAGGAGCTCAGGCGAATACCGACGCCGCTGTTATCGGCAATCACGCAATTGCCGATGACCGATTGCGAGCCGATGAGCGAGAGACCGTCTCCCGCACAACTGTCGATCCGGCAGCTGTCGAACACGGGGGAGGAGAAGTTGCAGACGATCCCCTGGCTGCGGCGGACGAGGCAGTTGCGCAGCAGGCATTCCTCGTCGCGGGCGTTGCTCTCGAAGCGGATCCCCCGCCACTGCGCGATCGAGGCGTGCGGGACGAAGCTGATCGGGTTGGTCGACGGGGCATCGGCGATCAGCGTGCCGGGGTTCCCCAGACCGACCGAGAGAGTCCCGGTCGCGACCGCGAATTCGAGGCGCACACCCGGGTCGAGCACGAGGGTCGGCGCGAGCGGACCGGCGACCGAGAGGTCGCCGCCGCCGAGGATCACGAATGTTGAAATGCCGCTCAGCGGTTTCCAGACCGCCGAATCGCCGACCGTGCCGCCGAGAACGCCGAATGCCTGAATCGCGTTGACCATGAACTGGTTGCCTGCGGCGAGGCGACCGATCGAGGCCGCCCCCAGCACCAGCGGGTAGCTCCCGTTGCGCCGCAGCGTGTTGCCCGTAAAAACCGCTGCGTTCTCGCCATAGATCCCGGACCCGCCGTTGTCCGAAAGCGTGCACATCGTCACCGTCGCCAGCGATCCGGTCAGCCGGATGCCGTGCGAGGAGTTGTACAGAATGTCGCACTGCCCGATGATCGCCTGCGAGGCGGCCAGGTCGATGCCGATCGTGCTGCTGTCGATTGTGCAGTCGTGAATTGTCGGCGACGCGCCGGTGCACAGAACGCCGGCGGCGCCCCCCCGCCGCACTGTCACCCCCTCCAGGTGCGCCGAGGTGTCTTCACCCGTTTCGAAACGGACCGCCGCGTTGACGCTGTCGCCGTAGATGATCGTGGCCTCCCGGCCGCCCGAGGACCGCACGACAATGCTCCGCCCGATGAACGAGATGTTCTCGTGGTATGTGCCGGGGGCGATGAGCACCGTGTCGCCGGGGAGCGTCCCGAGAATAGCCGCCTGGATCGTGGCCGAGTCGGCCGGAACGTTGATCGTGGCGGCCGCCGCCGGCCGCGGAATCGTGGCGATCAGCACCAGGCAAACCAGGAGGGCTTGGAGAACGCGGAAGGGGGCCACGGGGGCTGACGGTTTCGCCAAATACATGAACGGCTCCTGCAACAGATCCTGTAATCGCTTGATCGGCGGATATCGCAGTACGCCTTAAATATAGTGGGCGGGCACGGATATGCCAAGCGGGAAGTCGGCGCCCGGAGCCGGTTTTCCCCTCCCTAGGGCAGCCGCACCGTGCGCCCGGTCGCCACCGCAAGACCGTCCCGGGCCAGCCCCTCGGCGGCCGCCCGCACCTCGGCCATCGACCGCCCCAGGTCGCGGGCAAGCGTGCCCAGGCTGACTCGGGATCGGCGGGTGAGACGCCGGATGATCTCCCCGCGAATCTGCCGGATCGAGCCTTCGAACCGCGGCTGGCGGCGCACCCGCAAGCGCCGGCTCTCCCGGGGCGGGAGGCCGAGGCGCGCGTAGTCCATGAGGGCCGCGTGCCACGCCCGAATACCCGTGCGCGGGAGCACGAGCTCGGCGATCCGCTGGATCTCGGCCGGCCGCGCATCCGCCGCGAGCCCGAACCGGTGGAGCAGCACCTTCCGGACATTCGTGTCGACTGCCGCCACCCGCCGGCCGAAAGCGAACGCCGCAACCGCGTTCGCGGTGTAGGGTCCGATTCCGGGAAGGCGGCGCAATACCGCCGGGTCGGAGGGAAGCTCCCCGCCGTACTCGCCGACAACCGTCTGCGCGAGCTTCTGCAGGTACAGCGCCCGCCGATTGTACCCGAGCCCCGACCAGGCGGCGAGGACGGCGCGGATGGGGGCCGCCGCCACCGTTTGCCAGTCGGGAAAGCGCCGGAGCCAGGCCTCGTAGTACGGCGTCACGCGCTCGACCGTCGTCTGCTGGAGCATGATCTCCGCGACCGTGATCGCGTATGGATCATTCGTCTCGCGAAACGGCAGATGCCGTCCGTGGCGGCGGTAGAAGGCCCGGATGTCGCGCCGAAAGGCGGCGATGTGCGCCGCGGAGAGATCGGAGTGCCTGCCGGTCATTGTGATACCGTCCTCGTTGAGTGGGGATCGCGGCGCTCACCGGTGCGCCTGGCGGCGCTTCTCGCGCCGCTCCCGCGCCTCCCGCACTGCCTGCGCCGGGTCGATCGCCGCCGTCTCGGGTTCGAACAAGTCGGCCGTCCGCTGCGGCTCCAGGCGGTAGGCGTTGCCGGCCGGATCGCGCGCCAGGAAGCCTTCATCGACCAGTTGCCGGCGCAGCGACACGAAGTCGATATCGATCGACCGGCCGACATCGGCCAGCCACGCCGCGATCACCGCGTTGATGTCGGGCTCGCTGTAGGTGCGCCCCGGAACCAGTTCCCGCACGATGCTCCCGAGCAGGATGAGTTGGTCGCGCCGCCGGCGGGGGAGACCCGGGTTGTTGCGCTGGGTGCAGAGGGCCTCGAGCCGCGCGCGGAATTCAACCGCCGTAATGCGGTTCATGCGGCCTCCGCAGGATGGCGGGATCGGGAAAACCGCCGCACCGCCGCCGCCGCCAGCACGCCCAGCAGGAGGACAACGGAGAGCGTGGTGAGACACGACTTGGCGATGGTGAACCCGCTGCTCCACCGCACCAGGCCGGGGGAGAAGTCCGGATAGGAGGCGAGCATGGCGATGATCGCGGCGTTCTCCGCGTAGTCGAAAAGGCCCGCCAGGAGCGGCATCGCCGCCGCCCCGAGGGCCCATGTCCGCCGCGGCGAAACCCGCCACATCAGGTAGAGGAGAAGCCACGCGAAAGTCACTCCGAACAGAAACGGGTAGAGCAGGTCGACCGGGATCTGCTCGGTAAGGTAGGCGCGGCGGCCCGCCTCCCCCAGTCGCTCGAACAACTGCGCGGCGTACGCCGGGCTGTACCCGACCGGCATCAGGTCGAGAATCTGCATCCCTCCGGCCCGGGCCGAAACCGCCGGGATGGAGACGAAAATCATGTGGCCATAGACCGCCAGCGTCAGCACGATAAGCGCCAGCAGGACCTTGCCCCGGCGGCGCCCTGTGGCCATGGACTCCCAGAACTTCATCATACCTGCAACTCGCGCGGCCATCGGACAGGAGTATAGACATCGGCGCCGCGCCGCGCCACCGGCTTTTGGGCGGACGGCGAAAACATCTTTCTCCTTGAGCCGGTTCGCGTGTATACATATATAGTTGCTTATGAAGATGACTCGGGCAATTCCGGCCGGGTGCCTCGCGGCGCTCCTGCTGGGCGCGGCGGCCTCCGCGCAGACCATTGAGGGGCTTCAGGTTCCACCGGCCGACTCGGCCGAGGCCGAACGCCTCCGCATCTGGGCGGCCGCCGAAGGCACCTCCCGCTGCCGCATGATCGTCGAGGTCGTCGACTCCGCCAATCGGGTCGTCCGCCGCCTCGTCGACTTCCTCGCCGCCCCCGGCTACTACAACTTCTACTGGGACAAACGCGACGACTCCGGCCTCCGCGTGCCCGAGGGCAAATACCGCGGCCGCGTCGACTACTGCGGCGCGCTCAGCTGGGAAAATCTCACGGCCCGCTACTCCCTGTGGGAACTGCAGAGCGACCTCACCCCCTTCGATCCCGACAACCCCTTCCGCATCGGCGTGGTCCTCACGGCCGATGGCGCACCGGTGGCGGCCGAGATCCTCAACCGGCGCGACGTGCACTTCGATGTCATGCTCCCGGACACGGTGCTCGACATCGGCACCCACTGGATACCCTATCGGCCGCCCGAGCGCATGCCGCGCGGCAATTACACCATCCGGATCAAAGTCGGCGACTACGAGTACCGCCGGGAGGTCACCTACCTGCCATGAGCGTGCTCGTCCGCTGTCTCGCCGGCCTGGGGGCGGTCGTGCTGGCCGCGGCCGCGGCGCTGATCGGGTGCGCCCCGCCCCCGCCGGTGGCCGACCAGCCCACCGTCCCGCGCGGTTTCTACGACGAGGTCTGGGTGGAGCCGCGCATTGTCCACGCCGACTCCGTTTTCACCCTGATTCGAGCAGACCGGAAAGACTCGGTGTTCGTGCGCACCAACGAAGTCGACCCCAATGCCTGGGCGCCGGCCCTCGAGTTCAAGGTCGCCCCGGACACCTGCTTCGTGTCGGTCACCCTGCACTTCCTCGAGTCCGACCGCCCCGCGCTTCCCCTTCTGGCGCGCTATCTGCCGAAGGGTTACTACAAGCTCACGGTCAACAATCCGCTCAGGTTCGGGGAGACGGTGTACCGGGGCTCATGCCTGCTCGGTGCGACCGTGTGCGGCCGCCGTCAGACGGTGCCGATCGTGCGGTGAGAGGGCATCGCGCGCTCCGTGTTGCCTTGACAGAATTGAACTTCCTAGTATCTTGCACAAGGCGGCGGAATTTCTCAGGTTCCCGCATCGTTCCTGGCCGGCATCGCACAACGCCGCCCGACGGTTTTGCCAGAGCAGCAAATCGCAAGGAGATAAGCTATGTCAATTCCCCGATCCACCGCCGTGGCGGCGGCCGCGGTCGTGACTCTCGCCGCCGCCCTCATGGCCGGCGCCCCCCAGGTGATTTCGTTCCAGGGCCGGCTCACCGATGACCTCGGCATCCCGGTAGCGGACGGTCCGGCGGACGTGCGCATCATTATCTGGAACGACCCGACCGCCGCCCTGCCCGAAAACGAAGTCTGGAATTCGGGGGTGGTGACCGTCACTACTGTCGGCGGCCTCTTCTCCCTCAACCTCGGCGTTTCCCCGATGCCCGCGCTCACTCCGGACCTCTTCGCCGATACCAACCTCTGGGTCGGGCTCTCGATCGAGGGTCAGGCGGAGGGACAACCGCGGATCAGACTCGGCTCGGCGGCTTTCGCTTTCCGCGCCGTGCGCGCCGACACCGCCGCGTACGCCCTGGCCTCGCCGGGCGGGACCTCCGACCACGGCAGCCTCACCGGACTGCTCGACGATGACCACCCCCAGTACGTACGGGTCGACGGCAGCCGCGCGCTGATCGGCGATTTGTATATGTCGGGGCGCCTGATCCGGAACCTGGCCCCAGGACAGCTCGCCTCCGATGCCATCCGCTATGACCAGGCGATGAAGCTGGGCGATCCCGCCGGGGGCGACCTGGCCGGCACCTATCCCGATCCGCAACTGGCGGCCAACTCGGTGGGCCTGGCGGAACTGGCCGCCGGCTCGGTGAACTCCGAGAAAGTGCTCGACAACACCCTCAGCGCGCTCGACCTGGCCAACGGCTCGGTGCAGACCGCCGAGATCGCCGACGGCACCATTGTCGACGCCGACATCTCGCCGACCGCTGCGATCGCGGTCGACAAAGTGGCCGGGACGGCCGCGAGCCTCTCCGGCGCCCAGACAGTCACGGGCGCCAAGACGTTTGTCGGAGGCGTCAAAATCGGCAGCGCCGGCGCCCCCTCCGCCTCCGCGGCTCTCGAAGTGAGCAAGGAATTTCTGAGTCCCGGCCTCGTCTACGGTCTGAGTCTCGGGGCCGCCAACAACGGCGCGGGTTCGGTCCACAGCCTGTATGCCGCCGCCTCCGGGCCGGTCGCGCATTCGGGCTACCGGACCGGGGTCTATGCCCTGGCCGGGGCGGCCGACGCCACCGCCGGCTATTCGCGCGGCCTCGCCGCTTTCGGCCTCGGCGGCGAAACCGCCTACGGCGTCTATGCCTACGCCTCCGCCGGCGCCACCAACTGGGCGGGGTACTTCGACGGCGACGTCGCCGTCACCGGCACCCTCTCCAAAGCTGCCGGGTCGTTCCGCATCGACCACCCGCTCGATCCGGAAAACAGGTACCTCCAGCATTCCTTCGTCGAGTCCCCCGATATGAAGAACATCTACGACGGGGTGGTGACGACCGATGCCGCGGGCTACGCCGTTGTGACGCTGCCCGACTACTTCGAGGCCCTCAACCGGGATTTCCGCTACCAGCTCACCGTGATCGGGGACTTCGCCCAGGCGATCATCGCCGAAAAAGTCGCCGGCGGACGGTTCGTCATCAGGACCGACAAGCCCAACATCGAGGTCTCATGGCAGGTGACCGGGATCCGGCACGATCCCTATGCGGAGACCCACCGCATCGCGGTCGAGCTTGACAAACCGGCGCGGGAGCGCGGCCGCTACCAGAACCCCGAGGCCTACGGATTAGGGTCGGACCGGTCGATCAACCGCGCCGAGCGGACGGTGCAGGAGTAGCCGCGAGACTGAAAAAAAAGCGATTGACAAAAACAAAAAAAGGCGTTACTTGGCGAAACAAAGGGGACGGAGACGCCGTCCTAATGCTGTGATGAATTGTTGACCGCTGCATAGTGATAGACTCAGGAGGATTCCGTGATCCAGCTTAAGGTCTACATCTCGGCTGCCATGCCGAACGGGAAGAAATGCGGCGGGAGGAGTGTGTCTGTTTAGGCCGCTCCCACGAGAGAATTTTCCCCCGCCGCACCGAGACAGGGTCCGGCGGGTTTTTTTTCGCCGGATCGGCCGCGGCTCCGCCGCACCAATCGAGACTGTGAACGAGGCCGACAATGACTGCGGAATTGTACGAACACGAGGACATCGGCAAAGACGAAAAGGACGTCAGCGTCCGCCGGGCTTTTCGCGGCCTGCTGCCGTTCCTGGCCGCTCATAAAAAAGGTCTGGCGCTCTGCCTGCTCCTGTTGGTCGCCGTGACCGCCATGACCCTCGCCTGGCCCTGGCTGATCCAGCAGGCGATCGACAAGATCCTGCGCGGACAACTGGATCGCCCCGCCGCCGAGCGGGATTTCTCCCCGCTCGTGAAAGTCGGGCTGACCGTGGTGCTGCTCCAGATCGCCTCCCTGGCGCTCATGTACATCCAGCGCGTCAAGCTCGAGACGATCGGGCAGAATGTCATGCTCGACCTGAAGCGCAAGCTGTTCGACCACATCCTCTCGCTCGACGTCTCCTACTTCGACAAGAACCCGGTCGGGCGCGTGATGGCGCGGGTGGAATCGGACACCGAGTCGCTGCGCATGCTCTTCACCAACACGGTCGTGCTCATCGTGGGCGACGTCGTCCTGATTGTCGGGATCCTCGGCGTGATGTTCTACCACCACCCCCGGCTGGCGCTCGTGCTGTCGCTGTCGCTGCCCGCGCTGGCCCTCATGATTTACGTTTTCCACCGGCTCACCTCGCACCGCTTCCTCGAGGTGCGCAAGCGGGCGGCCGAGGTCACCGCGGCGCTGGCGGAGTTCCTGCACGGCATGTCGATCGTCCAGATCTTCCACCGCGGCGCCTATGCGCGGGCGCGCGTGTCGCACGCCAGTGAGCGCAAGTTCCGCGAGGACTCCTACGTCAACATCGGCGTCTGCATCTTCTTCAACCTGCTCGGCTACATCGAATTCGTAAAAGTCGGGCTGGTCCTGTTGCTCGGGTCGATGTGGGGCGTCTCCTCTGGGACCATGGTCATGTTCATCCTGCTGATCTGGCGCGAATTCGAGCCCATCGCCCGGACCGCCGAGCAGCTCGGCGTCTTC
>CAZTQK010000002.1:0-56675 GCA_964615635.1 uncultured Planctomycetales bacterium
TATTAATCTCTTTACCACCGTCAAACCGCCAATACCGGAATCAAACACTCCGATGGGACGATCATTCATGGGCTCCTCCTTGCCCGAACAGGTTGCGAAGGGTCCGTGACAGTCTAGGCGGCTCTTTCAGAATTCCGAGCGGAAGCGAGGGGCCAAGCCGGAAAGCGGCCACACCACATGGGGGCCGCTCCCTCACGGTCGCGGTTCTGAAAAAGCCGTAGCGTCCACCCGGTTCGACTGTCACGGACCCGGTTCCGAAATCCGCCGGGGGCAGAAACCTGCCTCCCAGTATTGAAAGACCAGCCGACGGCGCGTCAAGGGCGGGGTAGACGTCCTCCCTGCCCGACAGGCTGCGGGTAATCTGCTTGCCTTATGTATCGTGCTTTCTGCCCGTCTGATTCAAGGCAAATCTGGCGGGAGCGGCGATCGTCCTGCCATATGGGTCAGAACTTGTAGACCACGTCAAACCCGGCCGTCATCTGGCAGCTCTCGGCGAACGGGGCGTCGTTTGCCGACCAGTCAGCCCGGATCTCCGGGCGGATGCTCAGATTCTTCAGGATACGATCATTGGGAAACGGGGTGATGCTTAGGCCGGTGGTCAACTCGAAAAACGTGCCGCGATAGCCGGTTCTTACGCCATGGTTATCGGTGAACCACTCGGCCCGACCGGTGGCGTTGAGGTAATCGTTGAACGTGTAATTCAGCCAATACCCCAGTCCGTACCAGGCCGAATCGCGAACGCCCGGCACATCGCGGGCTCCCAGAGCCCCCGGGACGTCGTCCTGGAATCCGTAATCCGCGTTGATATGTTGGGTCAGCTTCTCCGTCCACCTCCAGGTCCAGACGACATCCACGAGCACTCGGTTGCCGGGCCAGCCTTCGCCGGTCTGCTCGGGCCCGGCGATGACATTCACGGCCAGTTGCGAGCGAGGGTTGTCGCCCATGAGCTGCTTGCTGGACAACTGAAATCCCCCCATGAACGTCGCACCATCGTTGTTGTCGTCGAAGACATCCCATCCGCGCACCACCCCGAAGTAGGCGTAGTTGGCCGGGTCGAAGAAATAGGTAAGCTTCAGTCCTGTGTGTGTCACCGGCTGGGCGAAGGTGAACAGGTATCCGTGAGAATAGAGATAATTGGCAGGTGCGGCGGTCACCTCCAAGCCGGCGGGCGTGAACCATTTGCCGAATATGACATCGAGGCCCTGCCCCGCGTCTCCGGTCTTGAACCACAACTCCCCGTAACCTTGCAGGATATCCGGTTGGGCCTCATGGTTCTGCTTGTCGAGCAGCCCCAATGAATGGGTCAGCCTGGCGTCGGTGCCATAAAGGAAAGTGAACGTCCCGCCAACGTCGAAGCTCTTGCTCGTATCGACGGGGCGGTCGAGGGAGAGCATCAACTGGTTGAGACGCAGGTTCTGCGGCCGGCGGGAATCGAAGCCGCGCAGGGGAAGACCGGTGTTCTTGTCTCCCGGGCCGGTCAACTCAAAGGTCATTCCGGCTTCCACGTGGCCGTAGATCCGCAGGCCCAGATCTCTCATCGGCCTGCCCAGCCCGATGGCGTCCAGGCCGTCCATCATCAGACCAGGAGGCCAATCCGCAGAGGCCGGCTGGGTCTCGGGAATTCCCTGTTCGCCCCCCACCAGCGGGTCTGCGGCCGCAGGTTCGAGGGTGTCGGAGACAAGTCTCGCCGGATCCAGACGGATCCCCTCTGGATCGGCTGCCCTTGTTTCCCGCAGACCCCTGATTGCCAACAACAGGACCAGGACGGACAGAACTGATCGTATGCCCCTGCTATTCATGAATGTATCTCCTTGCTACCTTGCCGTGTTCGGCAGTCACAGTTGGCCGTTCACTTCGGATCATGGGACGGCGGCCCTACCAGCAGGTACGATTCAAGAGCAAGAACCCACGGCACGGTAGGAATACCTCCTCGTGTCCTGCTCTTGAGCCGGCTCGTTGCCCCTCTCCGGTAGAACAAGCAATAGGCGTGCCAGACTCCATCGCTGGGTTGTCAGGTCGGTCCAGGTGTGCGAACCCGACCGTGGTGGATTTGCGAGACGGAGCATCTGTGCTGGAAGCGGGGAACACGGGTCTCGTTGCCGTGCTTGAAGGCCGGTCCGGCTGATGAGGATCTGCGTCACGGCAGAGTGATCGGGACTGGCCCCAATCCAAAAAGCAGGACGGCATCGGCCACTGGCCAATGCCGTCCGCAGAGTCTTTCAGTCGAACCATATCGCCGGTTCTGTTACAGATCCATCTGGAATCGGACGCCGCCCACCAAGGCCGTGTCCGCGCTGCCGCCACCCGGATTGCAGATGATCTGGAAGTCGGGGCTGATGTGCAGCCAGGGGAAGACCTCGATGCTGTAGTACATCTCGATGCCGCTCTCCTGCACGATCCCAGCAGGCGCGAGCTGGTTACTGGCGTTGCCGAAGTACCAACCGAGACCGCAGGTGTCCCGGTCCCGAGTGGGAATGAGCCCCTTGGCGCTGACGCCGAGGCTGTAGAAATACTCGATCGGGTTGACATCCCCATCGGCCCATCCAAACCGCCCGAAGATGCCCACACCCTGATCCGAGCCTTCGGACTCCGTCCACACGTACTGGTCGAAGTTGTACAAGAAAGCGAGGTTGCAGTCCTGCATTCCTCCCGCATACGTGGGGGTATCCCTGCAACTCGTGATCATCGCCACCCGCTGGTGACCAAGCTGACCGAAGGGCTTCACGGTGAAGTCCCATTCGTGCATGATGCTGGTGTTAGCGTCGCCATGAAACGCGGTGTCAAAGCCGGTCCTGGTGTCGCGACCGTCGGAATCAGTCACCGCCGTTCGAATGGACAACCATTCGAACGGGTTGAAGATGACCCCAACGCCCATCGTCGTGTAGGGGATGAACTGGCCGATCATCGGATAATTGCGCAGCGCCAGGTTCATGAACTGCGTTTCCTCGTTGTTGGCAAACATGTTGGTGTCGAAAGCCCGCGACCCGTCCAGCTTGCCGGCGAGCAGGATCAGCTTTCCTTCAAAGAGGACTTGCTGGTAGAAAAACTCAGAGAGGGTCATTTCGCAACTGTCATCGCTGGTCGGTTTGAGAGCGTCCGTGTTGACGGGCATCAAAGTGCCGGCAAAACGGTTGACGCCGCGGCCCCACCTGGGCTCGCCGACGAAGACAAATGTCCCACCAGGCCAAAGGCCCATCTTACCGGTATCCAGTTTGAACTCGAGGATGGATGATCCGGAGTACTTGATGGCACTACTCGTGTCGGCCCCACCGTGCATGTTCTCCTGCACAATCTGGGTGACGCGCCAATCCAAGGTAATTCCCTTGTCTGCCAGAGCGGTACGAGCGCCGCCCCAATCGCCGGTCGCCTTGGACCACTCGGTCCAACTTCCGCCGTAGCCGGCCGGGGCAGTGGTCGACTGCGCCATGACCATTGGGACAACCAACAGGACTAGTAATGATGCCAGAAACGTTCTTGTCATGTGTGTCTCCTCAACTTGGAAGGGGCGCGCCCTTGGACCGATCACACTTGAGAGCGAGCTACTCCTTACGACTGTCTTCCGATAAGTGGGGTCCGCCGCGCCGCGCGAACACCATTCGTGCCCGCATTATGCGCGTAAGCGCCAGTTAACGCAACACCTTTGGTCCGACAAGTATCTGCTTTCTGGTCGGTAGATGTCCTGCCCCGCCGACACGGAGAGGTGGCGATAAACCGTCTCTTGCGGTTTTTCGGGAAGCTGGTCTGCCGTCTGGATCAGGAACCGCACGGCAGGCGAGACGTTCCGTTTCACCGCGTCTCGGCCGGCTGCGTTACAGCGTCTGGTTCCTGACGGACACCGCCTGTCGAGAATCGATCTCGCGACCTCGGCGGCGCAACGATAGGGACTGTGTGAACCTTCTGTCTGCTTCTGTTGTGCCAGACAGACTGGAGCGGAATGGCCGTCGCCAGAACGACCATAGCGGCCAGGTATGGTGCGGCCAAGCCAAACTGGTCGCCGATGGCCCCGCCGACAAAAGGTCCACCGATGCTGGTCAAACCGACAATAGCCTCGTTCACCGAAACGTATCGGGCCGCGCGGGTCGGATGCACCAGTGAGTGGAACACGAAATAGAAGTAGAACGCCCCCGAGTAGACGCCAAAACACGCCGCTGCGAGGTAGAAGGGGAGCGTCGAGTCTGCGGCGGCGAAGAGGGCCAGACCGGCGAGCCCGCACAGCCCGAATAGAGCGATCGGTATCGGCCTGTACATCCACAGCTTGCCCCGCCCCAGGCCAAGCCCCACCAGGGCCTGAGTGGCGCTCAAGATCAGCAGGGTCGTGCCCTGGCCTGGTTTGGAGATGTCGAAGGCAGCCGCACTCGAAGGAAAGACGCTCCGAACCAGTGCCATGATCGCGCAGCCCAACCCGCTGAAGACCCAAGCCATCCATGCCAGGTCGGGCATGTCGGCATATCGATCGGCAACCGGTGTCTCTGCCGCCTGGATGGTTGGGGCAGCCTCGGCGAACCGCTTCAGCCGCAAGATCCCACAGGCCATGATCACGGCCAGTAGGCCGTTGACCAGGTGGCAGCTCTGCCAGCCGAAATGCACCCACAGAAATCCGGCGATGAACGGTCCAAGGGCAAACCCCATGCTCCACGAGAACGTGTACAAGCCGGTGGAATGAGTGATGCTCTTCTTCTGGTTCTCGTCAAGCAACTTCATGAAGAACTGAAACGGCGTGAAGAAGAAGGCGGTCGCGCATCCCTGGACGATGCCGAGCAAATACATGGCTGCCATGCCCGGGATGAGAACGTAACCGGCGGAAACGATGGTGCTGACAACGCAACTGCCGACCAGGATCCAGCCGGCGTTGCGTTTGGTGACCAGTCCGCCGGCGGTCAGTGAGGCAATCATGTAGGCGATTGCCCACACGGACATGAAAGCTGCCACAGCCAGAGCACTCGTCTGCATGTCCGCCAAGCGGACCATGCAGACGAAAAAGACTGACGACAGAATCGTATCCATCATCAGCGCGAATGAGTAGATCGCCAGGCGGACCATTAGGGCGTCGGCCTCCATGTCAGCCGGTATACCCGCCCGCTGGTCAGCTTGACATCGAGCGGTTCACCCAGACGGGTCTTGCCGTCTTCGGAGAGGATCTCAAGGCGTCCCTCTGTCTCGCGGGCCGGCAGGGAGATGCTCTGCCGGTCCGGCCCGAGAGCACCGGTGGCGGTCAGAGTCTTTCCTTGCCGATCGGTGAAGATGAGTCTCTTCTGCAGCCAGCGGGCGAAGAGGCGGTTACGGTCCAGCGAGGGCACGGCTCCGGCGCCGTAGACAAACCCAAGAAGCCGGTCGCCGCTGGTGACCCATCCGACCGCGACGATGTACTTGTCGGCATCGTTGCGGCTGACGGCCATCTCGCGTTGCGTCTCGAATTTCATCCCGTCGTTCGAGAGGGCGTACCAAAGACGGCTGGTGTTGGCGTGAAGGGCCATCAGATAGACAGGCTGACCATCAACGACGAAATCGCGAACGTCGTTGACCATCAGGGCGGCGTCGAGGCTGACGCCGTCATACTTGAAGTGCAGGCCGTCATCGGATGATGCCCTGTGGACCTGCAGGCGGGCCTTGAAGTCGCCGAAGTACAGGCGGTACTTGCCGTTCTCGTGTCGCAGCACGTTCATGCCGTTCATGTCGGCCGCGTTGTACTTGGGATAACCTTCGATCCGAATGACATCGCTCGCGGTCGCCGGATACGGTGCCGGTTTGCCGTTCCAGGCTGTGCCGTCGGGGCTGGTGAAGATGGCAGGCTTGTTGAGGCCATTGGCATCCGGATATGCCGTACACGCCATCCGAAAGGAGCCGTCGGGCAGACGAATGGCGTTGACATTGCACACGTGAGTGAACGTGCCGTTTTCGATCTCGATGCGCCGCTCGCCGAGATCAATGAAGTCCGCGGTGAACCGGCTGTAGATACGGTCGTTGCCGGTTTGGACGCCGTCCCAGGCCCCATAGAACAGGCGCCATCCGCCAGGCACTTCGACCGGCGAAGGCGCGTAAATGTTGCGGAACGTGCCGGCTTGACACGGAGCCAGCAGTGGATGCCTTATGTCGGGCACCAAGTTCAGTGAGCCGGATCGCCAGATGGCCGGATCGAACGGTCCCGCCGACACGCCGTGGATCTCGACCGTGCCCAAATCGGCCTGGCCGGGAATGGCTTCGATCGTCACCGGCTCGCCGACAACCGGTGCGGCGAACACAATCAGCAGGGCAGCCATCGGGCAACACAGCCGTCTCCTTACAATCATGGTCCTCGTCCTCCTCATAAGGCTGAGCCATGTTAACCGCGGCGCGGTATACCGCAACGCCTGGGAATGCAGAATGGTTATTGCGGGATTGAGAGTGAAGGGGGTCCGTGACAGTCTCGGCGGAAAGACGCTATGACTTCTTTCAGAACCGCGACCGTAAGGGAGCGGCCCCCGTATGGTGTTGGCCGCTTTGCGGTCTGGCCTGTTTTTCACCGACTTGCAAAGGTCGGTCAAGCACCCCTCGTTTACGCTCGGGGTTCTGAAAGAGCCGCCTAAACCGTCACGCGCCCGAATGAAGGCTTGATTGGCTTGCACCTCGCCCGACGGTGTGGATAATTCGCACGTTCCCGTCGCGGTGCGCGGGATGTCCCGCGAATCTCTCGTTTCGGCGCTTGAGCAGAGGCAAGGGCCATGCCGGCGGAATCAACAGTTGATATGGTGACCCAGAAGCTGGTCCCGATCGAATGGCTGATGGTCATCATCTTTTCGATCGGCATTATTGCATGGGGCTTCATCATGCGCCGGGCGGCCGGCTCGTTGGAAGGCTCTTTTCTGGCCGGCCGCAAGGTGCCCGGCCTGCTGGCTTCCCTTTCCACGGTGGCGACCAACCTCAATGCCAACGACTTCATCGGCGGTGCGGGTTTCGTCTACGCGTTTGGCGTGGTCATCCTGCACGGAAGCTGGGTCAACAGTCTGGCTCTGGTCCTGGTGTCACTTTTCCTGGTCCAGAAGCTCAGGCGTCTCAACGTTTTTACTCTCGGAGGCTGGCTCGAGCGTCGGTATTGCTTCAGCGTCGGCTTCATGTACAGCCTCGCCTGGTCGGTGATCTGGATGTTGTTCAATCTCGGCCTCTACCTGTATGCCGGAGCTCTGGTTCTCCAGACGCTGGTTGGCTGGCCGCTGTATGAATCCATCGTTGTGCTGTCGGTTATTGCGGCAGCGGTGACCCTGCTGGGCGGTTTCGGAGCCGTCGTCGCGGTTGACGTGCTGCAGATCCTGCTGATGTTCTTTCCGTTCATCTTTGTTGCCTGGGGAACAATGAGCGACATCGGCGGCATCGCTGAACTGGCCAGATCGCTTCCCGCGGACAAGGCTGCTTTCTGGACCCAAGACACGCCGTTCGGGGTGATGCCGATCATGCTGTTCGGCATCTTCTTCATGGGGTTGAGCTACTGGTCGACCGAGGCACAGGTCGTCCAGCGGCCGCTGGCCTCCAAGAGCGAAGAGGACTCGATCATCAGTTACCTTGGCGCGTCGTTCTGGTTCAGCATTCTCGTGCCGCTGCTCATTTCCCTGCCGGCGTTGGCCGCGATCAAGTTCTACCCCGACCTCGAGAACAACGATCATGCGATGCCCATGCTGATCCGGCGCGTACTGCCGCGCGGCCTGTACGGCGTGACCGTCGTCGGACTCATGGCCGGCGTCTTCTCCAGTGTTGAAGCTCAGATCAACTCGTTCTGCGCCATGTTCACGACCGACATCTACCGCCGGGTTCTGGTTCCCAATCGCAACGAGCGGCATTACCTGATTGCCTCGAAGGTCGCCGGGGTGGTCTTCGCGCTCGCGGCCATCGGGACGGCCGTGGTGTTCAGCTTCGCCAAGGAGGGGATGATGCTGTTCGCCATCTCGGTGCTGGCGACGATCATGCCGCCGTTCGCCTCCGTGACCATCGTCGGCGCCCTCGATCGGAGGGTAAACAAGCATGGTGCATTGGCCGGGGTGATCGTCGCGGCTGCCGTTGCGATCGGTTTGGTCATTGCCGACAAGCTGGGATATCTGGCGAGCATCTCCAAGGAAACTCTCTACTTCAGGACGATGGTTACTTTCCTGACAGGTGTGGTGGTCACCTATGCCGTCAGTCTGGCGAGCCGGCCGAGCCATGGCGGAGTTGAGGCTTCGTACACAGGCCTGGACCTGTCGATGAAATGGAGCCCGAGGGTATTGCGCATGACGGTACTACTGCTCGCGGGCATGGCGGTGATGGTTGGGATCTGGTCGTACTACTTCTGATCGGCCGGAGAACAAGATGCACGAGAAGCCCACAGAATACCGGCTGCCCATCGCGGTCCCCAACGGGATCATTCTCGCGTTGATGGGTGTCCTGGTGCTGGTGACACCGATGGTGGAGGCCGTCGAGCCCTCGAAACTGCGAATGAACATCATCGCCGGCGTTGTCATGACGGTTGGCGGCCTGGCCAGCCTGCTCTGGGGACTCAGGCAGACCCGCCGGCCGGGGGGTTGACCCGCCATCCGGCCGGTCTCACCGTGCGTCCCTCGCACCGGCGGGGTAGAACGGCCCATCCATGAAGCTACTTTCTGTCAGACGTGCGATCGCGGTACCGGCGGAACGGCCGGGGTTCTCGAAGCTCATTCTCGCATGCTGATCCCTGCCGAAACGCACGAGCCCGGATCGAAATGGTAGTCAGGCGAGCTTCTTCTTGATCCACTCGGTGGCCAGGGCCAGGGCCTGGGAAATCCCTTCGGGATTGTTGCCGCCCGCCTGGGCGAGGTTGGGCTTGCCGCCGCCTCGGCCGTCGATGGCCGGGACGATGTTCTGGATCAGTTCGCCGGCCTTGAGACCTTTCTTAACCAGGTCGTCGGTCATGGCGGCGATGAGCATGGGCTTGCCGTCGCTGCAGACCGCCAGGCACACCGCAGCCGACCCGGCCTGCGTCCGCAGCCAGTCTGCGGCTTCGCGGACCTGCTCGATGGGCACCTCAGGCAGTTCACCCACGACGACCGCGGCGCCGCCGACCCGCTCGGCCTTATCCAACAACTCCTGCCGAACGCCTTTGACGTCGGCGGACGCCCCCTTGGCCATCTGTCGGCGGAGTTTCTTGATCTCCTCCTGCAGGCCGGTGATTCGGTCGGGCAACTGGTCATAGCCCGCCTTCAGAATGTTGGAGACCTGGCGCGCGGTTCTTTCAAGCTGCTGCACGGCCTCGATCGCCCGCGGACCGGTGGCGGCAGTGATGCGGCGAACGCCCTTGGCAATACCTTCTTCGCTGAGAATCTTGAAGAGGCCGATCTCACCGGTCCGGGACAGGTGCGTCCCGCCGCAGAATTCGGTTGAGAAACCCTCGCCGATGGTGAGCACGCGGACGGTGTCGCCGTATTTGTCGCCGAAGAATGCTCGCACGCCCGGCAGCTTCTTTGCCTCGTCGATCGGCAGAACACGAGTGGTCACCGGAAGATCTGCGTAGACCTTCTCGTTGCCCAGCAGCTCGACTTCCTGCAGGTCTTCGTGCGCGATCTGGCTGCCCTGGTCGAAGTCGAATCGCAGGCGATCGGGGTCGACCATCGAGCCGTGCTGCTTCACGTGATCGCCGAGCACCCGGCACAGGGCCCAGTGCAGCAGGTGCGTCGCGGTGTGGTTCTTTCGGGTCAGATCTCGGGCGGCGTCGACTTCGAGCCGCGCCGGCTGGCCGGCCTCGATTTGGCCGTCGGCGACCGCGCCGATGTGGAGGATGCCGTCGCCCAGCTTCTCGGTGACGGCCACCTCGAACACGCCGCTGCCAGTAATGATCTTGCCGGCGTCGCCCACCTGTCCGCCCTGTTCGGCGTAGAAGCAAGTGCGGTCCAACACCGCGGCCACCTCGCCGTCTTCGGGCGACAGCGAACCCAAGCAGACGAGCGCATTGTTCTTCACCCATCCGACGATTTTGGCTTCGGCCTGGCGTCCGTCGTACTTCGGCGAGTCGTCGGTCACCGGTAGTTCGCCATCGATGGCCACCGCCACATGCTTTTTCGCTCCGGCCCGAGCCTTCTCCTTGGCCTCGGACATCAAGCGAACGAAGCCGGCCTCGTCGACCCGGATGCCTCTCTCGCCGGCCATCTGGACGGTCAGGTCGATCGGGAAGCCATAAGTGTCATACAGCTTGAAGGCGTATTCGGCCGAGATCGACTTGCCGGCGGCGGCCGCCTCCTCGAACAAAGCGATGCCTCGGTCGAGCGTGCGGCCGAAGCCGGCTTCTTCGTCGCGGATGAGGTCGGCGACCTTCTGTGGGCGCTCGTTCAGTTCGGGGAAAACGTGCCCCATGGTCTGCACGATGGTGGGCACGAGCTTGTAGATGAACGGTTCATTCTGACCGAGCTGCTGGCGACCGAAGCGGGCGGCCCGACGCAGCAGGCGGCGCAGGACGTACCCGCGGCCTTCGTTGCTGGGCTTGGCTCCGTCGGTAATCGAGAAAGTGAGCATCCGCACGTGATCGGCGATCACGCGGATGGCGATATCCGTGTTCGAATCGAGCTTGGCCGTGTAGGTTTGCCCGGTCAGCTCGCAGATCTTGCTGATGAGCGGGGCAAACACGTCGCTGTCGTAGTTGCTCTTCTTGCCCTGGAGCACGGCGACAATGCGCTCGAAGCCCATGCCCGTGTCGACGTGTCTCGCGGGCAGCGGCGACAGCTTGCCCGCCTCGTCGCGGTTGAACTGAATGAACACCAGGTTCCATATTTCCATGACCCGCGGGTCGCCGGCGTTGACCAGGCTCTCGCCGGAGCCGTCGGGCGTCAGGTCGATGTGAATCTCGCTGCACGGCCCGCACGGACCGGTGACGCCCATCTCCCAGAAGTTGTCCTTTCTGCCGAAGCGCTTGACGTGAGTCGGGTCGATGTCGGTCACTTCGGTCCAGAGACGGGCGGCCTCGTCGTCGGGGGCGAGCTTGTCCTCGGGGTCGCCGCCGAAGACGGTGGCGTAGAGACGGTCCTTGGGCAGACCCCAGACGCCGGTGAGTAGTTCCCATGCCCACCCGATGGCCTCGCGCTTGAAGTAGTCGCCCAGCGACCAGTTGCCGAGCATCTCGAAGAAGGTGTGGTGGTAGGTGTCGCGGCCGACTTCCTCCAGGTCGTTGTGCTTGCCGGAAACGCGGATGCACTTCTGGGTGTCGACCGCCCGCTTGTAGGGTCGGCTGCCGGTGCCCAGGAAGACGTCCTTGAACTGGTTCATGCCCGCGTTGGCGAACATGAGTGTGGGGTCGTCGATCGGCACTACCGGCGAGGACGGCACGGCCGTGTGGCCCTTGCCCTCGAAGAAGGTGATAAACTCCTGTCGTATCTGGTCGGCCGTTCTGTGACCCATGGACGTTCTCTGCTCCGACAAAGCAAACCTTGAAACCCGACGACAAACCAGGCAATCGTAAGCCTCGCCCCTCCCAAGGAGCCCGGAAGACCGAGCGGCGTATTCTAGTCGATCAGGGGTGGTTCGTGGAATGGGGCCGGGAACAGATGCTCGTCGCGGGCCCACGGGGCGACCCAAGGCCTCTGAGACGGACTCGCCACGCCGAGGCCTATCGCAGGCGCGATTGCGGCAGGTCTCAGCCGCGGGGGGCGACCCCGCCTGCGGCGAGGCAGGCGCGACGCTGCCCTACCTGCCGCTCGATTGCGTCTCTTCTCGCACGGGCTGTCAGCCGCCGACAAGGTCCGTACGAGCAGCGGTTTGTGCGACCGACGACCTGCGTTGGCGCACGATCTCGCGGTTGCCGAGTTGCCCGCACGCGGCCATGTTTTCGCGACCCTTGGTCAGGCGGCGCTTGACCACCTGCCGTTGCTCCTTGAGCCAGGCAATGAACTGCTTGATGGTCTGTTCGTCAGGGGCCGGCCAGGGAGACTCGTGCCGGGGGTTGTACGGGATCACGTTGACCACGCACTTGAGCGGGCGGAGGTAGTCGGCCAGTTCGAGGGCGTGCTCGCGCCGGTCGTTCACGCCGGGGATGAGCACGTACTCGATCATGAAGAACTGGCACTTGCGCAGCGGGTATGCCAGCAGAGCCTCGCGAAGCTCGTCCATCGGTTCCAGGCGGTTGACGGGCATGATCCTCGAGCGGATCTCATCGTTTGGGGCATTGAGCGAAATCGCCAGGTTCAGTCGCCGCAGACCCAGGGCCGCGAGGCGCCGGATGCCCTCGATCCGTCCGACGGTGGAGATCGCGATCCGCTCGCACGAAATCGACAGGCCCGCCGGGTCGTTCAGCACCCGCACGGCCTGGATCACGTTGTCGAAGTTGTCGAACGGCTCGCCCATACCCATGAAGACGATGTTGCGGACCTCCTGGCCGAAGTGAGTTCGCACTACGACCACCTGCCCGACGATCTCGGACGGTGTCAGATTGCGGACCAGGCCGATCTGGCCGGTTTCGCAAAACAGGCAGCCGCGGGCGCAGCCGACCTGAGACGAGACGCAGAGCGACTTCCACTCCTTGCCGTGCCGCCGCATGGGCACCATGACGCTCTCGGTCTCCAGGCCGTCGTGCGTCCGCTGGATGAACTTGGTCAGGTCGCCGTCCTCGATGCAGCGGACCACCGGCAACAGGTCTGCCCGCATACGCCTATCGCCCCGACCGGCCAGGGCCGCGCGGTACTCGGCCCGCAGAGCCTTGACCTCGTGCGGCTTGACGCCAAGGGCTTCCCGAACCTGGTCGAATGTCACACCCAGAACGTCCACCGAACGATCACTCCGTCCTCACGAGTGAATGATTCCATCTACTCACCCTGACACGGGCGATGAGCCGGCGGCAGAGCGAAGGCACACCGGCTTAGAACCTATCCCCGTTGGGTGCCACGGGCAGCTTGTCTGCCCGTGCACTGGCGGGCAAGCCCCTCGACCAAGGCTCGGGACGAGAGCCGCCAGTGGCACCCGAGCCGACTGAGCGTACCGAGACAGGCTTACATCATACTCCATTCGTCAGCGGAAGCGGAATCGGCGCTGCCGCACTCTGCGGCTTGACCTCCCGCTGCAAGATCCATAGCATTTGGACTGCCCCCGGAGTTAGACGAGGCTGATCATTGCGGTCGTGGTCTTGTGTCCGTATTCACACCAGGCCGGGAGCATTCCTCATGCACGCACTCAACCGGGTCGGGGTTCCGAACGCCATTGCACCTGCCGGTCTGCACGGAACGCGGAGTCGCTGTCACCGTCTCTTTCCATCGGCATGGAGTCCAAGCATGAGCAGGAGTCTGTATCTATCCATTCTGTTGACTGTGGGAATGACGACGGTGAACGAAACCGTCCAAGCCGGCGAGCCGCCCGAGTGGGCGGTGGCCGAATGTAAAGGACTGAGTGCCTTTGCCGAGGTGGTCCACCACTGGCTCGATCGCCAGAAGCCCGACGGCAGTTTCGGTTTTGGTCTCGATGATGACTGCGAATTCTACAAGACCTGGCCGATCTTCGTTCTGGCCGCCGACGACCAGCGGGTTCTCGAAAGCCTGCGCAAGGCAATGGATTGGGTCTGGTACGACGACCGCCTTCAGGATGGCTTTGTGGCCGCACCACGGGATGTGCCGCACGCCTCTGAAGTCACGTCTTACACCGCTCCACTCATGTCCATCATCGACTACGGAAACCCGATCTTCATCGAGCGGCTGATGGTCACGAGCAAGAACATCGAGAAATGGACAAGTATCAACCAGGCCGGGCATCGCCATTTCCGCTGCAACTGGCTCGGTTCGCAGGAGTGCCCGGAATATGCCTATTTCGCTTCCGATGTCGCCATCATCTCGCGGGCCACGATCCCGATGATGCACCTGCTGTGGTACAACCGCGACAACGATCTGGCCCGCTACTACACCGAGTGGGGCCGCGCCTGGGTCGATCACGCCAGAGAAACAATATGGGGGAAACCTTACGGACTGTTGCCGATCGAAGTGGTTTTCGAGACCGACGAGGCCGGCGGATTCACGAAGAACTGGAAGACGTCCGCCGCCGCCCGATCGCGATACGATCGCCTGTATGAGATGCTGATGGTCAACTACATGATCACCGGCGACGCCGAGTTCCTGCTGCCGATCCGAGCCACCTTGACCTACCAGGCGTCAACGGACGGGATCGAGGAGCACCTGTGGGAGATGTACCGGGCGTTGACCGGTGACACGCAGTATGACCGCTACGCCGAGGATCGTCCCCTCAAAGCGACACGGCAGTTGGCCATCACCGCCGGCCACAAGGCGGTGGACCTGGCCCGCAAGAGCCTGGAAATCGCCAAGACCATCAATGTCAGCAACTCGACCGACAACTACCGGGCCCAACTGGACAATGAGCCGTTGTGCTATCACCTTTACGAACTCTATCTCGGCTCCAACTGCTGGCCGGCCAAGGACCATGTCGATCTCCCCTTCCCGGCGGTCCGCTGGCGGCACGGCCGTTACGAGTTGGGTGTGATGCTTCTGGAGCATGGCCAAACCGGTTTCAAAGCGGTCTGCTGTAACGTGGGCAAGCAGACAAGAGCGTTTGGTGCGCAGTTCTTCGAGCTGCAGCCGGGTGCGTACTCGATGACGCTGGGTGTTGACACCAACGCCGACGATCGCGTCGACCGGCCGATTCGCGAAGAGCTTGTCGAGGTCGAACGGGGAACCGAAATCGCGTTCGAGCTGGAGCCGGCCGTCGAGTACATCCTGGAGCTGCGGCAGTTGAGCAAGGGGCCGGGCTGGTCTTCTCAGGCCGACCTGGCAATCTGCGATCGCGACGTCTTCTGTTCGTCTCCGGCCCCCGGGGCGGGCACGGCCGTAACGCTGAAGATCCGTGTACACAATATCGGCTCGCAAGATGCTGCTCATGTCTCAGTCTGGGCCGAAGAATTGCCCGGGGGTCGGCTCATCGGGCAACGTTCCATCGCCTGGTTGCCCAAGCCACGCAATATGGTCCCCAGCTCCGTGATCGTGACCATGCCCTGGACTGTCGGTGCGGACGCTCAGAGCGTTCACGTCGTCATCGACAACGACCATGTCGTTGAGGAAATCTACGAAGGCAACAACCAAGCGACGGTCGCCCTGGCGCAGATCCCCGAGGGCCCGCGGCTCAAGCGGAAGGTTTATGTCCCTGAATGGCACGAACAGGAGCGGCTGGGCCCCGTGGCGAAATACACCGCGGCTTACATCGCCGAGCAGATCACCATCGACGGCAAGGTGGATGAGCCGGCCTGGCGCAAGGCTGAACGCCGCGGACCGCTGAACAACCTCCAGGAACGGCCCAACGAAAAAGCCACATTCGTCCGTATTGCCTACGGTCCCGATGCGTTGTACTACGCCATGGAATGCCCCGAACCCGATATGGATCGGCTCATCGAGATTGCCACCAAACACGATGAGCACGCCATCTTTGAGAGCGACAGTTTCGAGTTCTTCATCGACCCGAACCTGAGCAGGCGAACGTACTACCAGTTCGCCGCCTGCACGAACGGCCTGACCGCCGAAGGGCGGCACTTCAACTATGACCTGTTCAACAAACCGTGGGAATGCCGCGTCTTCAAGGGCCGCGATTTCTGGTCGGCCGAAGCGAAGATCCCGTATGTTTCCATCGACGCCGTTGCCCGCCCGGGCGACGTCTGGGGCATGAATGTCTATCGAACCACGCGTTCCTTCTCGGCGCCGAAATCGGTGGAAGAGCGCGAAAAAGGCTGGAAGGACAGCGAGCGCAACGCGCTGTCACCAACGTTCAGCGATTTCCATCAGCCGCGCCGCTTCGCAGAGGTTACCTTCGGGCCCAGACCATGAATGCAATCCGCCGGTGGCGGAGAGGATAGGAGATTGTGGTTTCTTTCGGCCCGACGCTCACACGCGGCGCCGGCGGAGGATCAACAGGCTGCCGGCTGCGAGCAATGCGGCCGTCGCCGGCTCGGGAATCACCTCGATGTTGTCGATCAGCGTCACGTTCAGAAGGACGTCATTGGGATCGGTCGACGAACTCGCGTTGGTGTCGCTGTGGCCGAAGAAAATGTTTCCTCCGCCCAGGGTCACGGTGCTCAGGTCGACCTTTGCCAGCGGCAGCCCGTCGATCGACCAAGTCGCAAAGCCGTCGGCGACATCGATGATTACCCTGCGCCATGCGAAGCTGGTCTCACCGACGTCGGTGCTGCCGGTTTGCCCTGGGAAGAGGGCAACCTGTGCACCGGGCGCCGACTGGCCGGTGAAGCCGGCGTAGTAGGCGTCGCTGTTGTTAATGCTGGTGGCGAAGTAGACCGGATTGCCGGCCGGGTACGAGGTCGATGCGGCCGACGAATACGCGCGGAAGTCCGACGCGGAGCCGCCGTCCAGCGTCGTGCCGAATGCCACGCTCTCCTTCGGGCTCGAACCGGGCCAGATGGCGACGTTGCCGGCCGTCCCGATGCCGTAGAGCGTGATCTGCGTTGAGCCGCTGCCGCCAGCCCCCAGGGGACCGACGTAGTTCTGCCACATATCGAAGGACACCGAGTAGTTTCCGGAGAAGCTCTGACCGTTTGGCGACACGCTAAAGCCGGAGAACACTCCCCCGCTGTTGTTGGCCGTCAGCTTCAGGCCGCGGGTGCCCGTCCCGTTCGGGGCGGAAGGCACACCGATCGCTGAGTAGTCGTAATGAAAGTCCGCCAGCACATCCGACAGGCCCGGATCATTGACAGTCCAGTTCGCTGTCGGGTCCACGTCGAAGTTCTCATTGTACAGGCTTGCCGAGGTCGAGCCCGCCGACACGGTAGCCGCCAGGACACCCAGGATGATCAGCCGATTCATAATTGTTCCTCCTGTTTGGGTACAGCCTCGACGCCAAGGGTAGGTCGGCCCGGTGTGAGGCGTGGGTAGACCGATGCGTCCCATCGAACGCGACAAGTAGTCTGCAAATGGCAATGACTGCCTGAGCAATGTGGCCTCTCCTCCAGACCGTCCTACTATAGGACGCCAGGTTCGGCACTGACCACTTAAAAACCGGGAATCCGTCCGCTCTGGTCGCAGATGGACGGGGCGGCAGCTATCGGCTTATGCTGCCGCGGGCCACGGCCACGGTATTCGTCGCAGACTATCGTCTGACTACCAAATGCGACGTCGACCAGGCGGATTTCGACGCGTTTCAAGCCTGCCTGTCCGGGTCTTTTGTCCCTCAGACCGAGCCCACCTGCGCATCTGCTCTGCCGGAAGAGGACAACGACGTGGATCAGGGCGAATGGGCCCGGTTCATGGCCTGCTTTACGGGGCCAAGCGATCCCGCGAACTACCGGTGCGCGGAGTGAGCGCCAAGAGAGACGTATCGCCAATGCTTTTTCCCCATCGCATCTCGCCGATCCGGAAGATTCTGCTGAATCGGTCGCCCGGGCACGAGACCGTGCCCGTAACCTCATGAACGATACGTGGGCCTCCAACGACAACCAGTAGCTCGCGAGCCGAAGACAGCCATGTCGAGGCGAGTCAATCCTCGCCGCCTGACGCCTGGACCATCCTTGCAGACGACCTCAAAACGGCTGCGGTCGTCGGGGATGCCCCAGACTTGTGTCCGATAATATCGCTTTTCCTCAGCACATATCGTCGCTCGTTGCAGTTGTCTTTTGACTCCATGCCGAGCAGGCGATGGCCGATAACCATTGTGCGGGGTTGCGATGCCAGCCCACGAATGCGTTGCATGTGACCGGGAGGCACTCGGTTGGAAGAGGAACGACCAGACAGACTCGGCGCGGTGACAGCGGACCAGAAGTACCCGCAGGCCGGAGTCCCTGCGCAGGAGAGTGAGATCTCCAGGCAGCCAGATGCTACCGGGACGCGGCGCCACTTCCTTGGCCGCTCGGCGCGCAAGCTGGCCTATATCTCGCCGGTGGTACTGCTGCTGCGGCCGCGCCCGGCGTGCGCGTCGCGGATCTACTCGTGAAGTGATTGGCGCGGCCAATGGATCCCATGACGATGTCGTCAGGTTCACGGAAGGACTCATCAGGCGACCAACGGCGCTGGATGCCTATCCGGCGCGAGGGCCTCTGTTGCCGGGCGCTCGACGATGAAGCGGTTCTCTACGACCCCGCCCATCATGCAGTCCACTACCTGAACCGGACGGCCTGGTTCATCTGGAACTGCTGCAACGGCCGGCGCGATGTCGAGGACATTGTCTTAGAGGTCGCCGCGGGATTTGAGCCGAGTGCCGGCCACGACAACCCGCTGGCGGTGATTCGCGACGACGTTCGCTGCACCCTGTCGAATCTGACGGAGAACGGCCTGATCGAGTCGGCTTTATGATCGAACCCGCAATCTCTAACACGGTTGAAACGTCTGCTTCGTCGCGTGCTCGTTCCAGCTTTCGCTTGTTCGGTGGCTGGCCCGAAGCTCGCTGCTATCACATTGGACCCGTGCCCGTGTCGCTCAGCAGCGTCCTGCCAGGTGTCGCGGCGGACTTTCACGAGCTGTACGGCACCTACGAGGTCGAGGCACCCGCCGGCAACGAGTTCGAAATACGAGTCATCGCTAAGCGGTCCGCACGATCGCTTCGGCGTTACTATCATGTGGTCGCCAACGGGGAAAGCCTGTTCGCGATGCGGAACGAAAACGAGATCCTTCCGCACGTGGAATGGGCGATCAACACCATGGTTGCCACGCGGATGTCGCAGTATCTGCAGATTCACGCGTCGGTTGTGGCCCGCGACGGCAGGGCAATCATCTGTCCGGGCCAGCCGGGCCAGGGCAAGACGACTTTGGCGGCCGCATTGCTCACGCGGGGTTGGTCGTACCTGTCTGACGAATTCGCGCTGTTCAATCCTCAGACGCAGTTGCTCGAGCCTTATCCCAAAGCCTTGTGCATCAAGGCGGGTTCCTTCGATGTCCTGCGCCGAATGCGCCTGCCGATCGATGTTGATCGAGTCTACTACAAGGGTGAAAAGGGACGCGTGACGCTGCTCGACCCTCTCAAGATTCGGCCGAACATCGTCGCGGGTCATTGCCGGTTGGATATGGTGATCTTCCCGGAGGTTAACCATTCGTCCACTCCGGTCATTGAGAACGTCTCCCGGGCCCAGACGGTCTTCGAGCTGACGCGTTGCTCCTTCAATTTCGGGAAGTTCCGCGAGCCCGGATTCAACCTGCTGGCCGACGTCGTCGAACAAGTCGGCTGCTACCGACTTCGATGCGGGCATCTCGGGACGACTTGCGATCTGGTTGAGGCATTCTTCTCCCGCCAAAGCGGCCAGGAGACATAGGATGCGTCGCGGAGACAGCGGACAGGTCGGCCAAAGGCTTGACAGTCTGCTTGCGGGCTGCCTCACGGATCGTGCGTTGTTGGCGGTTGAGGAAGTCGCTCGCGACGGACTGTGGGAGCAGATGGTCGGGTATGCCTGCTCGGCCGGGGTTGGCGGGGCGATCGCCCGCCAGATGGCTGCACGCAATGTGGATCTCCCGCACGCCGCATCGATGCAACTCAACTCTTACAGACAGCACGTGGCGGCGGCAACGACCTATGGGATGGCGAAAAGCGAGTCGGCATTGGCCCGTCTGCAGGAAGCCGGGATCCCGTTCCTGGTGCTCAAGGGGGCGGCACTGAATACGGTGCTGTACGACGGACCGGGCCTCCGGCCAATGATGGATGTCGATCTGCTGATTCGGCCTTCTGACGCGCAGCGAGCCGACGCCGCACTCGCAAGCTTCGGCTGCCGTCGGGGCCCCGATCTGGTCAATGAAAACTTCTACCCGCGTTTCTACTATGAGCGGGAGTACTTCCTGCCCTGCCGTCCGGAGGTCAAGATCGACCTGCACGTGCGGCCGTTCCGTCCGCTGCGATACGCCGCCATTCTGCCCGACGACGTCTTGTGGGACAAACCGATGTCGGTCCGTTACGGCCGCTTGACGGTACTGATCCCGAACGTTGAGAACATGCTGATCCACTTGGCCGTCCACGCCGCCTGCCACGGCGCGGGCGAGCTGAAATGGCTCTACGATATCAAGCTGTGGCTGGAACGATACGGAGATCGTCTTGATATCGATGAGCTGGTCAACAAATGCCGCAAGTGGAAGCTCACCTGGCCGGCACGTGTGGCGTTGGAGCAGGTCGGACGGCTGTTCAGTGAATCCTCCATCTATCTGCAGCGGGTGTTGGATGCATTGCGTCGGCAACCGGCTGGCTGGCAAGATCGACTCGCGCTGGCCCAGTGCCCTCGTGACGCGGCCCATCCGCTGGCCGCCGTCGCGGTGAACGTGCTCTGTACGCCGGGCGTCCGATTCAAGCTTGGCTACCTTCGGGCCGTGCTGCTCCCTGGCCGATCGCACCTGGCCCAACTCTACCACGGCCGCCATCCCGGCTGGCCGCTCGTGGCCCACGCCGTTCGGATCGGCCGTCGCCTGACACGGCGATTCTCCCGCACCTCCGCCGAGCACGCGTAGCGGGGCGTCGATCTCGCTTGTCTCGATAATCTCGCGTATCCTATCACCCATGTGAGATTGTCATTCCGTTTCAGTCAGACGAGGTGCGACATGGCATTCAGGACGGTCCTTCTGGCAGCAGTGACGGTTTCCGTGGTCTCGATGGCGTCGGCCGGTGAAGCGGGCATCGCCAGACTGAAGGCGGTTGCCCCGACGCAGGTGAAACTGAACGATTCGTTCTGGGCTCCGCGGCTGGAGGTCAACCGGACGGTCACGCTGCCGCACAATATCAAGATGTGCGAGGAGACCGGCCGGATCTCCAACTTCGACAAGGCCGCCGGCAAGATGGAGGGCAAATACGAAGGTGCTTATTTCAACGACTCGGACGTGTACAAGGTGCTGGAAGGCGCTGCCCACATCCTGGCCGCTCACCCGGACAAGGACATGGAGGCCCGTATCGCCGCGATCATCGCCAGAATCGCCGCCGCCCAGCAACCCGACGGCTATCTCAACGCCTACTACACCGTGATGGAGCCGGACAAGCGTTGGACGGACCTGCCGAAGATGCACGAACTGTACTGCGCCGGACACATGACCGAGGCGGCCGTGGCCTGGGCCGACGCGACCGGCAGAACGGACTTCCTCGACGTCGCTCGCAAATTCATACACCACATTGAGGGGATCTTCGGCTTCGACAAGCGGCATGGTGTCCCCGGCCACGAGGAGATCGAACTGGCCCTCGTCAAGCTGTACCGCAAGACCGGCGAGGAGCGATACCTCAAGCTAGCCGAGTACTTCCTCGCCGCCCGCGGCACCAAACCCGCGCCGAAATCGGAGTACCTTCAAGACCACATCCCGATCAAACAGCAGAAAGAGATCGTCGGCCACGCGGTGCGGGCGATGTACCTCTACTCGGGCGTGACCGACGTCACAGCAATCACCGGCGACAAGGAATATCTGCAGACTCTCGACACCATCTGGCACGATGTCGTCACGCGCAAGATGTACATTACCGGCGGCGTCGGCGCCCGACACGAGGGTGAGGCCTTCGGCGGGGCATACGAGTTGCCCAACGACTCGGCGTACGCCGAGACCTGCGCCGGCATCGGCCTGGCGTTCTGGGCCCACCGGATGCTGATCCTGCACGGTGAGAGCCGCTTTGCCGACGTCCTCGAGCGAGAGCTGTACAACGCGTTTCCGTCTTCAGTTTCGCTCAAAGGCGACACCTACTTCTACGTCAACCCGCTCTCGAGCAAGGGCGAGCACCACCGCAAACCGTGGTATGGTTGCGCCTGCTGCCCGACGAACATCGTTCGGGTGATGCCGCAGGTGCCGGGCTATGCGTATGTCCAATCTGACGACGGCATCTGGATCAACCTGTACATGGCCGGCGAGGCGACCATTACGCTCAAGTCCGGCGAGGTCAAGCTTGCGGTTGACACGAAATACCCCTGGGACGGCCGGGTCAAGATCAACGTCGCCCCCAAGACGCCTGCCGAGTTCGTGATCCATCTCCGCGTGCCCGAATGGTGCAAGAAAGCCTCGGTCAGCGTGAACGGCAAACCCCTTGCCGGCCCGACCATGGACAAGGGGTACGCGGTGATCCGGCAGCAGTGGAAGGCCGGCGACGTGATCGAGATGGATATGCCGATGCCGGTTCAGCGGGTCCAGGCCCATCCGAACGTGGCCGCCAACCGGGGGCGAATCGCGTTGCAGCGAGGCCCGATTGTCTTCTGTCTCGAAGCGGTCGACAACGACGGCAAAGTGTTTGATCTGACTCTGCCGCGAGACTCTGAACTCAAGACCGAGTCCAAGCCCGACATGCTCGGCGGCATCCTGACGATCAGAGCCAAGGGCCTCAAATACCCGGCTCGCGACTGGAAGGACAAGCTCTATCAGCCGGCGCCCGCGCAGGCCGAGCCGGCCGAGCTGACGGCCATTCCCTACTGCGTCTGGGACAACCGCGCACCGGGCGAGATGACCGTGTGGATTCCGGAGGTCACCGGGCTGTCCAATTGAGCGGTCATCGAGCAGGGGCGCGTTTGCGACCGGCGATATAACTTGACCATGTCCGTTGTGAGCTGACCAGGTGCTACGCGCAAATGTCAGCGGGCTTGGCGTTGAGAAGACGCACGACGTCATCGGTGGCCATCTCGACGAGCACCCCGCGACGGCCGCCGTTGACGATGATCCTGTCCAGGGCGAGCAGCGATTCCTCAATGACCGCGGGCAACTGACGCCGCATGGCGAACGGCGAAATGCCGCCGACTTGGTAGCCGGTGATCTTCTCGGCCTCATCGTGCTCGGCCAATTCGGCCTCGACCACGCCGATGGCCTTGGCCATCTTGCGGGTGTCGAATCGCTGGTCACCGGGCACGATGGCCACCCAGAAGGATTTGCCCACTGCTTTGACGATCAGCGTCTTACAGCACGATTCGAGCGGCCGGCCGACGGCCTCAGCCGCGTGGTCGGCTCCCACCTCGGTGAAGGTGTATTCGAGCACCTCGAACGTCACGCCCTGGGATCGCAGCCACTTAATCGCATTGGTATCGGACATGGTCTGTTGCGCCGTGTGGTCTCTGTAAGGACCGGACGCCTTCTCACTAACCGAAACGCACGCGGTGGGCCCGGCCTCAAGAGGCAAACGTGATTCGGTCGATCATCAGACCGTTCTTGCGGCAATGCTCGACCAGAAGCGAGACATAGCTCTGCCGAACGGTCGGGCAGTCACCGAGGCCGAGAGCACGCTGGGTCTGCACAACGGCAGCCTCATCGGGCCCTTCGATCTCGATATAACGACCCAGATAGGGAACCTCGTCCAGTTCGACGGTGCAGTCGCCCAGTCGCCAGGTCTCCCGCCGTTTCTCGAAGCACAGCACCTCGACGAAGCCCAGGGCCTCGACCAACTCCTTGCAGGCCTCGCCGTCGTCTGTTGCGATCTCAATTTCTTCGCGGGTCTTGAGCGGTCCCTGGATGCGGGGCCCTTTGTAGGTCAACGTGGCGGGCGGGTCATTGCCGTCTTCAGCCCGACACATGCGGACCCGCAGACCCCGTCCGCCCGACAGCAGCGAGCGATCCGGGCTATCGAAGATGTGATTGGTCTCCAACACCCGGCAGAGCCGCATGGCTCTCAGCGACGCGAGCCGTTCCAGAACGGCCGCGTGCGAGTCTACCTTGATCTTGGCTTCCACCTCAACAGGCATGGGTGCCTCAACTTGCCACGATATTGACCATCCGGCTGGGGATACAGATCACCTTGCGGACGGTCTTTCCGGCCAGAAACTTCTGGACCTGTTCGTCGGCCATGGCCGCAGCCTGCATAGCGGATTCAGACTGGGCCTGATCGGCCGGCAGCTTGATCCGCGAGCGGACCTTGCCGCTGATCTGCACCGGGATCTCGACCTCCGCCTCGACGCACAGGGCCTCATCGTAGGTCGGCCAGTCTTCAAACGCGATGGACCGCTGCCAGCTCGAACCGGCCATCTGCTGCCACAGTTCCTCGCACAGATGCGGGGCGATGGGTGCCAGCAGCTTGAGGAACGGCTCGGCTATTTCGCGAGGCAGCGTGTCGCCCTTCATCGCGTTGTTCAGCTCGATCAACGCGGCAATCGCCGTATTGAACCGAAGGCCCTGCATGTCGCCGGTCACCTTGCGGATGGTTCGGTGCAGCAGACGTCGCAGCGAATCCTCGGCCGGGGCGTCGGTGACCTTCAATGATCCGTCCTCAGTGATGAATCTCCGCCACACGGCCAGAAGAAAGCGGCTCATGCCGACGATGTCGCGAACGCTCCAGGGCTTGCTGGCTTCCAGGGGGCCCATGTACATCTCATAGACCCGCAACGTGTCGGTCCCGTATTCGTGGCAGATGTCGTCCGGGGCTACCGCATTCTTGAGACCCTTTCCCATCTTGCCATACTTCTCGAAGACCTCCTCACCCTGCCAGAAGTACTGCTGACCCTTCTCGCCCTGGACCTCCGGGGCAGGCTTCCCGTTGGCGCTGACCACCTCGACGACTGGTACACGTATGCCGTTGGCTTTCTCGTAGTAGTAGGCCTGGATGTACCCTTGATTGAACAACCGTCCGAACGGCTCGGCGGTGCTGACGCAGCCGAGGTCGAAAAGCACCTTGTGCCAGAACCGCGAATAGAGCAGATGCAACACGGCATGCTCGGCCCCGCCGACGTACAGATCGACGCCGCCGCACGGCGGCGCTCCCGGATGGTTCTTCGGGGCCATCCAGTAGTTCTCGATTTGCGGGCCGACGAACGCCTGGTCGTTGCGGTTGTCGAGGTACCGCAAGTAATACCAGCACGAACCCGCCCACTGCGGCATGGTGTTCAGCTCGCGATAGAACTCCCGCGCTTCGGTTCCCGCCGGTCGAGACTGCCCGGGCTTGAGCAGCTTGACCATGCCGGCATCGGTCACGTAGCCGCAGATGTTGACCCAGTCCTTCGCACGCCCGAGCGGGGGCGCGGGCGGGGCGTTGGGATCATCCGATGCCTGCGGACGATAATCGTCGATGGCCGGCAGTTCCACGGGCAGCTCGCTCTCGTCCAATGCCAGCACCTCGCCGGTCTTCGGGTCATGCACGATGGGGAAAGGCTCACCCCAGTAACGTTGACGGCTGAACAGCCAGTCTCGCAGCTTGTAGTTGACCGCCCCCTTGCCCAGGTTCTTCTGTTCGAGCCAAGTGGTGATTCGCTTCTTGAATTCGGCGGTGGTCAACCCGTCGAACTCGCCTGAGTTGACCGCAACACCGTCCCCGACAAAGCCCCGCCAATCCTCGTTGCCCGGCGGCCGAACGACCTGGATGATGGGAAGGTTGAACTTCTGGGCAAACTCGAAATCGCGGGTGTCATGGGCCGGCACGGCCATGATCGCCCCGGTTCCGTAGCCCATCAGAACATAGTCGGCCACCCAGATCGGAATCTTCTCCCCGTTGACCGGGTTGATCGCATAAGCACCCGTGAAAACGCCTGTCTTCTCCTTGGTGTCGGCGGTGCGGTCGAGATCGGACTTGTGTTTCGCTTCTTCCACATAGGCACGAACGGCTCCACGCTGTTGCGGCGTCGTGATCTGGCTCACAAGCTCGTGCTCCGGCGCCAGCACCATGTAGGTTGCCCCGAACAGCGTGTCCGGCCGGGTGGTGTAGACGCGGATGACCTCTTCGGAGCCGTCAATGGCGAATTCGACCTCTGCCCCCTCGCTGCGGCCGATCCAGTTTTGCTGCATCAGCTTGATCGCCTCGGGCCAATCGACCGGATCGAGATCGCGTTCGAGACGGTCGGCGTATTTGGTGATCCGCAGCATCCACTGCCGCAACGGCCGTCGGTAAACGGGGTGATTCCCTCGATCGCTTCAGCCCTCGTTGGTCACTTCTTCATTGGCCAGCACCGTCCCCAGGGCCGGGCACCAGTTCACCGGAATCTCGTCGATGAACGCCAGTCGTTGCCCGTCGATGACTGCCCGGCGCTCGGCCGGCGAAAGCTCCTCCCACTTGCTGATCCCCACCGGACTGCCCGTGATGGCCGAGATGGTCGGCCACGTTGCGACTTCACCATCCGGAGTCACCCCGAGGCGGCCCTGCTCCAGCTTGTGGATCAGTCCGCTGATCGGCCGGGCGGCGTCGGCCTCCGGGTCGTACCAACTGTTGAACAGCTTGAGGAAGATCCATTGGGTCCATTTGTAGAAAGCGACATCGGTGGTGGCCAGCTCGCGGTCCCAGTCGTAGCCGAGGCCAAGCCGCTGCATCTGGGCCCGCATGTTGTCGATGTTCTTCTGGGTGGTTTCCCGCGGCGGTACGCCGTGCTCGACGGCGAACTGCTCGGCCGGAAGGCCGAACGCGTCGTAGCCCATCGGATGCAGGACATTGTACCCGCGCATGCGCAAGAAGCGAGCGTAGATGTCCGTGGCGATGTAACCGAGCGGGTGGCCGACGTGCAGACCCACGCCGCTGGGGTACGGGAACATGTCCAGCACGTAGAACTTCGGCTTGGCCGCGTCGAAGTCCGCGTCTCCCGGCTGGGGTGTGCGGAAGGTCTTCTGCTCGATCCAGTACTTCTGCCACTTCGCCTCAATGGCGGCGAAATCATAGCGCCCGCGTTCCGAACTCATTACTGCCTCTCTTCAGACCATGCTTGCCCGGGCCCGCGGTTTCGAGATCGCGGCGACCAGGGCGGGAAAGCTCAGATGATACTCCTCCTGTCCGTTCCCATCAAAGAAGCAGGTGCAATGGTCCCCTACCTTTGGGTACGTGACAGTCTGGGCAGGAAACCGCTACGGTTTTTTCAGAACCGCGACCGTGAGGGAGCGGCAGCTCCTTTCAGAACCGCGACCGTGAGGGAGCGGCGCCCTTGTGGTGTGGTCGCTCTGCGGCCTAGCCTGTCCTTTACCGACCTGCAAAGTTTGGTCAAGGGCCCCTCGCTTACGCTCGGGGTTCTGAAAGAGCCGCCTGAACTGTCACGGACCCCGAGTGGCAAACGAGCCCGCCGAGAGATGGTCTGATTCGAGAGACTCTGGTACACTGCCTCATCGCCGGCCATGGTTCTGGCCGGGTCGCACAGTTTATTCGCAACGGAGGAACAGTCATGTCATCGGGTAGCCAGAGTGATTCCAATCCGTCCGACTCGCCGTTCATGCTCCGCCGGACGTTCCTGAAGAAGTCAGCCAGTGCCGCCGGTGCGGTTGGCGGCGCTCTAAGCATGGCCGGCATGGCTGTGACAGGGGGTTGCGCGGCGACCGGGAGCACCGGTCTGGCCGCGAGTGCGTCTGCGGCCAAGAGCCGCCGCATCGGCCCCAACGATCGGATCTCCATCGGCATCATCGGTTGCGGCGGACGCGGCAGTCAACTGATGCAGGACATCCGCGCCGTGGCTAAAGATCGCAATGCCGAGATTACCGCCGTCTGCGACGTTTGGAAGATCAACCTCAACAACGCCGCCGCCAAGGCCAAGGAATGGTCCGGCAAGCAGCCGCGGACGTCCACGCGGTTCGGCGACATACTGGCCCTGAACGACGTCGACGCGGTGGTAATCGCGACGCCCGACTTCGGCCACACGCCGATCATGATCGAGGCCCTGAAGTCCGGCAAGGACGTCTACGTGGAAAAGCCGATGTCGATGGAAATCGGCAAAGCCAACGAGGCCCTCGATCTCGCCCGGAAATACGAACGCGTCGTCCAGGTGGGCACGCAGCGTCGCAGCGAGGGCCGCTTCAAGGCGGCGGCCAGGGAGTTCGCCAGCGGCGTTCTCGGCAAGCTCAACCGCATTTCCGCGGCGATGAACGTCAACCATGCACGATGGGCGCGTGCCTACGCCGACTGCAAGCAGAGTGATGTTGACTGGGACGCCTTCCTGTTCAACCGGCCGAAGCGACCGTTCGACGCAAGCCTGCTGCGTCAATGGCACTTCTACAAGCTGTGCACCAACGGTCTGTCCGGTCTCTGGATGGCTCACTATTCCGACTCGGTTCACATGGTCACGGGCTCGAAATACCCGACGAGCGCTGTCGCCCACGGTGGGGTCTACGTCTGGAAAGACGGACGCGAACACACCGATACGTTCCATGCCTTGCTTGAGTACCCGGAGGGCTTCCTCATGAGTTGGGGCATGGGTCTGGGTAACAGCTTTGGCGTGCACTTCCATCTGTGCGGCACGGACGGCACCATGGATCTGGAAAAATGGACCGTCTCCGACGAAGGCAAGGTCAGCGCCGCCAAGGCCAAGAGTCGCGAGATCAAGGGTGAGCAGAATGAGTCGCACATGGGCAACTGGCTTGACTGTATTCGCTCGCGAAAGCGACCCAACGCCGACATCGAATACGGCCACCAGCACGCCGTGGCCACGATCATGGCCGCCGCGGCCCTCGAGACGGGACACAAGCACCTCTACGATCCGCAGAAACGGGAGATGCGGGCGGTGTGAAACACGAGAGGAGGAGATAAGATGCATTCGAGGCGCTTTTACCGGCTTGTTCGCTCTGCGGGAGCGTGGGCAGCGGTTGCGATTGGCCTGTTCATCTGCTCGGCCGGCGCGGAAGCAAGATCATTCATCTACGAAAACATCACGGACGGCTCGGGCGGTCCCGGCGGGCTCGGTGACAGCTTCGCTCTGAATGACCGGGGCGACATCGCCATTTTCCTGCCCGATGCGGTCACCTACTACGAAGCCTCGTCCGGGAGCTTTCTCTGCCTGGCGACGCTGCCGGGCTTCCCCGCAGGGTCGGCATCGAGCTACGGCAACGACCTCTCAAACCGCGGGGGCATCTCGTTTTGGCGAACCGACCTCTACTACTTCGACCCGATCGATCGGTCGTTCACTCGCCTCAACAATAAGCCCTCGGTCCCGGTCGGGGGAATGACAACGAGTATCAATGCCGACGGTCTCATTGCGATGGCCGCCGGACTCACCTCGATTGAAGACATCTATCTGGCGGTGCCGCTGTCTCGGGCCGACTTCGACAACGATAGTGATGTCGATCAATCGGACTTCGGCATCTTTCAGCGCTGCTACGGCGACGAATCACCGGCTGATCCGACGTGCGATCAATAGCGTGCCTTTCGTTGTCGAAACAGAGTTGCTCAGGAAGACAGACCGGTCGCTTCGGCGGGTTGTGGGGCAGGCGCGGTTGCCGAGGCCGTCTGCCGCAGGAAGACCTCCAGTCTGGAAGTGACGCGGTAGCGAAACTCGCTCTTCAACTGCTCCGGCGTGCGGGCACCTGCCGCGATCGCGGCCGCGAAGCGCGTCAGCCCCTTGGCCAGATCGCGGACGCCCCCCACCAGCTCGCGATCTACCCCGCCCGGCATGTAGACCCATCGTCCTTCGTGCCGTGCGAATTTCACATCTCGCAGCGGCAGCCGTCCGGCCACCTGGATTTCGACGGTTGCCTGGTCACCCTGGATCATCTCGCGTTTGAACTCGGCATCTTGTGCGAACAGCTCAAGGAAATAGCCGATTCGAGACATGTCAAACTGGTGAGGATCGACATCCGGACAATACTGATCCAACGCCACCTGCACGGTTGTGTTGGCGGTCGTCATCTCGTCCAAGGCAATCAGAAGGTCAACCAGCTCGTCGCTACTGTCCGGATGGACCCACGGCACCATGCTCCCGTGAGAATGCAAATCTCGCCATTTCCGCAGTTGCTCGTAAACCTCCTTGGGCGAGGCTGTAGCGGCCAGGCCCAGCGCCGGCGGATCGGCTTTCCTGCGATCCCATATGCCCAGACAGGCGCAGCCTAACAACACCAACACCAACGCCGCCGCCCATCCTCGCCATCTGCGGGACTGTAATTGTCGATGCTCCTCGACCATCTGCGATTCCACCTCGGCCTGTCATCCCCCGACGCACAAGATACACCCGCGTCACCTGAAACTCATCATCATGTACCCGGCGGCAAGAGCCGGTTACCGGCGGGTGAGTTGTCTCGGGAACCTCGAAGACACCCCGGTCATAGATCATATACACCTGATCCGGTCCGCGGCTGCCCAACAATAGCCGCCAACTGGATAGGCCGCACTCGCCATCAGGCTCGCGGGCCGAGTATGGTGCTCCGTTTGGCAACCCGATCCACCCGATGCCGCTCTGCGGCCGCTTTTCTCGGTCCTGAAAGAGCCGGGGCGTCCGAAAAGCCGCTGGCGATCAGGAGCCGGGAAATGCCGGTGTCGACGTTTCCCGACGCAGCCAATCTTTATCGCTGAAAGTACCTCCGCGTGCGAGAATCGTTCTGCAATCGCTCTAAAGCCCGGTGCAGCTTGGACTTGACGGTCCCGATCGGTATGCGCAGAGCCCCCGCGATCTCAGCCAGGCGCATGTCGTCGACGATTCGCATCAGAACGACCTCACGCTGGTCCTCCGGCAACCCAGCCATCACCTCGGCCAGGCCGCTCCGAATCCCCTCGTTTTCACCCGAAGGCGGAGCCGGAACATCGGCATCCAGCTCACAACCGAGTGAACGGCGACCCTTTCGGCGAGCGGCCAGACTGATGTGCTTCACGACAGGGTAGAGAAACGTCGTCATCCTGGCAGAGAGACGAAGACTCGGCGTCTTGCGAAGCAGGTAGGCGAAGGTGTCTTGCAGGACGTCCAGGGCATCATCAGCCCGCCCGGTGAACCGGGTGGCCAGCCCGACCACCCAATCACGATACCGGTAGTACAGGGCCTCGAAAGCCGCAGTGTCGCCCTGGTTGATCGCCCGGATCAACTCCTCGTCACTTCGGGGGTCGGCCGGCGGCAGGGAACCCACGGAGATACTCCTGATGCCCCCCCACCCGCCGGCTGGTGCGACAGCCGGCGTGACGAACCCTTGTGTCGAGTTTCGGTGTATCCGATCCCTGAGACCCCGTCCATCCCTCAAAGGTGGAATCAGGGAACTTTTTCGGCACGCTCGCGTCTAAACGGTTGGCCGACGGGTAGAATACAGTGTAGGGACTCATAACCACACGGGGCCGGGTATGCCCCCACCCGCGGGTTACTAAGGACATACCGGAGCGCCCGCCTGATTGACATCCCACACGGGCCATCCATCGGCTGACTGTCTTGCCCATTAACGGAGGAACGCGTCATGACGATCTCGATCAGATCCCTCGGTATTGTGCTTGCACTTGTCACCTTGTTCGCTCTTGCCACTGCCGGCCCTGTCCCGCGGGCGATGGCCGACGGTTTCATCGTGGTCGATGATCGCAGCGCCGAGGAGATCCGCCGGCTGCCCTGGCCTCATCCACACCCCATGCCTCGGCCGACGCCCTGGCGGTATCACATGCCCCTGCAGGTGAAGAATCACCTGGTCGAGGCCGAACTCACCGACAGCGTCGGCATCACGCGCATCGATCAGACTTTCCACAACCCCAACAACGTTCAGCTCGAAGGCACCTACATCTTCCCAATGGCTGACGACGTGGCCGTCCAGAAGTTCAGCATGATGATCGGCGACAAAGAGGTGCAGGCCGAGGTCCTCGACAAAGACAAGGCCCGGCAGATCTACGAGGAGATCGTCAGCAAGATGAAGGACCCGGCCTTGCTCGAGTACGTCGGCAGCCGCATGTACAAAGCTCGCGTGTTCCCGATCCCAGCCAAGGGGGATGTGCGTATCAAGCTCGAATACTCGCAGGTCATCACCGCCACGAACGGCTTGGCAACATACCGTTACCCGCTCAACACCGAGAAGTACTCGTCGGCCCCGATCGGCCAGGTTGCCATTCGCGCCCGCATCAAGACCCGCCAGCCATTGGCTACAGTGTTCTGCCCGTCGCACCAGGCGAGCATCGATCGGAAGGGGGATACCGAAGCCAGCGTCGGCTATGAGGCCTCCAATGTGCTGCCGGACAAGGACTTCGTGGTCAGCTACAAAACCAGCAACGAGGACTTTGCGTTCGTCATGCTGGCTCACCGGCAGGCGGGTGAAGGAGGCTACTTCATGGCCCGGATCATCCCCGGCGAGGGCGCTCGGCCCCGCAAGGTGGTGGCCAAGGACATCTGCTTCGTCATCGACACCTCGGGCAGCATGGCGGGCAAGAAGATCCAGCAGGCCCGCGAGGCTCTGCGTTACTGCCTGGCGAACCTCAACGCAGACGATCGTTTCAACATCGTGGCCTTCTCAACGGAGGCACGGCCTTACAAAGAAAGCCTGACTTCGGCCAAGACGGAGAACACCGAATCAGCCCGCCAGTTTGCGGCTGAGCTGCAATCGGCCGGCGGCACGGCGATCAATGACGCTCTGCTCGCGGCCCTGAAAGCCCGCGGCAGAAGCGATGAAGACAAGGGCAGGCCGTATATGATCGTTTTCCTCACTGACGGCCTCCCGACCATCGGCGAGACCAATATCGACCGGATCCTCGAAAACGTGAAGAAGGCTAATGCCGGCGGTGTTCGTCTCTTTGTCTTCGGGGTGGGAAACGACGTCAACACCAAGCTGCTCGACAAGCTGGCAGAGGACAACCACGGCTCGCGCGACTACGTCGCCGAGAACGAAGACCTGGAACTGAAGCTCTCGAACTTCTACGGCACGATCGCCAACCCGGTGCTCAGCGACCTGAAGCTGACCTTCGACAGCACCCTGGGTGTGCATGACACGTATCCCAAGGTCCTGCCCGATTTGTTCAAGGGTGGCGAACTGGTCATCTTCGGCCGTTACGACAACCCCGGAAAAGGCAAGGTTGATCTGGCCGGCCGCTGCGGTGACGAGGACCTGAAGCGATCGTGGGAGGAGTCGTTCCCGCAGACCGATGCGGGGCAGGAATACCTGCCGCGGCTGTGGGCGACACGCAAGGTCGGCTATCTGCTCGATGAAATCCGGCTGCACGGCGAGAACCAGGAGGTCCGCGAGGAGGTCGTCCAGTTGGCCAAGCGGTTCGGCATCGTCACGCCGTACACCTCGATGCTGATCATGGAGGAAGACCGAGGCCGGATCGCCCGCGGCGAAGGGGACCGTATTGAAGGTCTGATGCTGCACCGCAGGCTGGCGGAGGCACAGCCACAGTTGCTGGACGACCTGAAGCGCGGCTATGCGAGGAGCAGGTCCGGCTTCGAGACTGGGCCAGGCGCGGTGGCAATGTCGAAGGAAACCAACAGGCTCGCAGCTGCTGAGAGGGTCGAGGTGGACAGGTACTCGCACGGTGATTGGTCATACAGCCTTGCCGACGGGGGCGTAGCGGCCTCTGCCGGCCGGCCCTCCAGTCAGCCTGCTATCTACGGCATGGGTGGCGGGTACGGCGCGGCCGGTCGAGTGGGTGGCCGACAGGATGAGCAAGTGATGCAGTACGTCGGCTCACGCACCTTCTACCGCGACGGCGACAAGTGGGTCGACAGCCGCTACAAGAAGGAGCTTCAGACGGTCACTGTCAAGGCCTTCAGCAAGGAGTACTTCGAACTGGTCGCCGCCCATCCGGACCTGGGCAAGTGCTTCGCCCTGGGCAGCAAGGTCATCGTGGTGATCGGAGACAAGGCCTGGAAAACAACTGAATAGCCCTGGATCTAGGCTCACCGCGAATCTGACGAGACCGGGCGGAGACTACGGCTGGTCGCCCGGCGGTTCACCCAGCCCGATCTATGACCCAGTTTGGCGGGAGGCATCCTCAAACGTCTTTGCCAGCATGATGGTCTTGAGCCGTGGCGGACACTCCGGCCCATAGGAGAACCACGCAGGGTATTCGGCCCAACTGCCATCCAATCCAAAACAGTAATAGCCGGGATCGGTGCCGACCACTTTGCCGATCGAACTCCTCCAGCGGCGCAGCCTCACGTGCGCGAGGACCTTTGGCAGCAGAGCCGCCGAGAAGCAATAGAGCTCGGTCATCGCACATCGAGCCAGAATCACCAGAGCGATCTTCAAGGCAACTCCATTCTGTGCGACGACCAAGCCACCTTGGGCCGAAACGAGATAGCTGAGCGGGTAAGCCCAGAGAGGCAGCATCGGCCCTTCCCAGAGAATGCGAAGATCAGGCAGGTTCTTCAATGCAACGTAGGTCCGCCGAAGCTGGGAGCCGTAGCCAAAGAGGGCACAAACCCGGTCGGACCTGAACAGCTCCTCGCATTCAGCGACCCAGTCAGCTCTCACCCGGAACTCATCATCGCTGATCGAGCCCTCATAGTAAGCGCAGGTGCATTTCAGGACGTGAGGATGTCCCGTACGCCGAAGGTCGGTGATTGACTGTTCCGCGAACACGTCCTCCTCCATGAACTCCCACAGACTACTGCTCGAGCAGCGGGCCATATGCTCCCGGCCGGCGGTGGTGGCGTCCGTAGATGCCGTTCTCGCGGTGCTTCTTGAGAGCATCCAGATCGAGCACGGCGTCAAGGATCTCCTCCTCGCGACCACCGAGCCGGATCACCTCACCGCTCGGGCTGATGATCATGCTGTGTCCTTTGAACACCGGTCCGGCCCAGTTGGCCATCGCGACATACACCTCGTTTTCGTAGGCCCGCACGCGAAGCTGGTCGCGGTGAATCGGTATCTTGCAGGTGCAACCGGTTGCCTGCGGGATCGCGATGATGTCCGCCCCCAACACGGTCAGGCAACGAGCGGCCTCGGGCACCTCGCGGTCGAAGCAGATCATGATACCCAGGTTGAACAAAACGCCATCGATCTCACAGGGCCAGACCTGGAAGCGATCGCCATTGGTCCAACCCATCTGGCTCTCGTATTTGTTGATGTGTACCTTGCGATAGGTGCCGAGGATCTCACCTTTCGGCGAAAGCAGCACCGCGGCGTTGTAGTACTTGTCGTCGGATCGCTCGTGCAGGCCCCAGATGATGTAGACCTTGAGTTCCGCCGCGAGCCGGGCGAAGTGGTTCGCCGATGGGCCGGGAACCGGCTCGGCCATTTCGCGCGTCCGGGCCAGGGTCGTGCCCCCGTCCGACGGTGATGCGTAGCCGGTCAGCGTGGTCTCCGGCAGGATGAGCAGTTGAGCACCGCGCTTCTCAACCGCCTCACGAACGAGCCGGGTGGCCCGCTCGACGTTCGCCTTGGGGTCGCCGGTCGCAGGCAGCATCTGGATGGCGGCGACGCGCACCTGGCGTGCTCCAGCCTTGTTCCTGACCTCAGGCGCCTCCTCGGATCGCCGCCCCGCGTCATCGCGCTGCGAATTCACCGCAAGCCCTCCGGGTCGCATATCGCCGCTGCAGCCGCAAGCAAAAGCGACAATCACCAACATCGTTCGTGAGATATGCCGCAGACATGCGGCACGCCGGCAGTGGTCCTCGTTCATGCATGGTCCTCTCGTCATCGATCGGGTCGATCTGAAGCCGCAAGCCACAGCTACCCTTCGCCCCACTGGATGGGTCCGTCACAGATTCAGCAGAGAAACGCAACAATTCCTCAAAGGGGCTCTTTCAGAACCGCGACCGCAAGGGAGCGGCCCCCCCTGGGGTTGGCAGCTTCGTTGCCCGACCCCTCGCTCACGCTCGGGCTTCTGAAAGAGCCGCCCGGAGTGTCACGGTTCCCCCGCTGGATCGGACTCGATCATCGCCTCGACGCCTGCCGCTCTCTGATCACCGAATGTACTTGATGACGGCGAAACCGCCAACCAGCAGGATCACGAACACGACGCAGAGCAGATTGAAATAACGATCGATGAACCGCTTCATCGGCGGACCGAAGAAATACAGCAGTGCGGAGACCGCAAAGAACCTCGCGCCGCGGCCCACGATCGAAACAAGCACGAACCCCAGCAGATTCATGTGGAACGCGCCGGAAGCGATCGTGAAAACCTTGTAGGGGATCGGCGTCAGGGCAGCGATGAATACGATCCAGTAGTCGTACTGCTGATACCACTGCGTCACCTGTTCATAATACGATTCGGCATGATAGAAGGCGATGATCCGCACCCCGATCGTGTCCATAAACGCAAGCCCGATCCCGTAGCCCGCCATGCCTCCGACCGCGCTGGCCAGCGTGCAGATCACCGCGAAACGGAACCATCGCCCGCGCGATCCGAGCACCAGGGCGATCAGCAGCACGTCCGGCGGCACCGGGAAGAAGCTCGACTCGGCAAAGGCGAGGCAGAAAAGGGCGATCGCGCCGTAGGGCGTGTCCGCCCAGTGGAGCACCCAATCGTACATGCGCCGGTGAAGGTGCCATCGCGGCACGGCCGGTTTCGCCGTCGCCGGCGATACTGCGGGGGACTGGCTACTGTTCGTCATGCGTCGTGGTTCCTCTTTGCCGAAACGCACTCTAACCGGCCGGCAACTGCTTTGACAAACGCATCGCCGCACGGATTGGGTGCCGATTTCTCGGCCACTTGGTCGGCAACGGCCCGGAGACCTCGACAGGCGGTTTGTTCATTCGTTCGACAACGCGGACAGCCATTGAACCGCTTCGCGGCGGAATGGACGGACGGGGGAAAATCGCAGATGGACGGGGATAGACACGGATGTGGGCGGATGATTGAAGTGGGGCTTTGTCTTGGGTTCGTTTGGCGCGAGCGAGCTTTCAGCTCTCGGCAATCAGCCGTCAGACACAAGAGGATGGGACTCAGCTTCAAGGGCAACACAAGGCGAAAACGACCCGGCCCGTTTTCTGCTTCCATCAGGGCTCCTCATTTCAAAGTGCTGAAATAATAGCTGGATAGGGAGGATGCCCCTCGTCTTTTTGATTGGCGCAGGTGTGACACTATCTCCATGTCGGATCAGTAACTCTTTGCCCGCAACGAGATACCAAGACGCCCTTCCGCTTCTATGGTCGGCCGTTCTCGTCAACTGGATCAGCTAACCGACAGCGGGTCCGCGACAGATTAGGCGGGCATGCTCTGAGGGTGCCACTGGCGGCTTGCCCGCCAGTGCATGCCTGAGAAGCAGAAGACACTGGTAGACGAGCTGCCAGTGGCACCCGTCTAAAGTGTCACGGACCCACCGACAGCAAGAAGCGAGTTTGCGATTGTGGTCCCTTTGGGGAATTGGTAAAATATGGAACGATGTTTGGGTCACGGCATGTGCCGGGCTTAAGGGAGGAAAGACGATGCGGAAACTGGCGATGTTGGGCGTGGTGTTGGCCACGTGCATGTCTTGGGCGTCTACGGTCAGCGCGGCGACGGTAACGGTCTACACGGACAAGGCGCAATGGGAGAGCGCCTTGGGCGGGCAGTTCCTGACCGAGGATTTCGCCGACAGTCAACTGAACGACGGAGTCAGCTTTACGTCCACGGAATCCGGCCACATAAACCCTGCGGAGGAATGCTACCAGGATGTTCTGGCTTCTCAGATCCAGAATGAACCTATGACCATCTGGAGCTTCAGCCCCGAAATGGCCGCCTACGGCGGGGATTGGACTCTAGGTGGCCCCGGCGGTTCCGGCAACAGCCTACTGGTCTACATCGCTGACTTCTCTCTTTACGTGGGAGCTATTTCCAACAACTACGGCGGCGAATTCTGGGGCTTCATCTCTGATACTCCGTTCACCTCGGTCAAATTGGTCGGGGGACCGGGCAGCAATCAGCAGAACTATCGTTTGGACAACATGGTTTACTCACAAGTTCCCGAGCCGGCTACAATAAGCCTGTTGACCCTGGGCGGGCTGGTGCTGATTCGCCGCCGCAGAGCCTGACCACCAATATCTGCCCCGTCGAACAGACCAACGCCGCACAGGTAACTGCGGGATGCGGTCTTGTGCGAAGAATGTGCCGGTCGGCGCGATTGACGGCCCAAGTGGCAACAAAAATCATTCTGAAACCTTTTTCTTGATATGCCGGATGATTTGTCCGGTGACGAGGAAGATTACGTCTTCGGCGATGTTGACAGCGTGGTCGGCGGTGCGCTCGAGGTTCTTGGCGATGGAGAGGACGTCCAAATGGGCGGCCATGGCCTCGGGCGACCTCGATGCATCTGTGACGAGCTTCCGGATGAAGTCGCCGTAGAAGGCGTCGATGATCTCGTCCTCGGTCATGACTCTCTCGGCCGCCTCGCGATCGAGCGTGGCATAGGCGTTGATCGCCCCGTGCAGCATGCGGCGCACGACGGGGTAGATCTCTTTCAGGTCGTTGCGGGCCTCAACGAGCATGTCGGGCCCCAAATGGGCGGCCCGCTCGGCGATGTTGACGCCGCAGTCGGCGATCCGCTCCAGGTCGTTGTTGACCTTGAGAATGGTGCATAGACGCCGCATGTCCGAGCCCATCGGTTGGAAAAGGGTCATCAGACGAACGGCCTCGGCCTCAATGGCCACCTCCTCGGCGTCGATCTCGCAGTCGCGGTTGACGACCCGGCGAGCGAGGTTGTGGTCGGCATAGGTGACGGCCTCGCAGGCCTCGAGCAGCATGTCTTCGACGGCCGCCCCCATTCGCAGGGAGCGCCGCATCAGTTCGTCCAGCAAGTTGATAAAATGCGTAGCCATATGATCATCCAAATCGTCCGGTGATGTAGTCCTGTGTCTTCTGCTCGCTCGGGCTGGTGAACAGCTTCGACGTCGAGTCGAACTCGATCAACTCGCCCATGTACATGAACGCGGTCATGTCGGACACGCGGGCGGCCTGCTGCATGTTGTGGGTGACGATGATCACAGTGTAATGGCCGCGGAGCTCGCCGATCAGGTCTTCGATGCGGTCGGTGGCGATCGGATCGAGCGCCGAGGTCGGTTCGTCCATCAGCAGCAGTTCCGGCTGAACGGCCAGTGCCCTGGCGATGCACAGCCGCTGCTGCTGGCCGCCGGAGAGGCCCAGCGCGTTTTCGTGCAGGCGATCCTTGACCTCGTCCCACAGGGCCGCCCGCTTGAGGCTCTCTTCGACAATGGAGGCCAGGTCGCCGCGGCCGCGGATCCCGTGGATGCGCGGCCCGAAGGCAACGTTTTCGAAGACTGTTTTGGGGAACGGGTTGGGCTTCTGAAACACCATGCCTACGCGGCGGCGCAGGGCCGTCACGTCGATTCGCGGTCCGTAGATTTCCTCACCGTCGAGCATCAGCCGGCCGTCGGTGCGGCAGCCGGGAATCAGATCGTTCATGCGGTTGATGGCCCGCAGCAGCGTGCTCTTGCCGCATCCGCTCGGCCCGATGATGGCGGTCACCTTGCCGGTGGGGAGGGCCATGGTGACTTTCTTGACCGCCTCGTTGTTGCCATAAAAGACGGAGAATTCCTCGGCGGTCACATGGGACGTCTGCAGGGCATGGGCAACGCCGGAGTCCCCCGAAGTGTCACGTCTGGTTGTCACCGTCACCGTCCGTTCCATCATCGCCACCGCCATCGTAATCATCCTCGAAGCCGTTTTGAAATCTTCGCCCGTGCATAGATCGCCGCCGAGTTCAGCAGGAGCACCAGCATGACAAGGGTGAAGACCATACCGTACTGAACGTGTCGGATCTCGTCGACCCGCTGGTGCTCGGTGGCAAGGTTGTAGATGTTCCAGGGCAGGGCGGGCGTCGGCTGGCTGAGGGTCTCCTTGAGGGAGAGAGGCAGGCCCACGCTCACCGCGGCCGTGTAGATGATGGGAGCTGTTTCACCCGCGGCCCGGCCCATGCTGATGACGATACCGGTCAAGATGCCAGGAAGAGCCGAGGGCAGAATGACCCTCACGATGGTCCGCCATTTGCCCGCGCCCAGGCTCAGCGAGGCCTCTTTGTAGGTATGCGGCACGGCGCGAATGGCCTCCTCCGACGCCCGTATCACCAACGGCAGAATCAGGATCGACAGAGTCAGCGCACCGGCCAAGACGCTCTTGGTTTGCGATACCCCGACCGCGTTGATGAAAAACGCCAGTCCGAACAGGCCGAAGACGATGCTCGGCACGCCCGCCAGCGTGCTGATGCACGTCCGGATCAACTGAACCAGCCTGCTGGTTGCCGGGGCGTACTCCACCAGGTAGATCGCCGACACCACGCCCATCGGGACGGCGAAGATGATCGCTCCGACCGTCAGGTAGAACGTTCCCAACAGCTCCGCCCAGACACCGCCGAAGTAGTGGGAGTCATATGATGTCTGTGTCAGGAACCCCCAGTAGACGGTCACTCTGGGCAGCAGCATCCTGTCCAGGTTCTGTTCGACGTAGGCAAATAGCGGCTCGAGCGAGGTTCCTTTGAATTCGTCGACCCGCGGCACATCGATCGGTGTGCCCATCTCATTCGGATTGGAGTAGTCGTACTGCTTGTCGTAGAGCAGGTGATGCAGCACGACGTGGGCCCGGTCCCAGCGGGTCTGACCATACTGATCACGATACATCACCGGCCGTGGCTCGCCGGGCGCCGGCCCAAGCAGGAGCCGCAGCTCGTCTTTCACCGCCTGGAGGGGTTCGGCGTACTTGCGGGAAGCAAGGAAGCCCTGCGACTCGATCTCCTTTTCGAAGGCGGCCACCATCTCATAGATCGGCTTGCGGGCCTCCAGCACGCCGGCCATCTCGGCTTCGAGCTTGTCCTTGTCGCCCGCCTCGAACAACTCAAGTTGCATGCGGCGGTGTTCCACTGTGCCGCGGAAGATGAACGCTCCAATGCCGCCGACAGCAATCGGAGTCAGCAACACCAGCAGGAACGCCGCCAGCAGCAGGACCGAGCTGACACCCATGGAGGTGAAGAGGCGGTCGGTCAGTTTGCGCGACGTCAATGCCATGGTCAGCGTTTGCCTCCCTTGCCCTTGTCGGAGCGTCGCACGATCGTCTCGCTGATCAGATTGAACACAAACGAGATGACCAGCAGGCAGAAGCCCATCAGAAACAGAGAGCTGTAATGGGCGGCCCCGGTCATCTGGTCGGTTTCACCCATCTCGCCGGCGATGGTCGCAGTCAGGGTGCGGATGGGTTGGAGGAAGTTGTACATCGGCGAGGGGATGCGCGAGGCGTTTCCGGAGGCCATCCAGACCACCATCGTCTCACCGATGGCCCGCATGATGCCCAGAATCACCGCCGCACAGATGCCGCTTTTGGCGGCGGGAATCACGACACGGAGCATAGTCTCCGCACGGGTGGCCCCGAGGGCGTATGAGCCTTCGCGCAGCTCGCGGCCGACGGCCTGCAGTGCATCTTCCGATACGCTCACGACCGTCGGCAGGGCCATGATGCCGAGGATGATCGATACGTTGAGGGAATTGCATCCGCTGTCGATGTGCAGTGCCCGCAGCAAGGCTGAGACCCACCAGAGAAGGCCGCCTGCCAGGCACACGAGTAATGCCCCGACGATGCCCCTGGCAATGCGGCGAGTGGAGGGGGTCTGGATACCTGTGGTCGTGACCTCGGTTGCGATGAACACCGCCAACAACAGTATCGGTGTGGCGATCAGCCACCAGGCAGTCGACAGGATGGTCCCGCCGTTGTTCTGCAGTTGCGTGGCGAAGACGACCAGGGCGAAAAAGCCGAACGCCACGGATGGAATGGCGGCCAGCAGTTCAATCACCGGCTTGGTCCATTGCCGCAGCCAGAAGGGCAGAACATCACTCAGGCACACGGCCGCCGCCACCCCGAGCGGCACGGCCACCACCGTCGCACCGAGCGTTACCATTGCGCTGCCGTAGAAGATGGCCAGTGCGCCGAAGTGCGCCTCGGTTCTGGTGGGATACCACTCGGTGCTCGTGAGAAACTCCCTGACACCCGCCCATCCTTGAGCCCGGAAGAAGGGAATCGAATCCCGGGCGATGAAGTAGAAGATGAAGAGAACGATGAGTATCGAACTGCAGGTGATCGCCAGCAGCAGTCCCTGGCCCAGCCAACTCGCAATCCAACGGGCGAAATCGGCTTTCCTGCTGATGACCAGGCTTGGCCTGCGCATCGCCCGCAGATCGCTGAAGCTACCGCCGACCGATTCCATCATGCACACAACCTTTTGACAACCTGACCGCCGGGCGCCTCTGGTGGCTTGGCCGCCGTACGTGTTTGGCGGGCCGGGGTCTGGCTCCTTCTTGCCTGACGCGGTTCGCAGAGTGACCCGGGGAAGGTCAACGAGGCCATCTGGCACTCTGCCATGCAGGGGAGGCCGCAAGAAGGTGCCTGACCCGCTCTTTTGCACGCTAAACACGTACCGGCCGCCAGTGCCGATCAGGCAAATCGTCGCCGACGCGCCGGCGGATCAGTATTCCGTCAAAGGCACAAACCCGATAGCTTCGATCATCTCCTGCCCCTTCTTACTCAGGTACAGGTTGATGAAATTGTACAGATGACTGCCCATTGCCGGATAGCCGTTGGTGAACAGGAACAATGGCCGGGCGATCGGGTATCGGCCCGAGGCCACCGTGGCTTTGGTCGGCATGATCTTGTCGATCTCAAGGGTCTTGACCGTCCGGTCGGTAAAGCCGATGCCGACGTAACCGATAGCCCCTTGCGTGGACTGGACGCGCTGGCGGATCGCGCCGCTGCTGCCGACGTACTCCACCGAACCAGCCATTTTCTCCTTGTTCATGACCAGAGTCTCAAAACTCTCGTAAGTGCCGCTGCTGCTGTCCCTGCTGATGACGACGATCTTGGCGTTCGGCCCGCCGACCTGGTTCCAGTTCGTGACCTTGCCGGTGTAGATGTCGCGAACCTGTGCCACCGTCAATCCTTTGACAGGGTTGCTGGGGTGCACGACGACGGCGATCCCGTCGACGGCCACTGTGTGGCATACGGGCGTAACGCCTTTCTCGATTGCCGTCTTAAACTCCTCCTCCTTCATGAACCGCGACATGGAGGCCACATCACACGTGCCGTTGACCAGTGACTTGGCCCCGTTGCCGCTGCCCGACTCGCTCACGGTGATGTTCACGCCGGGGTTCTGTTTCATGTAGTACTCGGCGAACGCTTTGGCGACCGGGCCGACAGTGGTCGAACCGTCGATGACGATCTTGTTCTTGGCCTTGCCCTGGGCTTGGGCGTAAGTCACATCGACACACAGAGCACCGGCCGCCACGAATGCCGACGCAGCCGCAACACTCGTCCACTTCCTCATCTCTACAGTCTCCTTGCTTCTCCAACCGTGTATTGACGTTTGTTCTCGAATCCGCAGGTGTGAGGCGCGCCCGATGCGGGCCGTTGAGGCGTCGCCTCGATTGCGCGCCTCACATCATCACTGTAGGTGGACCCTGTTAGGGCTGCGTTGTTCAAGTGTTAAGAACAGGTTAAACTTGCTGGACCCGACCCCGATTCATGATCGGCGATTGGCGTGAACGCGGTCTGCTTGACCGAAAATGAATAGCAGTCTCACAGATCTTGGGGGATGCTGATCGTGACACACGTTCCCTCGCCCACCCTGCTGGTCAGGGTGACGCGGCCGTGCATGGCGGCCACGGCGTGCCGAACAATGGACAGGCCCAGGCCGGTGCCGCGGTCGGGACCGCTGCGGGCTTTCTCGACCTGGTAGAATCGCTCGAAGACACGCTCCTGTTCCTCCTCGGCGATGCCGCAGCCCGTGTCTTCGACCGAGATGTTGATCCCCTCGACCTTGCCGGCTTCGTTCATCACCCCTTGGGAACAGATCTGCACGCGGCCGCCCGGGCCGGTGAACTTGATCGCGTTGTCCACCAGGTTGTCGAGCACGACACGCAGCAGATGGGGGCTGGCCGTGACGGTCCGCAGTTCCGGGTCGGTCTTGAGTGACCACTCAAGGTTCTTGGCGGCGAGTTTCTCGGCAAAGCGGGCCTGGAGCTCGTCCAGAACTGCCGGCAGCACGAGCGTCTGCGGCTTGAACTGGCCGGGAGACGATTCGATTCGCGACAAGTCGAGCAGATCGGACACCATCTGCTGCATTCGGGCGCTGTGGCGGTCAATCATGCTCAAGAATCGCTTTGCGGAATCCTGATCTTTCTCGAAATCGAGGCCCAGCAGAGTCTCGACGGCGGCTCGGATCGCAGACAGCGGCGTCCGAAGTTCGTGTGAGGCATTGGCCGCAAAATCCGTCTTGATCCGGACCATTCGGCTGATTTGGGTGATGTCCGACAATACGAGCATCCGGCCCACATCCGGCCGTTCGGACGACCCGCCGGTGGCCGCGGGTACAGGCAGCACAATGTCCGACGCGCGGGCCATCAGCACGATTTCGCCATTCTCCTCCTCGACCTGCACCCGGACCTCACTGGAGGCTGAAGACCCGGTCGGAGGCTTGTGATCTCGAATGTTGTCGCCCGCCGGCTGCGGATCGGATAGCAGCATCTTCTGCAAGTTATGCTGCAAGACGCACTGCTCGACGGCCTGTCCCTTCAGCGATTGCGCTCGGTCGGCAGGGTCGCCGCTGATACCCAGCATCCGGACGGCCGACGGGTTCATCAGTAGTACACGTCCGTTGCTGCCCGCCACGATGACACCTTCGTGGAGTTGGGCCAGCAGCGACTCCAGTGTACGCCGCTGGCGGTCGATTGTGGCCAGTTGATCGGCGATGTGATCTCGCATGTCGTTGAGCGAGGCGGCAAGCACGGCCAGTTCATCGGTGCCGGTCACTCGGGCTCTGGTCGATAAGTCTCCCTTCGACAGGCTGCGGGCAATGACAGTGATCCGCCGGATGGGCCAGCTCCACAAACGAGCCAGACCAAGGGCAAACAGAATTGCCGCGATCGCCCCCAGCAGCACGGTGGTCCAAATGATCCGTCCAAACGCGTTAGCCCTGGCCGTGATCATGCGAACCGGCATCGAGACGCGAATGACACCCGACGGGGCGTCCGCAGGCCCGACCCGAAGCGCGCCGTACCTCCGGAAATGCCCGAGAGTCTCCGAGTAATGGGTCTCTTCACCCCAGCCTGCGGCCATCGCCTGTATGACCTCGGAGCGAGCGGTGTGTGACTCCATCTTCTTGGGATCGGCTTCCGAGTCTGCCAGGACCCGGCCATTGGGCAGAATGAGGGTGATCCGCACCTGATTGTCGGTGGCGATGCCGATTTGTTTGGCCGACCGGTCCAGCTCATCAGCCCGGTCGGGACTGAACTGATCGCGGATCACCGACTCCAGCAGGTAGGCATGAAACCGAAGCTCCTGACTGATTTGCTCGGTATGGGCTTTCTGAACATGCTGGACAATCAGGTACGCACACGTCCCGAGAACGGCGATGATCAGCAGCGTGTTCCCAAGAAACAACTTCCAGAACAGTGAGCGCGGGCGTCTCATCGGCCGTACCTTTCAGGGCGAAGGATCAGGGGCTGTCGCGGAAAGCGTACCCGACACCACGGATTGTCTGTAGCCACCGGGCAGCCTTGCCCAGTTTCTTGCGAAGGGCCGTCACGTGAACGTCAACCGTTCGGTCCGTCACAGCGACCCCAACGCCCATGACGGTCTCGATGAGATGGCCTCGACTCAGAACTCGCCCATTGGCAGCCATGAGCGTCCTCAGAAGGCGGAATTCCGTCGCGGTCAATTGGACCTGTGAGCCGGCCACCGTGACCTCGTGTCGGCTGCTGTCCAGGCAGACAGGGCCCTTTGTCAGAACCTCTTGCTCGGTCGAAGCGATTTCCACGCGTCGAAACATCACGGCCACCCGGGCCAGGAGCAGTTTCATCGAGAACGGCTTGGTGATGTAGTCGTCTGCGCCGAGGCTCAGGCCGACCAACTGGTCGGCCTCCTCGGCCTTGGCGGTCAGCATGATGACGGGAATCGAAGCCACGCGATTGTCCCGCTTCAGATGCGTGATGAACTCGTCACCCGACATTCCCGGCAGCATCCGATCGAGGAGGATCAGGTCCGGAGGATGCGCAACCGCCTCGGCCAGAGCCGACCCACCGTTGGATACGACCCGGCAAGCATACCCCTCGCGTTCCATGTTGTGACGGACCAGCTCCGCCAGATCGGTCTCATCCTCGACCACGAGAATGCTTCTCTTTCTTGCCGCCATCAGCACACGCCTCTTGCATCGCAGACAGGACGCAGGTCGCCTCGACCGTTCGTCCCCGATTGTCATTCCCCCCCTTTTGCATCAACCGAGAGAGCCCCTTTTACAAACATTTCATTAATCTGGCGCGACGATCAGATTAGGAACTGGTTAAAGATACATGCCTTGCCCTGCCCAAGATCAGATTCCGTTTATCGGACATTGTCATGCCGGGCGGGCAGAACGCAAGTCCGGTGTCCGGGGACGGTTTGCGGCTTGTCCCAACGCCGGACGGTCCTCCAGGCTTCTGATCGGTCGAATCGACAACGTCCGGGAATAAGTCGTGTGGCAAGACAGGGATGCTGACACTGCCGGCCGCCTTGGGCGGACATGGAAGCGACAACTCCGCCGGTGTTTCGGGGCCCGAGAACAAGCGCAAAACAAACCTTCCGGATGGCCGTTTTCGCACCCCGGTAACTTAGGTCCGAGAAGGCAATGTCCGATTATCTGTGCAGGAACTTCCCCAGGGACGGTGAGGCGTACACGCATGTACAACGAGTTCTACCATCTGACCGAGAACCCATTTTCCGATTCGATCGACCCGCAGTTTTTCTACGCGCCGAGCGAATACGAGGAAATCCTGTCAACCCTCATCGAGAACGTGGGCCGGCGGCGAGGCGTGTCGATCGTCACGGGGCCGGCCGGCAGCGGCAAGGATCTGATCGCTCAAGTACTGGCTCAGACGATGGATTACGACAAGAGCCTTCCGATCAGGCTGCGAGCGCCGGCCAGCCCTCAGGCGCTGCTTCTGAATCTGTGCCGCGGTCTGGGCGTGAGCTGCAGTGCGACGATGTCCGCCGAAAAGCTGCTGCAAAGGGCCGAGCTTCATCTGCTGTCACAGCTCAGCCAGCATCGCGACGTGGCGGCGATCATCAATGATGCGGAGGGTATCTCCCGAGAAACAGGCGAGTGGGTCCTCAGACTGGCACGTCTCGAGCGAGACGGAAGTCGCCTCCTGCCGGTCGTCCTGCTGGGCAAGCCGGACTTGCAGGAGCGGATCACCGCCGGGGAACTCGATCTTCTCGAAGGGGAGGTCTGCTGCTGCCGCCAGATTCCGCCGCTGAGTCGGGATCAGACCCGCGACTTCCTCGAATACCGGCTGCGGCTCGCCAACGCCGACAACCCTTCGCTGTTCACCACCGACGCCGTGCACCTGATCTACGAGGAATCGGGCGGCGTTCCCGGGTTGATCAATCGGATCGCAGAGCAGGCCTTGAAGGACGCGGCTGCCGAATCGGCGCCCACCGTTGACAGTGAGATCGTCGCCGGCTGCATCGGAAAGGCGATGGCCATGCAATTCGAAGAGATCTTTGATTCATCGCAAGAGGGACCCATGGATACGAGGACAAATACCGGTGAGACGTCGTCGGCTGCTCATGACGCGAACGCCTCGGCCGGACAGACGCAGGACTCGGGGCTGGCCGGCGGCATTGACCGTGATGCCATCCGCGCGATCACCGAACAGCGGGCACAGGCCCGCATGCTGCTCGACCGGACCATCAAGCAGTGCCGCGAGTTGCACGAACAGGTCCAGCAGCAGGCTCGCATCGCTGATGCCAAATTGTGCAGCGCCGAGAGTGTCGCGGACTACCTCCGTGATCTGCACAAGGACCTGGCGGCCAACTACAATCCGGAAACGCTGCAAACCTTCGATACCAAGAGCCTGCAGTTGCGCGAGGTGATTGAACGCGCCGACCGGCGGCAAGAGGAATTGGGGAGCGCATCGGTCACCGTGGAGTCGCTGCGTGACGAAGTCATGGACTGGACTCATCGGGCGGCCGAAGCTCACAGCACGCTGCTTCGTAGTTCGCAGTCGGCTAAGGCCAGACAGATCGAGGTCAGCGGCGCTGCCGAGCGGGCCGAACAAGCCCGCGAGACCCTCGAAACGGCGACCCAGACAGCCGTCAGCCTTGTCGATAAGGTTTCCGGCCTTTCGCAGCGAATCGACGAGCAAACCGCGACCTTCGACCGAAGAATCAGCGAGATGCGACAGGTCGTCGTCGATCTCGAATCGCTATACGAGAAGGCCCTGGCGCTCACCACCGGGCAGATGGAGTCGGCGACGACACTCGCCCGCCGTATTGATGAGCAGACGCAGGTGTTCAACGATCGGTTAGCGGATGCCGAGAGCGCGACAACGCGGCTGCTGGATGTGCACGACCGGGCCACGGCCGCGACCAATGAGCAGTTGCAGGCGGGGTCGGAGCTGGCCCAACGCATGCAGGATCAGACGACGGCTTTCGACAATCGGATGGAGAGCGCCAAGGGAATCGCCTCGGCCCTTGATGACGCCTGTGATCGAGCAGTCGCGGCTGCGGATCGACAACTGGAACAGGGTGAAGCGCTGGGCCGGCGCATCGACGAACAGACGCAGACCTTTGACAAGCGGGTTGCTGACTCGACGGTGGCCGCCAATCGCCTGGACGAGATGCTCCTTGCCTCAGACATGGTGTTCGAGCGGATCGAACAGCAGGCACAGCGACTGAACGAACGAATCGCGGCATCGGACACGGTGGCGGCTCGCATGGACGAGCACTACAACCGTGTCGGCCGGGTCGTTGATGAACAACTGCAGACGATCAACAATCTGGCAGGCCGTATCCAGTCGCAGGAGGATGCCCTGGGGGCCTACATCGGCCAGATGCAAAGCAACATGACGGCATTGAACGAGGCCTACGAGCGGGCCGACGCCGCCAGCAACCGCCACATCGAAGCCGCCGATGCACTGGCCGCACATGCCCGCGAGTACATGGAAGCGCTTGAAGCGCGCATCAACACGGCTCGTGCCGCGACAGGCCAATTGGAGGAGACCACCGCCCGATCGACCGAGGCCGTCGCCCGCCAGACGGAAGCGGCCGACGCCATGTCCGCGCGGTTCCAGGAACAGACAGCCGCGCTGAATTCCACCATTCAAAACGCCGGACAGGTGAGCGAGCAGCTCCAAGACGTTTACGGCAGGCTGTCTTCCAACGCGACGGCACAACTGGATGCCATGAATGCCCTGTCCGCCCGGGTTCAGGAGCGATCGCAGGCATTCGATGCCCGCGTCAGCGAGAGCCAGGCCGTCGTCGATCGGATCGAGGAAGCTTCGTCGCGAGCACTCGAGGCATCCAACCGACAAATGGAAACCGCGAATGACACCCTGCAGCGACTGATGGACCAGACCGCCCGGATCGAATCGTGTATCACGACCGCAAAGGACACGACCGAGCATCTGGCCAACACCTATGAGAAGACTTCGGCCAACAGCAGGAGACAGGTCGAAGCGGCCAACGCCCTGATCGACAAGATGCAGGAACAGATGCGAAACCTGAGCACTCAAACCGAAGACGCTCGCAGTGCAGGGGAACACCTTGAAACGGTGACCGGTCGCACCACGGAAGCGGCTGCTCAACAGACCGAAGCGGTCAACGCCATGATTGACCGCGTGCGGGAGCAGATGGAGAACCTCGCCGGCCAGATCAACGACGCCCGCAAGACCGGCGAACACCTCGACAAGGTTTACGCGCGGGTGACCGAAACGGCCGCCAGCCAGGTGGAAGCGGCAAACGCCTTGGCCGGCCGGATCGGCGAGCAGGTCCAGGTGTTCGACTCGAAGACGACGGATGCCAGAGCGGTAGCCGATCGTCTGGACGAGGTGTATGCCCGCGTACAGGCCGGGGCCGCCGAGCAGGCCGCTGCCGCTGAGACGCTGACCAAGAAGATCCGCGAGCAGACGCAGTCGCTCGATCGTTGGATCAAGGCTGCCAAGAACGCCAGCGATAATCTGCACGAGGTCTACACGATGACGACCGAAGCGGCCGACCGCCAGCGCGAGGCCGCGCACACCATGATGGAGCGCATTCGCGAACAGTCACAGACCCTGGACAACCGAATCGCCGAACTGAAGTCGACCGTCGCGGGAACCGGAGAGCAGATCGATCGGATGACGACGCTCACGGCGGAAGCCCGCACCGCAGCCTTCGATCTGTCCTTCAACTTGGCGCAAGTCCAGCAGCACGCGGAACTCGCCGAGGCCAGTTGCAGCAGCCGGATGCAGGATCTGACCGCCAAGCGAGCCGAAGCCGAGAACCAAGCCTCACAGTTGGAGTCGGTCCTTCGACGAGCTGAGAAGATGGCGACGGAGCTGCCCGTCCAGTTGGAGGCGTTCTTCGAGGTCCAGAAGCAGGTCGGAATGACGATCGAAACCCTCCAAGGGACCAGTATCCCGAGCGAGACCCGAAGCCGGCTGGCAGAGGCGGCAGACCGCTCCATCCGAGCGGTCCAGGCGGTCCGGGAAGGCAGCGAACCCCGTCGAGGCGGCGCGGATCGCATGCCGCCCAGCGGCGTCGCCGGTGAAACACCCACCGCTTCAACGACGATCTAAGCTTCATTGTGCGCGAATCAGTGAGCGGGGCGGATCGACGTACGTGTTTGGCGTGCTGGGGTCTGGCTCTTTTTGCCCAAATGCGGTTCGCCGTGCAATCTGGAGTGGTTGGCTCAGTCAGGCGGGGGCTTGGCGGCGCGAAAAAGACGGCAAAAAGTGCCTGACCCGCTGTCTTGCACGCTAAGCACGTACGGATCGTCGATCCGTCCCGTTTTAACAGATGAAAGGAGCGGAAGGGTCTTGGTGACCGATCCGCCCCTGGTGCATGCAGTTAATCTGTTTCAGTTGTGCCGGCCGTGGCCGTTAACCGGTTTCGCGGGCCGGGACGGGCCAGGGGAGCGACCGATTTCCACGATCGACTGCGTTTTCAGGATCGTGTAGTCCGCAGGGAATACATGGAACGACTGCACGTGCAGCTCCCGATCTCGGGCTTCATAGTCGATGAACGTGAACGGCACGAGCTCGTCACCCTGTGCCCATTCGGCAAACCGAACAAGCATCCCTCGCGTGCTGGCATACCTCACAAGGTCGCGGTGCGAAGCGTGGAAAAGATTCTGAGTCATCCGTTCGACCTGGGTCGAGAGGATGTACTTCATGCCGTCGTCGAAATCCTCGACATGGTCGCGTTCACCCCGAAACTGGAACGAAGTCACAAGTCCATTCTGGGGAAGGACTTCCAGATCGTCGGTCGTTGCCTCGGTAACGCAGCGCGAGTCGGCCTGTACGGTGACCGCGTGCGAAAGCCCCATCACCCAGATGTCGGCCGAGTACGCGGGCCGCTCCAGGTGCCTGCTCTCATGAATGTGAAACAGCTCCGGGTGGAGCCGGCGGCGGTACAACACAAACTTGGCGTCCGCCACGCGCTGCAATGTTTGGCCCAGTTCCACGTTATCCATTCCTTCGAGATACCCCTGTCTCAATCGAAGCCGCGCGCCATGCGCGACCTTTACCCAGTTCACCACCCTGAGCAAACAGAACACTCAGCCTGCCATCTCTCAAAAAGGGATGGTGAGCGCCGCCTCTAGCTCTCCTCAAGCTACCCACCGCGGCGGCTACTCCCTCCTCGTAGGCGGGGGTGGGCTGGATTTCGATCGACGCGCATTATAACTTGCTGTGCCGCCGAAACCAAGAGAAAAATCGTCGAAATCAACTTTTTACCCGTTACCACCCCGGCGGGCTATCTATATATTTTGTACGAAGTTAGAGTTAGATTGTTGCACCCTAATCTGGCTTTCTTTCAGATTCTGATCTACTGAGATCGGCCAGCAAATGACGGCCATGCGTCAGGGAGTGAATATGGAATAATTATCGGTCTTGGGAAAGATTCGCTCTGGTCATTCTTCCGCGCCCCGACAATGCAACGGTGCTCACCAGTCGGACTGGCGCTGCAAGCTGGCTGAGGGGTCTGGCTGTGAACCGGAGCTGGCGGTAGGTCCTTCTGGTCAGGTGGCTTCGTTTCGGGCGCACGTGTTGCCCGCGGAGGGGGTGTATACCTTCGGGCTCAGCGCGCAAGGGCCTGTGAGAACACAACCGTTGGACCACTGTGGACACCTGCGGCACAAACGACGGCCTCACTCTTCGAATCGACGCCAGGGGGGGCTCTACTCGCCAGAAACTGACCACGCATGATCGGGTAGACGTTCAGGCGTCTAGTTCTTTGAGCACCCTGTTCATGTGGGCCAGCGAGCGGATAGCCTCGTCCTCGGTGCCGCACTCGACCGATAGAACGCCCTTGAAACCGGCTTTCTTGAGCCGCCCGACCAATCGCTTCCAGTCGATCACACCATCGCCGCAGGCGCAACCTACGGCCGTCCCGGTGACCTTGCCGCGCTCCGCGTCGGCCTGCTTGACCGAGATGTCCTTGGCGTGGACATGCACGACCTTGTCGATCACCGCTTCGAGCATCTCATATGGGTCCTCGCCCGAGATGAACGTGTTGCCGCAGTCGAAGTTGCAGCGGATCCACGGTGAATCGACCAGTTCGAGCAGGCGGGTCATGTGTTTGATTTTGGAGGTATAGGGCCCATGCTGCTCGACGCCGAGGTAGACGCCGTTCTCCTCGCAGGTTTCCGAGATCGCCCGCAGGTTGATCCGCATGATCTCGTAAGCGGTTTTCTCGTCGACCCACTTGGCGGGATACATGTTCTCGGTGATCTGAACGACGTTGGTGCCTACCTCGCGGGCGTAGCGGATGCCGCGCCGAGCATAAGCCACGCCGAACTCGGGGTCGAGCAGATCCGCGTGGGATGAGAGGGCGCTGATCTTCACTCCGGCCTGAGCGCACAGGTCGCGGATCTTGCTCGGATCAGTGTCGAAGCTGGTGACGTGGCAGTACTTGCCGATTGAGATCAGGCACTGGCCCATCAGGAAGCACGGCTCGACGTACTTGTAGCCCATTTTGCCGGCGGTCTTGACGCCGTACTCAAGGCTCTTGTCGGCGTGCCGGACGTATTCCAGATTGATGCCGACAGCCATGCCCTTGGGGGCCTCGTCGGTCTTCTCGGCCTTGGCATCGGCCGCCTTGGCCTTGCCGGCCACGCTGGCGATGGTGCCCGCGGCAGCGACCGAGCTGACCAGGAAATCCCGACGTGCGATGGGTGTTGATGACGACTTACTCGACTTGGCGTTCTTTGATGACATGTGATCCTCCGTGGCCTCGATGTCTTGAACGAGAAGACCGGCCTCGGCAGACCGCCCGTGGGCCTGCAGACCGCACAAGGCGACCGGCCGTGATCGGCCTTAGTGAAACGCTTTAGATCGAAATCATACTGGATTGCCGGAGGCTTGGGTAGCCCAGTCCGGACCCTATGACACAGAGCTTGTCAGGACGGAATGATTGCCGAACAGGGCAGACGGGACGTCCTGCTTCTTTGTGTCGCCGTCGTCCTGGCTCAGACGTCCGCCAGTCCGGCCGACGGCCCGCGACCATGGCGATACGTCAGGCCGGCACAGATGCCCACCACGAGCCCGCCCGCGTGGGCGAGATACGCGACGCCTCCGAAGCCTTGCAGCTGGAAGTAGCTACCCACGATCTGCATGAGCATATAGAGCACCAGTGCCCACACGGCGCGGACCCGGAACCACTGGAAGTAGAGGAAATACCGGAACAGAAACGCCAACCGGACGTTGGGAAACAGGATAGCGTACAGGGCGATCACGCCGCTGATTCCCGCGCTCGCGCCGACGCAAGGTGTCTCGGGATGCGGCGTGAAGACTGCCTGAGTGATAAGGCCGGCGACGTGAGCCGCCAGCAGGACCAGCAGGTAGACACTGTGCCCGAGCCGGTCTTCGACGTTGTCACCGAAGACAAAGAGAAAGTACATGTTGCCGAGCAGATGAAGGATGCCGCCATGCAGGAAGAATGACGTCAGCCATGTGAGGCATGCAAGGCGCTCCCACTGAGCCGGAATAAAACCCCATTTCCAGATGACCGAATCGAAGCCGGTTGAAGGGCCGGACCATATCGAGCTCGTCGCCAGGATGCAGACGGCAATCAAGCCCCAGGTCAACCAAGGCCGGCGCCTGACCACCGGTGCGTCCAGTTCGACGGGCAGGCCCAGAAGACCCGGCAACCATTGCCACGCTTCGTCAGGTGATGCCAGAGGATCGGCATCCTCTTGCCGTCTGGCCATCTCTTGGACCTTCAGAATGGCGAGCTTCTCGCGCACCTCAGGAGACATGTGCTCCTCGATCGGCGGCGGCGGCGGCTGATGGTGAACCGACTGGTATTCCGAGGGGTCAAACCAGATGGCCGGACAGACCGGGCACACGTCGAGCATGAGGCGGCTTCGTGCAACCGCCGTTTCAACTTGGGTCATCGACCCGCCGCAAAGCGGGCACGTTCGCAGCGATGGCGCGGCCTCCTCTCGGCTCTTCCGCCACACGTCGGTCAGGAACGCCGGTTGAACCCTGGCCTTTCGCAGAACCGGCAGCGTGACAGCACGCCCGTGGCACTGCGAGCAGACCCATATCAGGCCGTGAGCGGTTCTTTGCCGGCCCAGTCGCGATCCACAAGACGGGCATTCCATGTGGCCCGATCACCCCTTTCCATTGCGGATGGTACTCGTCCGGTCGTGGCGGTTCAATGCACTTGGCGAAGCCGTCAGGATACAGCAAGCTCTTCCAGCGCCAGGGCGTATGCAAAGGGACTCTCCCAGAACGCCGGTGCCGGAGCAGAAGGACCGCCAGGGTGATGTTCATCTCCGGCGCGGGAACCGCACATCGAGATACGGGACGACAAGTCGGGTCGTTCGGGGATCATTTGCCTCGGCAAGACCGGATCACCTGTTGCCCATATACGCGCTGCCCATAGACGACTGTCTCTTTGGATAACTCGCTGATCTTCAGCTTGCGCTCCGCCAGCTTCAGCCCGGTCTGGTAGGTGTCGTTCAACGGCTTCGTCCATTGTTCGGGAATGGCTTTGTGGCCGTGCATCGCTCCCAGGATCGCTCCAACCGTTCCTGCGTTGCAGTCGTTGTCGTAACCGATCATGGCGGCCAAGCAGATGCTCTTGGAGAAATCGCCCTGGCCGTACAACAGGGCCATCACGCACGCGGCTCCGTTGACATCGGCATAGACCCATCGCCAGTTGCCCCACAAGTAGGGGGTCTTGCCCGTGTTGTACTGCTCGTCGGCGAATTTGTCGCCGCGAGTGCCGTCCGGGTCGAAGCCGTACTTCTTGTCAAGTTGCTCCCAAGCACCTTGCCAATCCTTGTATTGGCGATGCCAGACGATCACGTCGCGGATGGCCTCGGCATATCGGCAATCAGCAGGGATCACCGCCAGTCCCCGGCGCACGACGGTGTTCACGTCCTTCTCGACCATGGCGGCACTGACGGCGGCGGCGATGAACTGGGCGGCGTAGATGCCGTTGTCGGCGTGAGAGATGGACGCGTCCATGGCCGCATAGTCGGCGGCCAGGCGCGGCAGGCCGGGGGCCATCATTCCCCAGATGTCCACCCTCATCTGCGCGCCGATCCATTCGGCATAGGGATTGCCGGTGGTCGCCGACGCCGGCGGCCAGATGCCTCGCTTGAAGTTCTCGAGGGCAACCAGTTCGGCCGTGCAGGCCCCCGGCACGTACTTGAGCCAGCATTCGGCGAGGTCGCGCGCAGTCAGATGGATCCCTCGCTCGCGGACCGCCAGAAAAGCGGCCAGCATCAGGTCCGAATCGTCGTTCGGCGGTGAACTGTCGAAGCTGCCCACGAGAAAACCCTTGTGCGGGGTATCGAAGTTGGCAGGCATGTAGGCGGTAATGGGGTAGCAGCCGGCCTCCCGGGCCTTCTTCTCGATCTGTTCTCTGCCCCAGCCCTCAGTGGGCTGGCCGAGGATGAGCCCGATCAATTTCCCCGACCAGGAACCGTAGACCTTGTCGAAGTAGGTTCCCTCGTCGTCCGTGAGCCGACAAGCCTGGCGTAGTTCCCGATTGCCGAACCGCCTATCTTCTTGCTCACCCGTCGTCAGAGCACAGCCACCGGCCAGGATCAGGACCCCAACCAGGGCCGCGAAAGAGATAGGAAGTGAATCTTTCACCATGTGCCCCGTTCTTGCGGTTGGAAAACAAGAAGGGGGCAGTCTGCTTGTTCGAAGGAAAAGTAGAATGTCCCCTTTTTTCCAGGACGTCCGCTTCCGTCAAGTTCCTTCCCAGCCGGAGATGCGGGCCATCAGCCACCAGAAGGCGCGGCCCTTCTGGTAGCAGTTGAAGCACTCGGAGTGCTGACACTCGGTGCAGGTCGGACAGGTGTGTGTGGCGCACCAGTTGACACACCATTCACACGCATCAGAGCCGTCCGGGTAGTAGGTTCCGTCAGGGTCGTAGCTCTCGATGTCGGCGAAATCGAACAGGATCTTGCCGTTGGTCTGGCAGTAGTTGCGGATCTGATTGTTACGCACGTAGAGGTTCTCGCTCGGGCCGGTGCCGTCCAGGTGGCCCGTCATGTAGATGAAGGTGACGTCGGCATAGTCCGTTTCGAGCTGGTTCATGGCGTCGAGGTAGGCGTCGATTCCCGCCTCCGTGTTCTCACTCACCCCGCCGCACCAGGACCACATCACCACGTTGATGTTGTTGCCCGGCTCATCGAGTACGCCGCGAGTGATATCCACCCAGTCGAGGTTGCCCTCTTGACCGAGGTCTACGTCGCCCCGCTCCTCCAGAGCCAGCGAGCCCGCCCCAGCGTTGAAGGCGTACTGACTGTCCTCGGCGTAGAGCATGTCCATGCCGGTGACGATCTGGCTGCCGTGCGAGGTATGACCGTACCAGATCTGGTAGCCTGACTGGACGGCCTGAATCGTCGCCACGGGGATGTCATCGAAAGCCGCCGCAGCAGAGTGGTCGGCGGTGATGGCGTTCTCGTCGGGAATCACGGGGCCGTTGCCACCGTTATCGTCGTCGGTGTCGCCGTCGCCCGTGGACTGCGGAATGCAGTTCTGCCCCATGCACAATGCAACAACAAGCAGGAAGAGCATCAGGTAGCGCATGACAGACTCCTTTCATCAATGGGCGGGCTGAGTTGCGGTCCAGGACGGGCGTGTCATCGGCAACGTTCGAGGGCAGTATCCCAGGTATCCTGGGCCGGTCGCCGCCGTGTTTCTCTCAAAGCTACACTGTTTGCTGGTCGCACGCAAGCGAGGCGATGGAGGCCGGAGTTCCTGGAGTCCGTGACAGTTCAGGCGGCTCTTTCAGAACCCCGAGCGTGAGCGAGGGGCCCTTGACCGACCCTTCCAGGTCGGTCAAGGACA
>CAZTQK010000003.1:0-56640 GCA_964615635.1 uncultured Planctomycetales bacterium
TACAGGAACCGCTCCCGTTCGGAACTCACAACGAGGTGCGCGGGGGGACCCGCCGCCTGATAAATGAACTCGGAGAGGGCGGCGCCTACGTGCTGGGACCATCCAAACCAATCCCAGCCGCCACGCCGATCCCCAACGCCGCCGCGTTCATCGAACCGGCCCAGCACCAGGACGCATCCCGCCGGTAGCATGGGCTGCCCCAACGACCGTGGCCCGTCGAAAAGAGGCCGTAACAGTCCAGGCGGGGAAACGCTACGGTTCTTCCAGAGGTCTCTTTCAGAACCGCGACCGTAAGGGAGCGGCCCCCTTGTGATCCGGCCGCTTTCCGGTTTGGCCCCTCGCTTACGCTCGGGGTTCTGAAAGAGCCGCCGAGACTGTCACGGAGCCGGCAGAAAAGGACTCCACGCCCGAAGTGGACAGTCTCGGGCCAAGTGTTATGTTGTGGATCTGGAACCGGCTTCACAGCAACTTTGTCGGGAGTGCTACCATGATGACCCGTGACCAAGCCTGGGCGCTGCTCAACGAGTACACCAAGTCCGACTCACTGATTAAGCATGCCCTGGCCGTCGAGGCCGCGATGGGATGTTACGCCGAACGGCTCGGCGAGGATGTCGAAACCTGGCGGGTCGTCGGGCTGCTTCATGATTTCGACTACGAGCGGTGGCCCCAGCAACCCGAGCACACGCGTGAGGGTGCCAAGATCCTGCGTGAACGCGGTGTCGACGAGGAGATCATCGGCGCGATTCTCTCTCATGCCGAGTCGAACCATGCCGAGTACCCGCTGGACCGCCCGATCCGCAAGGTATTGACGGCCGTGGATGAGTTGTGCGGCTTTATCACCGCCGTCGCGTATGTCCGCCCCGAGCGTCTGACCGGGATGACGCCCAAGAGCGTGCGAAAGAAGCTCAAGCAGCCGTCTTTCGCCGCTGCCGTCAGCCGCGAAGATATCGCCAGAGGTGCCGAGCTGGTCGGCCTGGACCTCGACCAACACATGAGCAACGTCATCGCGGCCATGCAACGCGTCTCCAAGGAGCTTGGTTTTGCATAAGTGCCGACGCATGAGGGCTGCGGCCTTCGAGGCGTCAAAGATTGGAAAGGAGTTACCAATGATCAGAACACTGCATTGTCTGACGATCGCCATGTCCTTGTGCGCGGTTTCCGTCGTCATGGGGGCTCAGCGCAAACCAAACATCGTCTTCATCCTGGCCGACGATCTGGGCTGGACGGACGTCGGTTGCATGGGCTCCAAGTACTACGAGACGCCGCACATTGACCGGCTGGCCTCGCAGGGCACGAAGTTCCTCAATCACCACCACTGCCAGAACTGCACGCCGACGAGGGCGGCCCTGATGTCCGGTCAGTACCCGCCGCGCACCGGTGTCTACACGGTCGGCTCGCTGGAGCGAGGAAAGGCCGAGCATCGCAAGATGACCGTCCCGCAGAACCGGACGGACCTGCCGCTTGATCGCCGCACCATAGCCGACCAACTCAAAGCCGCCGGCTATGCGACCGCGATGTTCGGCAAATGGCATATTGGTCAAGAGGGCCAATACCATCCGGCCCAACGCGGTTTCGACGAAGCCATCGTCAGCATGGGCCGCCACTTTGACTTCGTCACCCGTCCACCGGTGAGCTATCCGCCCGGCACATACCTGGCCGACTTCCTCACCGACAAGTCCGTTGATTTCATCACCCGATACAAGGACAAGCCGTTCTTTGTGTACCTCCCGCACTTCGCGGTGCACACGCCACACCAAGCGAAAAAAGACCTGATCGCCAAGTTCAAAGACAAAGCCCCCGCAGGCGGCCACGGCGACCCGACCTACGCCGCTATGATCTACAGCGTCGACGAGAGCGTCGGCCGGGTGATGGCCAGGCTCGATGAACTCAAACTCACCGACAACACGGTGGTCATCTTCGCGTCAGACAACGGCGGAGTGGGCGGATATCAGGAGATCGGCGGGAGGGGCGTCACCTCGAACGCCCCGCTCCGCGGTGGCAAGGGTATGCTCTATGAAGGCGGCGTGCGCGTGCCGTTCATCGTTCGCTGGCCGGGAAACACCAGGCCGGGCACAACCTGCAACGAGCCGACCATTCATGTGGACGTATACCCCACGTTCCTGGAGCTGGCCGGCGCCCCCAGGCCGCCGCAGACCCTCGACGGCGAGAGCATGGTCGCACTCTTCAAGGATCCCACCGCCAAGCTCAAGCGAGACGCCATTTACACCCACTTCCCCGGATACCTGGAAGGCTACGGCACGGGCAAATGGCGCACCGCGCCTGTGGGCACAATCCAGATGGGAGATTGGAAACTGCTTGAGTTCTTTGAGACCGGCCGACTCGAACTATACAACCTGAGGGACGATCTCGGTGAGAAGAACAATCTCGCCGAGAAGATGCCCGAGCGGGCTGGCGAGTTGCACACTCGCTTGGCCGAATGGCGAAAGTCGACCAACGCCGCCATGCCCAAGTAGAAGCGGTCTCTAGCCGAGATGTGCAGTATGCAGGAGCAGACCCGGATGCCACCGAGTCGGGGCCGCCGCAGTGGCAAAATGGGGACTGGCGCGCACGCGACAGGCCCACAATAAGCGAGAGGTAACCGAAATCCGGACATTTCTCCCAGGCGGGAGGGCCTGGCCGCGTGCCTGTCCCCATTTTGCCCTCTTCTACGCCAAGCGATTAGCCAATCCCGCCGCCTGCGCGGCCTTGCGGATGCGGGCATTGAGCCGGCGCTCGTAATCACGGCGGAAGCCCGCGTCGAACAGCACCCTCTGATAGTGGTCATAGAGCTCAGGACAATGGAGACGCAAAACCTGCTGGATCGCCGGCCAGACGCGCGGTCGCGGGTTGAGCAGATCGGTCCAGATCCGGTCCACGCCCGTCTCGGCCGCAATCGCGAACAGTCGTTTGAGCGCCTCCTCGGTGTCGCTGACGCCCGGCAGCAGCGGTCCGAACATGACGGCCGTTCGCAGGCCCGCGGCCTTGGCCTGCCGAAGAATCTCGATTCGCTCGGCCACGGTTGACGCCCCCGGCTCCCAGATGGCCGCCCAGTTTTCGTCCGGCGTGGTGATGGTTACACCAATTTGGACTTGCGGTTGGGCAAGAACATCGAGATCACGCAGCACCAGCTTGCTCTTGGTCAGGATGTTGAGCTGGAACCCGGCCGTAACGAGCAGGCGGCAGCATTCGCGTGTCAGTCGATAACGGGCCTCGATCGGCTGCCAGCCGTCGCAGGCGCTGCAGGTAAACACCGAGCCCGGCTCCAGGCGGCGAAGCTGTCGCGCAAGCGCCTGCACCGCGTTGATGCGAACATCGACGAACCGGCCCCATTCCTCATCGTGCGGGTGAAATCGTTGCATGAACCGCGCATAGCAGTAACCGCACCCATGCCCGCAACCGACATAGCAGTTGAACGAGTAGTCGTCGATGCCGCAGCGGTTCAGCAGTCTGCGGCACTGAACCTCGCGGACAACGACACCCTGTGGACCCGCCGTCGGTGCTGCCGGCGGCTCGGAGTTGTCAAACAGTGTTGGCTCGGGTTTCTTGCTCATACCGTGTGTCCTCGAAGGACACCGTATATCGCTGGCCCCAGAATCCGCTATGTATCGCTGGCCCCAGAATCCGTTCTGGGGCCTTTCGCGTGGAGGATTCCTATCCTCATTTCTCTGCTAAGCTATTCTCATGCCTGCCTGCGGCACTATTTCGTCGGGCGGATGCTCCCGGACGATGTTCGTCGAACGGACCCCGCTTGTCCGCTACGTGTGTCTCAGATGAAGCTTGACCGCCTTGCCCGACGGCAGCCTGAAACGGCGATGCCCGGCGGCCGGCGGCGAAATCGGCTCGAACTCTACTCGTTCGGCCTCGGGCAGGACCAGCTCACCTTCCATCCGCGGCGGCAGCGATACGGTGATCTCGCGGTCGCCTTTGATGCCCTTGGATGCGAATTCCACCGGGCCGCGAACCGTCCGGGCGGTCAGGCTCAATTCGCGCAGGTCGGCAAGCTGCGGCCGGATCTCGCAACGGCCAAAGCCCGGTTCCAACGGCCGGATCCCCGCAATGTTCATGTACAGAACGAACAGCGGCGAAACCGGGCAGTGGCTCCACTGCGAGCCCGAGTCGGCCGTCACCTTCCAGTCCTCCTGGAGTGTGTTGTTCAGCAGAACCGAATCCATCGTCGCCCACCGCTCGCGCAGGTCCTCGAGGATCACATCGGCCCGCCCCATCTTGCCCAGTGCCCACAGCCGCCAGTTGGCGTTGGCCGGATACGAGAAGCCCATGTTCTTCGGGCAGTCCACCAATGCCCGCAACGACACGTCGGTTTGTCCATCCGGACACTGGTCGAAGAGGATGGCCGTCGCCAATGAGCGATCACACAAGCGAATATCCTCTTCCTTCGCCAGCCACGGCAGGTTGACCACGAAAGTGCGATGCTCGCGGCTCCAGAACGCCTTGACCGCCGCGGCCAGCAGTTCACGCCCGAACGCCTCGGCCCGCTCCGCACGCTGCTTGTCGCCGAACGCCCGACATATCGCCGGCAGCGGGTGCTGGAGCATCGCGGCGGCATAGAGGTTGAACGCGCACTGCTTGTGATGCTGCTTCTGATAGGCCACGTGATCGATCCACACACAAGGAATACCGAGCCCCTCAACCTTGAGCAGCCCACGCTCGTCGCGAATGGTCGTCAGGTAGTCGAAGAACCGCAGCAACCGCGGATACGGTTCGTCCAGATCCTTCAGGTTGCCGGTGTACAGATAGTGGTGCCAGCAGTCCAAGTTGAAGCCGACTCCATGATCGATCAGCGGCCCCCACCCGGCCAAGTTCACCGTTCGCTCCATCATCCGGGCCAGGCGATCGTACGCCGGCCAGCAGTCGAGGAAGTAGCCATCGGGTGCCTGCCCCTGGCTGAACGTGGTGATGAAACGGCGGGGCAGGGTGGTCTCGCCGAACGCCAGGTGCAGGGCGTGCAATTGGTGGCCGCAGTCACCACTGTACTGCTGCCGCTCGCGGGCCATGCCGTCGACACACGTCTCCTGGCACGAGTTGTTGATCGTGTTGACGGTCGCGCCGATCAGCCGCTGCAGCTCGGGCTCGTCGACCTTCGCCGAGACCGGATGCGGCCACGGGAAGATCCTCCGGCGTACATGGACATCGCTGACGATGGCCTTGCCCGGAGCGCCGTGAATGTGCAGTTGCAGCCAGCGAACGGACTCGAAGTCGAAGGTTTCGAAATGGTTGACTCCCTCGCGGCAGACAAAGCGGCCCCAACTGTTCCAGTGCGTATTCAGCAGCGGCGGGCCGCCGACGTCGTGGGCCTCATGCACGAGCAGTTCGATCACGGTGCCCGCCGGGGCATCGATGGAAAAGCCTGGCCAGCCAATCACCTGCTCGGCCAGCTCGAACGTGAGTACCGCCCCGCGACGGCCGTCGAGCTGGACGTGCCACTCGCCGGGACCGCCCTCGGTGAACGCCGGGCTGCGGTCCACGTCGAACGCACTCGGAACGCCGAATTCGAAATACTCCTGCGGCGACCGCCGCCACGTCAGCCACAGCGACTCGGCGAGTTCCGACGCGGGCACCATGTATTCCTTCAGTAGCGCGGTGCTTCGAGCGCGTAGTTCACAAGCGTCCGACTCGCCGTGGAAACCGTGCAGGTAATCCGGATAAGACGCACAGACCGGCGGATCGTTGGGCGAACACTGAAGCGGCATGGCCGCGAGCCAATCACGATCCGGCTTGAACTCCGCCGTGTCCCAACCGTAGGGATACAGGCGGGCGTCAAACTCCTCCTGCAGCGTCCGGCAGAAGTCTCGCTTGTAGTGACCCGGCGGCCATGCCCGGCAGAGGTGGACCCGCCACGTCTCGTCGGAAATGACCGTTTCGACCCGACCATCGGCGCACTCGATTTCCAGGCGGAACAGGAAACCCGGTTTGCCCGCCGGCCAGGTGCCTTCGCCGACACCATAGAATAGCACCGTCGCCCCGATCACGTTCTCGCCGGCCACCAAGTCGGCCGTCAGATCCAGCGGATCGGCCTCCAGCCACCGCGGATCACACGGCGAAGGCCCCCACTGAATCCGCTTGCCGTTCACCGCCAGCAGGTAGCGGCTGTCAGCGCTGATCCAGCCGGTCGCCTTCTTCGGCTTGCCGACAAGGCTGACGTTCCGCCGAAACAGCACAAACGTGTTCTGCAGACAGCGCTGCGACGGATACCAGATCCAGCGCGCGGGATTCAGGTCAGGCAACCGAACAGGCGGCTCGTGCGCCAGCGGTTGAGCGAACATGTTGTCACCTCTGTCTTGCGAGTCCGCGAGCGAGCAGCCCTGCATCAGCGCCAGGGAAGCCCCGGCTGTCGCGGAACCGACGAGAAAGCCTCGGCGGGAAAGATGATCGTGGATGCTCATGAGAGAACCTCACTGCAACGGTGATCAAACCGGCGTCCAAAACGAGAAATTGCCGATCTGCGCAGGTAGGATACCCATCAATCACGAGCACGCAAAGGATCGCCCGCGGCAGGCTGGGGAAAGCGTTATCCGGCCGTCGGGTCGCTGAGGGCAGGTTCGGTAATCGAGGTTCGATCCGCACGTCCGTGTATCTCAACCATGCGGCCGATAAGTGCAAATATCTGTTCGCCGCGGGCCGCCGTTTCCAGATAATATTTGACATTCGTCGATGTGAATTCGATGTTTGAGGGACTGCTTTTCAGTTCGAGCCGGAGGCGCACAGGTCCAGGTACATCGGCGGGCCGGCATGTGCCGGCCAGGACAGTTGCGGGCACGGGCCGTCGGCCTGTTTGTCGCCTGCGGCGTCCGGGGCCGATTCTTCATGAGCCTGTTGCCAAAGGCGTTCCGCAAACGCAGGCGGCCGTGTGGTGCGAGGAAAACGTCGCACGATGCGGCCGGTTGCGGGGGGAAGTGATGAGCGTGCCCACAATATTGATAGTGGATGACTGCGAAGAAGACCTCGACTTGGTGGAACACGCACTGGGCGGCGAGGAGTACAAGATCTACCGCGCGCGCTCGGGCCCCGACGCGATCGGACTGATGATGAGCACCCGGATCGATATGGTCGTGCTGGATCTCGACTTGCCGGAGATGAGCGGGATCGCCGTTTTGGAGGTGATTCGCTATATCCCGCGGTTGATGCGTTCGCAGGTGCTGGTTCTGGCCTCGCCCGAAGAGGCGCACAACGTCCGCCGGGCGCGGGCGCTGGGGGCCTGCGGCGTGCTGAATAAGCCGCTGTCGCCTGACGCTGTTCGCGGTGAGGTCCAAACGGCATTGAATGGAGCTACGGAGACGCTGGTTTTCGCAGGTGTGCTGTAGTCCGTGCGATCGGCGAAACACCCCACCAGTGGAGTGATCGTCCGGTAGGCACCTCGTGTGGCTGGGGATCGCGCCGGCGCGGTCCGACTCGAAATTCCTCCTCCTTCAGTGATTGCCCATAACTGGGTGCCCCGTGGCGACCGGAGTCGTCGCGGGGCACGCCTTTTTTCCGTCTGCGTGACAGATTCGGCCGAGAATCACGGTCGGACAAGAATCGACCCTGTTCCCTCGTGGTCGCAGGCCGCGTTCTGCCCAACGATTCTCTCGTTGATGTGCCTGGTGGCGAACAAAGTGTGCATCACCTGTTCAACAGTCTCGCAACGTCCGCTTCCACTCTCTCGATGTCGCTGTCGATGACCCCGCTGCACGGCTGGTGCTTCAGGACCTCCAGATCCTTCAGACCGGCGCCGGTGAGCAGCAACACAACGGTCGAATCCGAACTGATTCGGCCGGCCTCAACCAGCTTCCTGACCGCCGGCAGCGAGGTCGCTGTTGACGGCTCGACGAAGAAACCTGCCCTGGCGAACTCCCGTTGCCCCTCCAGGATCTCCTCTTCGGTCACATCCTCGGCCGGCCAGTCATACTTCCGGGCCTTCTCCAGGATCTCGTCCCCGCCCGGAGGGTTGCCGCTGGTAATGGCCTCGGCCACGGTGTGAAAGCCGGTGAACGGCGCCACATGCTCGAGCCCCTGCTTGATGGCCGTCACCACCGGGCTGCAGTTGCGGGCCTGCACGACGATCATCCGGGGCAGGCGGTCAGTGAGCCCGGCCGTCTGGAGTTCTCTGTACCCCTTGAACAGGCCGCGAATGTGCCCGCACGCGGAGGTCGGAACGGCGATGAAATCCGGCACCTGGCCGCCCATCTGCTCGAACATCTCGAATGCGGTCAGCTTGTATCCTTCCACGCGGATCGGCCCGTTGCCCGAGACGATGCGCAGCCTGAGACGGCCGGCGAGCCCCAGAACCGCGTTCTTCATCTGGGCGTAGTCCGGTGCCGCAACCTTGATCACCTGCGCTCCATGCATGGCCATCGCCATGACCTTCTCATGCGGCGTGTAGGGGGGCAGAAAGACAACCGCTCGCAGCCCTGCGTTCGCAGCGTAAGCGGCGATCGAATGGCCCATGTTCCCCGTGGAAATCGTCGCCACCGTGTCTTCGCCAAGCTCGCGAGCCAGCGACACGCACATCAACGAGCCCCGGTCCTTGAAGCTCCACGTCGGGTTCTGTGTTTCGTTCTTGAGAAGTAGATTCTTGACGCCAGTGACGGCCTGCAGACGGCTGCCGGACCGGATGAGCGGCGTGTCTCCTTCTCCAAGCGAAAGACCGGCGTCCATCCGGGCAAACGGCATCCAGTCGGCAAAGCGCTCCCACAGATGCACCCCGGCGCGAACCTTTGCGTTCTCCATCCCGGAGACGCATACATCGAGCGACTCGCCGTTCTCCGAGAACTCCTCGATCCGCTCGAAGGGGTACTCGCGGCCGGATATCGTCGAGACCAGTCTTCGCTCTTTCGTCACTGCCGTCTCCTGCCGGAGTATCATAAGCCAGCATCGCCAGACGCCATACGGCCCCCTGTATGGTTCGTCTTGTTGGCACGGCCAGCCGCATCGCTTATCGTAGTGGCCGTCCGCAAGGCAGTCGTGGATATCCTACATCCAGGGGTCGTCAGGAAGCGATGACGGGAGGTACCGGCCCGATGGTTTACCGCAGCATTCTGTCCATTATGACCGCGGCATCGCTGCTATCGGCGGCGATGGCCGCAGAGACAACTCAGCCGGCGACGGCAGCCCAGTCTGCACCGGCCGACGGGCCGCAGGCAGCGCCGCTGCCGTTTCCCATCTACGTCGCTTCCCGGATCGACGGAGCAATCCAGATCGACGGCCAGTTGACCGAACCTGCCTGGCGGCAGACGGCCCTGGGCTGGGGCCTGTCGCACGGGATGGAACCAAACGTCCTGTGCCCCGACGCGACCCTGTTCCGAATCGGCTGGAACAACGAGAGCCTGCTCATCTCGCTGGCCTGCTACAAACGCGAAATCCAGGACGATCTGCCCGAAAACATCTGGAAACCGCAGGAACCGGAGATCATCGATACCCAGGCTGTCCCGCGGCACGCCCGCGAACGCGGCGTCGCTCCACCGGTCAACACCGCTGACGTGCTCATCTCGCGGCAGGGGCGCACGGTCACGATCAGCTTTGCCCCGCCCTTGACCGACCCCGGTCAGTCGGTCAAGGGACCGCCCGCCCCGCCAACCGCGTCGGTGCATGATTCGGTCGGCAGCCGACCGCTCGATCTGAAGATCGAACACGCTTATCAGGGCGGCCCGAACGACGGCCTGTGGACGGTCGAGGCCCGCGTCTCCTGGGATCAACTCGGCTTCGATCAGCCGGCCGTCGGCCAGGACTGGGCACTGAACGTCTATCGCGACATTCGATTCTTCTCCAACTGGGCCTTCATCGCGTGGATGCGCGATTGGAGCAAGACCGAATACTCGCGATACGACCTCGTCGAGCGGTTCGGGCGCATGCTGTTCGTGGCAGGGCAGGCGGACAACGCCATCGACAAGATTATCAAGGAAACAGTTCCCCGACGCGGCCCGGTCCGCGTTTTCACCCCCGACGCCTTCTTGTTGGCAGACCCCGATGGGAAGATCGTGCGGCAGCGATATGGCGAGCAGTCGGAAGTCCTCAAAGCCTACGCCGAGGGCATCATGCAGCAGCGAGGGCGCATCGGCAACGACCTGCCGTATCACCCCTTCTTCACGGAGAAGAAGCCTCGGGAGCATCTTGCCCTGGCGGCGCGTCAACTGGCTCGGCTGACCTGGGCAATGAAAGAGAAGCCCCCGTGGGATGACCCGGCCTGCGCCGTTGCCCTGATTTCACATGCGATTCCAGAGGCCCGCGAAGGGCTGTCCGCCTACAAGAAGGAAAGGCTATACCGTGGTCTGTTTGAATAGGTACATGCTCGTCTTGTCGGCGGTTTGCCTAGCGGCCGGTTCAGCCTTCGGTGCGACGACCGGAGAGCGGCTTGGACAGCTCGGCTGGCGACTCGACGGCGATGCTCTGATGCGCTTCGGTGAGGGCCTCGAAACACCGCACACCAAGTGGGCCGACCCGTGGTACGCAGGCAAGCCGAAAGTGCTCTTCCTGGCCAACGGGAGCGGAGCCTACGACGTGTGCGAGTTGGCCCGGCGGATGTCGGTCGAGGTCCACGGCTTCCCGACGCTGACCTGGTTCCGGCTCGGCGACTGGTACTGGCTATGGATGTGGCTGGAGCAGTCGACCGGCAGCGAGCGGGCCGCGACACTCGAACGGATGCTTGACGACCGGTTCGACGCCATCGTACTGGCCAACTTCCGCCTCGCCTCACTCAGTGAGACCATCCAATACAAGATTCTCCGCCAAGTGGCCGATGGCGCCGGCCTGGTGATGTTCTACAAACACGATTTCGATCCGCGGCTGCTGCAGGGCGCCGTTGCGGACGCTCCCGCCCTGATCGCCAACGGCGTCCCCTTCGCAGGGCTCGAATTCTACCGCAACTGGCTCATGCCCAGCCGTGATATCCTCACGCCCGATCGGATCGCACCCGCCCTGCTGCAAACACACACCTTCGGGCAGGGCCGTGTCGTGATCGTCGACTACAACGAGCAATCGAGCATCTTTGCCGCCGCTCCTGGCGCGATCGTGCCGACCATGGAGTACGACTACACCGCTCCGGTGCGCTACGACTACCATCAGTCACTGGCCGCTCGTTGCCTTCTCTGGGCGGCCGGACGCGAACCGCGTTTGCGATGGACAAGCAGATTCCCCGACGGCATGGAGATCGAGGCCCTGGTCAAACCGCAACCTGTCCGCGTCGAGGCGGCATGGTCGCCCGAGCTTGGCCGGCAAATGCGATCGGGTCTGACCCGATGGCTGCGCGTCCGCAATCTTTGGGGCGAGGTCCTCGAAAACCGCGAGGACGTCGTTGTGCTGACAGCCGACCGCCTGCAATGGGATCTGGCTCTGCCGGCGATGCCGGCCGGCTGGCACTTTGTCGACTGCATCCTCAGCAGCAGGCATTGCGTGGAGAACTGGGCATCGTTCGCCGTTCGCGTGCGCTCGCCGCTTTCGATCCAAAGCTTACGTCCGTCCAAGAGCTTCCACGAAACCGGCCAGCCGATCAAAGGTCAGATTGCTCTCTCCACGGTGACGCCCGCGGATCGGGAGGTGAAGCTGGATCTGCTTCTTGAGGATGGCTACGGTCGCGTGTTCTCGGCCGTGACGCTGAAGGTCGCCGCCGGCACCGATCGCGTCGATTTCGAAATCCCTCCGGGCCAAGTCGTCAGTTGGGCGGCGCGACTTCGGGCGAGCCTGATCGTTGACGGGCAAACCGTCCACCGAAACGAAGCCGAAGTCCGCATCCGGCGCCCCTCTCGCGGCGAGTATCCCATCGCCATGTGGGGCGCGATCCCCAATTACGGCAACCACATCGGCAACCTCCAGATGAAGAAACTCGGATTCACCGCCGTGCTTTCGGGCGATCCGCTGCCCCAGGCCCGCGACGATATCGGCTGGATGACCTTCGGCGGCGGCCAGGGAGCGATCATCCACTCCCTCGGCGACGAGATACCCGTGCCCAAGCCCGCAAAGGGCGAGAAGCTCAACGATTTCCTGAAGAAGCGGTATGCCTCGCTTGATGATCTCAACAAGGCGTGGGGCACAAGCTTCTCCGCTTGGGAGGACGTTGAGCCTGCATACAAGGTAACCGACGGCAACGCCGGCAGCTTCGTGCGGTTCCACGACTGCCTCTCGGCCGGCGAGTTCATGTTCGCCGACAACATCCGCGCGAAGCGTGAGGCTATCGAGAAGGTCAACCCGCCGGGCGTCGTCGGGCCCGAAGGCTCTCCGGTCGGCGACCCGGAACTGACGCTCGCGGAAGCCACGTTCTGGGGGCCGTATCTGACCGTGCGCGACAACCTCCTGGTGAATGCTCTCGGACGACCCGGCGTGGTGCGCGGCAACTGGTTCGGCGGCTACGTCGAAGATCGCCGCGTGCCCACCCGCAACCGCCATGTGCTCTGGCTCTCGATCCTCGGCGGCAACAACATGATCGAGTACTTCACCATCGGCAGTGGTCTGCTCGCCCCCGACCTGACGATGATGCCGTTCACCGAGGAATTCGTGCCGTCGTGGCACCAGATCCGCCTGGGCCTCGGTCCGCAACTGGCCAGGTGCCGCCCGGCCGGAAACCCCATCGCCCTTCTGCACTCGCAGCCGTCACAGCACATCGGCGAGGCCGGCGGCGATTCCACAGACACCATCAAGGCCCACGAGTACCTGCTCAACCTGCTCGGCGATGCAGGCTACTCGCCGCAGTATGTCTCCACCAGCCAGGTCCGCCAGGGCCGATTGGGCAAGGGCGACATCAAGGTCCTGTTCCTGATCCACGCATTCGCTCTGTCTGACGAGGAGATCAAGGCCATCCGGCTGTTCGCCCAAGGCGGTGGCGCCGTCATTGCCGACATCCCGCCCGCGTGGTTCGACGAACGTTGCCGCTTGAGACCGATCGGGCCGATGGACGACTTCTTCGGTATCGCCCGATCGACCCCGGCGGCCTCGATGACCAATCGCCGCGGCCTGATGAACGCGACCTCAACCGAGGACAGCGACTTCGGCCCCGTGCGACTGCGAGGCCGTGACCGCGAGATCATCGTCGCGGCGGAGAAGAAAACGGCCTCCTTCGCGAGTGTCGAGCACTTCAACGGACGAGCCATGCTGATCAACGGCGTGCTCTGGAAAGAAGGTCGCGAAGATCCCGAGACGGTTCAGGCTTTCAGGGGCCTGCTGGAGCGGTTCGCCAACGTTCAGCCCGTGTTCCAGTTCTCCTACGCCCGGCCCCTCGGCAAGCTCGGCACGAAGGTGTATGCCTACCAGCGCGGCGACATCTGGATCGATGCCGTTCTGCCGCCCGAGGCCACCGACCCGAGCATCCCTGTTCAGATCACGATGACCTGGCCCGACCGGCGACACACGTACGACCTGCGACGGTCCACCCCTGTTATCTCTGATCTGACGGAAGTGGAGTCTGTTGCGAGGGCCCGGCCGATAGTGGATCGCAGGGGAGGACGTGGGTTGCCCGAGCCCGTATTGGTTGACCCGCCTTTGACGACGCAGCAGGCCATCGAAGCCCAGATGATTGACACCGTCGAACTGGAGGTGGAGCGGAGTTCGCCCGTGGTCGTCGCTCGTCTTCCTTACAAGGTCGGCGGTGTCGCACTGCAGGTGCCCAAATCGGTACGTCGAGGCGAGACGTTGGAGCTACGTGCCGCCGTTCACGACCACGACAACAAGCCCCGCCCCGGCCACGTGATCCGCATCCAGGTCTTCGGCCCCGACGGCCAGGAACGCCCCCACTACGGCGCCTGGCTCGACGGCGAAGGACTCGAACAAACCCGGCAGATCCCCTCCGCCCTCAACGACCCACCCGGCCAGTGGAAGATCACCGCCACCGACACCATCAGCGGCGCGTCGTCAACCGAGACCTTCGACCTGACCGAGCGGTAGGGTTTGCCCCGGCGGACCATCGGGCTCTTCTTCCCCCCTTACCAAGGGGGGATAAAGGGGGGTCGCATCGGCCGGCCCTCCCCAAGTCGCACAAGGCAGGGCTGACCCGACTACGCCAGCGGGCTCTGCCATGGCGAGCGCCCTCGTCGGCCCACTCCCACCCCATGGATGGGGAAGGAATCCGTAGGGTCCGCCCCGGCGGACCGTCAGGCTGAGGTCGGGTGGCCCATCCTTGCCGCGGCGAGGGTGGGGTCACGATGACCGAAGCCTGCATTTCGTCTCGTCTGGCCATTGTGAAATTCCGACCGAGACACGGTACACTGAAGGCTCCTGGAGGTTCTGGAGAATCGAACAAGAGGTGCCAGCGTGGCGGCAAGCGCCGATATGCCAGTGGGTGGCCCTGAGCCCTCGGCCCTCGCGCAGTACAAAGCGGACGAGGAGGCCAAGGCCCTGGCCGAGACGAAGGCCTTCCTCGCCGACGGCGGTGACGCCGACGCCGTGGACTGCATGGGACACCCTCTGCTCGTGAGAGCTGCTCAAGAGGGCCACCTCTCTGTGGTTGCCTTCCTGCTCGCCCACGACGCCAATATGAACGCCACGGACGCGAGAGGCAGAACTCCACTCCACGCTGCCGTTGAGTGGCGACGTGCCCCGGTGGCCAAGTTCCTGGTCGATAAGAAACAGGGACGCAGCTAGTTTTCTGGCGTTGGGTTCTTTCTTGGTCGTCCCTCTGAACGGATCGTGTGTATCAGATCCAGCCTCGCCACCATCGCTTTCTGCCAACGGTCATCGCCGAAGGGCCGGCCGCGCTGCACGCACATCCGCAGCGATTCGAGGTCCTTCTTGCTCATCGGCCGGTTGACCATTTCCACCCAGCGATCCGGACGGCCGCCCGGCCAGTCGCTCAGCAAGCCTCTCAACTCCGGCGGCCCCTCGCGCCGGGCCCACAGGCTGGCCCAGCGCCACTCCTCCGCACGCTCGACCACTCCGGCCGTCAGGGCGTTCCGCTCCACGTACCGGCACACCTGCAGCAGATGCCGATCGCTCTGCACCGGAAAGCTTTTGAACCGCCCCTGGTACAGATGCCCGCCGCCCACCGTGTTGTGCGACACGTGCCAACGCATCGCGTGCGTGTGGGCCAGCCAGCGCATGAACACGGTCAACTCGTCATCCCTTCGCGGCCAGACCACGAAATGCCAGTGGTTCTTCATCAGGCACCAGGCCAGCAGACGCGTCGGATGACGCTCCTGGGCCTCGATCATGATCCGCTCGAACGCCGCATAGTCGGCCTCCTTGCGGAACAACGGCAGCTTGGCTACCGCACGATTCAGGACGTGATAAACCAATCCGCCCGGCGCGTATCTCGCTTTCCTTGGCATGTCAAAACGCTACACCACGCCCGCAGGCGTGTCAAGATAGCCCAAAAACTAGCTACGTCCCTGTTTTGAGCCCCTGTTTTGGAGCCCCTGTTTTGAGCGCGCACAGGCTTGCGTCGATTACACTACCGCAGCCGCACTGATCTGCGAAGATGGAGTGAGCTACCGGGACTGTGACGAGGCGGGGGCCGGCTGCGGCAGCGTTGTCTCGTGCAACTCCATGCCCGAGTCCTTTTTTTCAATCCGGATGCCGACCAGCCGATAAACCTCGCCGGTGGAGATGAGCAGGTCGTTCTCGGCGTCGACGATTTGATTCAAGTTCGTGGCCAGTTGCACCTGAGCGCTGGTCAGGAGCGATAACGACCTGATCACGTCGTCGATGTTCATCTTCGCTTCCCGTCGCCAGAAGTAGGCCTCGCACCTCTCCTCGAACTGTGCTCGGGTCTGCTCGACGTTCTCGGTCACTTGCGAACGGGATTCATAATAGGAGAGCAATCGATCCGCGCGAATGGTGATCTGATCGCGGATGTCATTCTCCTCAGCGGCGATCTGGGCACGGTACGACCGGATCTCGGCCTCGGCTTTCTTCAGCGACGCGGTGAGCACGCGTCGGTCGTTGAGCCGCAGGGTGATTCCGGCGGTCAACAGCCACCCTCGCACGCGATCGTCAAACTCCGGCGGGGCGAAGGGGTAATGCGAGCCCTCGAAGTAGGCGGTTATGTCGTAGGTGCCGAGGATGGCCTGGGATCGCTTCAGTTCGGCATTGCGGATGCCGTCCTCCAGCACCGCAAAACGGGGATTGTTCTCGTACGCCTCAACCAGCAGCCGCTGCCTGCCTTCAGGCGTGGAGACATCTTCCAGAAACTGCAATTGCAGCTCCTTCGGCTCTTCGACGGTGTACTTCTCGCCCGGTTGAATGCCCAGTGCCTCCAGCAGCGAGAGCAGTGACGACCAGTAGCTTGCCTGCAATCCGCTGTGGTGGACCCTCGTGTCGCCCATGGCCGTCTGGAGGCGCGCGCGGTCTTCGTCGGCGAGCCCGGGCAGCGCCAGGAGGGCCTCGATGGCGGAGATCTGATCCTCGTAAGCTCTCATCTGGTTCAAGTAGAGGATTGTCTGGCGGTAGTCGGCGAGCGCGTTGGAGGCATAGGTTCGGTAGTCTCTGAGGTACTCAAGCATCGCCTGTCGGGCGGTCGACTCCTGGTAGGCCTGCTTGATCGTCCGGTCTTGTCGCTTGCGGGAACCAATGAAGGGAATCTCCACACGGGCCCGCACGACTCCGCTGCTGCCCGATTCGGTCTTGGCCGGATCATCGTCCGTCCGGTCATAGCTGTAGCGGGAACCGTTGATCCCGCCCTCCACGCGGAAGATCGACCCGTCAAAGGTCTCTCGATCGATGCCCGCGACGACCTCGCCGTCATAACCGTTTGCCCCCCGCCGTTCAGGGTATTCGAGGGCCCCTCCGTCGAGCCGGACATAAGGCTCAAGGCGGCTGAGATTGGCCTGGAATTCTTCCAGGCCGTGACGGGCTGCAATCATGCTCTCGCGGCTGGCGATGACCAGGGGGCTCATCAGATAGGTAATCCGAACCACGTTGGCCGTGTTGATGCGATAGGGCTTGGCGAGGGCGTCCGCTGTGTCGGCGGGTTGCGAGAATGCCGGCCGGGTCGTCGGCAGAGACTGGACGGACGCCAATGGAGGCAGTGCCGGCCGGGCACCCACAGGCTGGCTCGAAGCCGGTCCGGTGATTGCCGGTTGGGTCGCGGAGAGAGGCGTGATCGCCGGCCGGGAGGCCGAAGGTTGAGAGGCCGGTTTGCGCCGGGGTTGCCTTGGCGTCACCCGCCACAATTGGGTGCGGCGGTTAACCCCGCCATTGCCGGAGAGCGGAGGAACCTCCTGCCGGCCAAAGATCGAACACCCTCCCAGAACGAGCGCGCACAACGCCAACGACAGAGTACTTCGTCGCCGTGCATAGCGGGCCTGTCTCGCCGGAGCCGGTCTCAGCATCCTGTCCCTGTGCGTTCATCGGTCTGCCTCGGGGCGGATTCCAGCCACGCGAACCCTTGTTCGCACCCGGTCACAGCACCCCGTGGCCGTTCTCACTACTTGTTCTCGGCCAGCCCCACCGCGCCACCGTCGTTCGTCAGCTTCATGCCGGCCATCTGGTAGAGGTACCCCGACGCGGACATCAGCATGTTGTCCGCCAGGGCGGTGTAGTATCTGTTGCTGACCAGGCGGACTTCCCCGGTTGTGATGTTGTAGAGCGAACTGAGGACATCGTCGATGGTCAGCGACGTCGACTGGCCCCCGAAATATGCCCTGCGGCGTGCCTGGAATTCGCTATCAGCCTCGCTGATGTTCGTAAGAATCTGGGGTTTTGATTCGACGTACGTGGTCAGCGTGGCCGATTGCACGGCGACCTGTTGCTGCACGCTCAGCTCCTCGGCTTCGATCTGAGCCTGGTAGGATCGAATCTCGGCCTCGGCTTTCTTGATCGAGGCGTTGAGCACCCGTTGGTCGTTCAGCCGGAAGGAGACGCCGCCCCGGAATGCCCAGCCACCCACCCGATCATCGAAGGTCTCGGCTCCGAAGGCGTGCTGCGTGCCCTCGGCATAGGCCGTGATGTCGTTCTTGCCCAGAATAGCCTGCGTCCGCTTCAGTTCGGCGTCTTTGATCGCATCATTCAGCACACGGAAACGCGGGTTGTTGTCGTAGGCTTCAGCCAGAAGCTGCTGTCTCTGTTGGTCGCTGCGGGTGCGGTCATAGTAGATGCTGCCGGCGTTGACCGACGGCTCCTCGAGATAGTACTCCTCCCCCGGCCGAATACCCAGGTACTCCAGCGTCCATAACAGGTAGGACTGATAGCTCGCTTTGTACGAGTCGCGAACGACCTTCGTGCTGCCGATCGAGGTAAGGATAACCTGTTGATCCTGGGGGGTGAGCTCCGGCTCCTTCAGCAGATCTTCAAGGATCTTGATCTGGTTTTCGTAGGCTCTCGCGTAGCCCAGATACAGCAACCCCCCTGCGTAGTAGTTCATCGCGGTAAGGGCGTAGGAGCGGTAGTAACTCAGGTAATTGAGCACCGCCGCCCGGGCGGTCGACTCCTGGTAGGCCTGGTTGATGATTCGGTCTTGCCGTTTCCGGGAGCCGATGAAGGGGACCTCGACCCGGCCTCGCACCAACCCGCCATCGCCGCTGTCTTCGGCCGTCTGCCCTTCGTCCACCTTGCCGTATTTGATGCGCTCGCCGCGCGCTCCGCCTTCAACCCGATAGACCGCCCCGTCGAAGGTCTCTTTCTCAACGCCCCCGGTGACCTCGCCGGAAAGTCCATCCGAGTCGCGTCGTTCGGGATAATGAAACGCCATCCCCGAAGCGTTTATGAACGGCTCAAAGCGGCTCAGGTTGGCCTTGAACTCCTCCAAACCGTGCTGGGCGGCGATCATTTTCTCTCTGGCCGAAGTGACGAGCGGATACTTGTGATAGACAAGCCCGGGAATGGTCTCGGCGTTGATCCGATAGGGGGGACTCGGGAACTGATCGGTCGCCGGCTGTGTCCTCGGCGCGACTGCCGGACGGGTGGCCGCCAGGCCTGCCGGGCGGGTCGCCATGGGTTGAGTAGCCGGCTTGGAGGGGTCCAGCGGATCGCCCAACTGCCAGACCTGAGGGTTGGGCTTCATGGACTCCGGGTCCAAGAGCGGCTCCACCTTGGTGGGGAAGACGGATGAGCAGCCCGCCAGCCCACACAGGCAGGCAAGGGCTGCCAACCTCTGGCTGGGGCGACGATGGTCAAGGGCGGGAAACGGTCCCTCGGGCATCATCTGGCCTCGTCCAGGTCACCAACAGACGTCATGCAACACGGCCGACGGCGGGCAACTCTGACACACATTTCTATCGAAAACACTCCCCGAATACGACCATAGTTCTTTTAATACGCTATTAACTCTCCAAGGCCCCCATCCATCGGACTCGCCGGGCGGCCCGGCCCGGGAGGAGCCGTATCGCGCACCTTGCGGGTGCGAGAGCCGCCCCGGCCCGATGCGCAGACTCTCCCCGCCTTCTGATACCGATAACCAAGAGCCAGGATGCTGCCTTGGGGCAGGGAGTTGCAGGATAACTTGTCGCGATTTCCCGGTTCCGAGAGGGGCTGTTGCGGCTGCCGCGTCCAGCCAAGCCCTTTCGGAGCGCTTGGGGCCCAAAATGACCTGTGATGGGGCAACCACCTGTCGTCCCCGTCGTCTTTTTGCAGAATGTTCATTCTGAACGGTTTTCTGGGGTCTTTTTTCTTTGCCGACAGGGCCTTCGTGACGTATACATTAATAGAGGTAGGTGTCAGACCTTTCCGGGAGCAGACTGCGTCAGTTGGCCCTGGGAGGGTCGGAGGAGATACAACCGGTTTCTGTATTGATCACAACCAGTGGGCCTGCCGGTGGCGACCGGCAGGTGGGATGAAGCTCGGCGACATTTGAGCCGGTGCTGGTACAGACGGCCGCGAATGACCCGAGGTGTTTCTTCCCGAAAGGAGGTGATCCCTTGACAGATTGCAGAGGTGAGCTGCCGTAGGGAACGCCCACGCAGCTGCCTTACGGCAGCCACGAAATATCACTTGCGAGCCCCGCGCCCGATTGCGGGGCTCGTTTTTTGCGCGCTAGCTCCCGTCACCATGGCTCCGTGACAGTCCAGGCGGGCAGACGCTATGGCTTTTTCAGAACCGCGACCGTAAGGGAGCGGCCCCTGTATGGCCGCTTTGAGGCCCAGCTTGCCCTCGACCGTTTATGGACACCGGTTAAGAGCCCCTCGCTCACGCTCGGGGTTCTGAAATAGCCGCCCAGACTGTCACGCACCCCATCATCCTGGGTCTCGAATCGGCAGATTGATTCCCCAGGCGGTCCTGGCTATCGTCAGCCACAGATGCCGGGCGAGGCTCGGCGCGGAGCAGGATCGAAAGCCCGCCCAAGCACCCATCCCGGCGGCTCGGGATAGCAGGCTGCAGGCCTGCTTGCCGCCCGCTTTGATGAGCTCCGAGTGTCCCACTGCCTGACAGTGACACACAGAATGACTTGCCCCGGCCCCGGTCTATTGCCGGATCGGGCTTGGACGCAGCGAAGGGCCGCGAATGAGAATAGCTTTGATCAACCCCGTTGCCCGCAGGTGCCAGGGGTACCACACGATTGGCGGACGGATTCCGCAGCTCGGCCTGCAGGTTCTGGCCCAGTTGACCCCCTCGGACCACCAGGTCGAAATCATTGACGAGATCTTCGGTCCTGAGGCCACGGATCGTCTGGTCCGTCGCGGCCGCTATGACCTGGTCGGCATCACCAGCTACTCCAGCGGTGCTTCCCGAGCCTATGAAATCGCCGCCCAGTGCCGGCGGGAGGGCATCCCGATCATCATGGGGGGACCTCACGTTTGGGCGGTGCCCGACGAGGCGGCCCGGCACGTTGATTCGATAGCCATCGGCGAATGCGATGAGATCTGGCGGGAGATTCTATCCGACGCCGCAGCCGGCCACCTCAAACCACGCTACCAGGGACGGCCGGCCTCGATCGATGCTCCGGGCAAGGGCCGCGGCGCCCAGCACCTGCAAGCCGTCAACGGCTCGTACACCGTGGCCGCGATTCAGACGTCCCGAGGTTGCCCCGTCGGATGTGACTACTGCAGCGTCACTCTGTTCAACGGTTCCGAGATCCGGCGACGTCCCGTCGACGACATCATCGACGAGTGGAACTCGACCATCAAACGCTTCATCTTCGTGACTGACGACAACTTCTTCGGTGTAGGGCCGAAGCACGCCGAGTGGGCCAAGGAGCTGCTCCGCGAGATCATCAAGCGGGGCAAGAAGCGACTATGGTTCAGCCAGACCACGATCAACATGGGCGCGGATGCCGAGGGACTGGAACTGGCCTACAAGGCCGGCTGCCGGGGCATGCTGGTCGGTTTCGAGTCAATCAACCCTGAGAGCCTGCGGGACTACCATAAGGGCATCAACCGCGCCAACCTGTCCCGCTACAAGGAACTGGTCGATGGATTCCACCGAGCGGGCATCCCGGTTTTCGGGGCCTTCATCATCGGCGCCGACCAGGACGACGAGAACACTGTCGCGGAGACGGCCATCCAGTCGGTCAAGCTCGGGATCGACACCATCCAGATCACCAACCTCACGCCCCTGCCCGGCACCAAGCTCTATGACAGATGGATGTCCGAGGGCCGCATCTTCGCGACCAACTACCCTGAGGACTGGGAACGCTACACGTTTGTCGAGACCGTCTACCATCCGCGCAAGATGACCGCCCAGAAGCTCGACGAAGCCATCTACGAGCTGCGGCACGCGGCCGCCAGCACCGCCTGGGTCTGGCGGCGAACGCTGCGCACGCTCCGGGCCACGAGAAGCCTGACCGGAACCATCTTCATCCACGGGATGAACAAGGGCTGGAAACGCATGGCCAAGATGCAGTTGCCCAGGGATGAAGAGCGGTTCGGGTTCATTCCTCACGCGAACGACCGGACGCGCAAGCTCAGAGATGCTTTCACGATGTCCCTCGACAAGTACGATCTCGCTCAGTCGCTGCAGTCGACGCCGAAACCTGCTCCGCTGAACCCTGTTTGCCCTGCGAAGCTCATGGAGCGAAGCAGGGAACCCTGAACCCTTATCAAGTGTCCGCGTCGTGCGTATCGATCTCCAGTGGAGCGTGCATGTGTTCCTCGGGTCTGGGTGCCCGCAGGACGCGCGCGTAACAGAAGGCCATCAGGGCCACCACAGACCCGCAGGACAGAACCATCAGCAGCCATCCGGCCCAGGTCATGAGCGTGCGCTCCTTTCTTCGTTCGCGACGGCCACCGGGAAACCTCGTGCAGGCTCCAACGGCAGCTTGCCGATCAGATGCCAGCGCTTGTTGGCGAGGTTAGCCAGCATCGCAAAGAACCCGAGCAGCAGCCCGATGAATGCCAGCATCAACAAGACCGTGCCGCGGTCCTCGGCGGACATCTGGCGGACGTCATTGATGTAGTCGGGGATCTTCTTGTAGCACCAGAACCCGAAAATCGCCAACAAGTAGGTTGGCGAGACGTACTTGATGATGAACCAGAAGACGCCCGGCACCTTCAATGCCGCCCCTCGTTTGACCTCCTCGCGAGCCCGGCGGACGCCGAAGACCCATCCCACGAGGATCACCTGTATCGTCGCCAGCACGAAGATGCACACCGTGCCCACCCAGAAGTCCAGCGTGTCGGCGGCTAGCAAGTTCTTGGAGAAATAGACCACGAGCAGGCCGCCGATCGCCGTCAGCAGCCCCAGGCAGGTCACCGACAGCCGCCGGCCCATGCCGAAACCCTCTTCCAGGAATGCGATTGCCGGCTGCAGCATGCTCAGCGAACTGGTGATCGCGGCGATGAAAAGCATGAAGAACCAGAGGGCCCCGAAGAAGTTGCCGGCGGGCATCCGGGCGAACACGGCCGGCAGCGACATGAAGCCCAGGCTGAAGGTTGAGCCGAGAACGTCCTTGGTCAGGTTGGCCTCGCCGAGGAACAGGAACGCGACCGGTACGGTGATCAGCCCGCCGAGGCAGACCTCGCAGAATTCGTTCGTCGAACTGGCGGTCAGACCCGACAACACCACGTCGTCGTCCGATCTCAGGTAGCTGGCGTAGTTGAGCACGATGCCGAAGCCCACCGACAAGCTGAAGAAGATCTGCCCGGCGGCGTTGAGCCAGAGCTCGGGGTTGGCCAGAGCCTCCAGAAGACTTTTGTCACCGGTCTTGGGGTTCCACATGAAGCCCAAGGCGTTGTTGACGTTGGCTTCCGGCTGGTCGGGGTTCGGCGTACCCAGGGTCAGCACGCGAACCAGAACGATCAGCGCGCAGATAATCAGCAGGGGCATCGCGTACTTGCAGAACACCTCGATTCCCTTGGTCAGCCCCCGATAGATCAGAACGAAGTTGATGGTGAAGACGATCATCAGGAAGACGACACTTTCCTGGAGCGAACCGCGGACGAGGAAGCCGTTCTCGCTCATGCCGACGAACTCCCTGAAGTGCGCCTTGTAGGCGGCGACATCCGCGGTGACATCCGTTCCGGCACTTGCACCGTACTCGCGCATGGCACCCGACACGTAATCCCACGCGTAGGCCAGGCACCAGGCCTCGACGTACACGTAGTACATGTAGATGCCGACAGGGATGATCAGGGCCAGTGCCCCGACGTACTTGCTGAACCGGCTGGGCCACAGGGCGGTGAAGACGCCCGGGGCGCTGTTGAAGCCGCGGGCCCCGCCGTATCGCCCAATCGTCCATTCCACCCAGCAGATCGGAATGCCCAGAATGAGCAGCGAGATGAAGTATGGGATCATGAAGATCCCGCCCCCGTTGGTCGCCGCCAGGCCCGGAAACCGCAAAAAATTGCCCAGCCCGACCGCCGAGCCGGCCACCGCCAGGATCACTCCCAGGCGCGAGCCCCAATTCTCGCGGGTCCTGCGACGTGCCAGAGCGGGTTCGGTCGGTGCGTTCGACTTGCCGGCCATCATAGACTCCTCAAGAGGGATACGGCGACTGTGCTTGGGCAGCATGATGAACGGATCGGGGCCGGTTTGCAAGGCGTCTGAGCTTCCCGCACACGAGGGTCCGACTCGGCACGACAGGCCCTTGTGTGCGGGCCGAATGGAGTCCGCAACGCGAATGGAGCTGCACTGGCAGCGAGGCTCATTCGCCCGATTCGGTTGACTCTTGACACAATCCTCCTGATCCATGACAACCTCCCTTCGAATGGGCCTTGCGGAGAGGGCCTCGCTTGCTGTGGCCAACTGGGTGCGGTTGTTCACGAGGAGTATCGCCATGCAGAAATGGCTTTGCGCTTGTGTACTGGTTTTTGCAGCGATTGCCAATGCGGCCGATGACGGGCCATGGAAGCTTGTGTTCGAGGACCGTTTCCAGCGGGCCGAGCTTGGGCCGGACTGGGTCGAGGCCAAGAACGTGAGCATCGTCAACGGCCGTCTGTTCCTCAAGGGGCGAGTAGACGCGACGCTCAGCCGCGGTTACCCGGCAGACGTGAAGGTCGAGTTCGTGGCCGAGGCCGACCCGGAGCAGCCGCCCTGCGACCTGGCGGTCACGCTGGCCAACAGCTTCCTGCTGGCGTTCGGCGGCGGCAACAACACTTTCAACCAGATCACGGGCGCGGGGGTGACCGTTCGAGACAACAACCCCCCATTTCCGATCGAGCACGGCAAGAAATACAAGATCGTCGCGGTTAAGGAAGGGCCGATGCTGCTCCTATTCTGCAACGATCAGAAGCTGCTCGAGGCCAAACTTGCCGATCCGCTCGGCGGCCCGGAGTTTGACAAGGTCTCCCTCACCACCTGGAACGGCATGTACGTTGACGACGTGAAGGTCTTCGAGCGGACAACACCGGCGCCCGGCGGACCAGTGCTGCTGCCCGCCATGCCGGCGCTGGGCTTCACCTGGAAGGATCGTCAACTGAGTTACAGCGGCCCGGCCAAGCCGGCGCCCAAGGTGGCCGAGGGAGTCAAGCTGTACAACGATCGCAAGTACAAAGAGGCTTTCGCCATTCTCTCAACAGTCTCGCCCCCGACACTCGAAAGCGTCGCGGCGTTGGCCTACGTGGTGGGCGACCTGGCGTTTCTGGAGAAGCCGGCGCAGCAGGCCGATGTCGCCAGACTCGCCGCGGAGGTCGCCGCCAAGGCGCCCGAAGATACCAAAGCCAAGGACTTCGCCCTGGCCGCCAAGTGGTTCGCCGATTTCAACATGTACAAGCGCGATCACCGGGCAACCAGGCGATTGATCGGCTGCGGTCCCGAGAACAACCCGTTTTTCTACAAGGCCCGCCTGTTCGAGAATCGCTTCAACTACGCCCATGCCATCGAAGGGGCCAACCGGCCAAACATGCAAGCGGCGATCGATGAGTTCGCCGAGCTCAAGAAGATCTGGCCCGAACACCAGGCCTTGCGCGAGTGGACCGGCGAGAAGATCCCCTGGGGCGAGGAGCTGATCCGCCCGGAGACGGACGGGCCGGCTTGGGCCCGCCACCTGCAGGAATCGCTGGCTCGCCAGCAGGCCGTCCTCCGCTGGTGGTTCAGCGAGCGACAGCTCCCCGACGGGCAGCTTGGCGGCGGCTGGGGCGACGACGTCGAGATCCTGCGCGGCTGGGTGCCGATCGCCTGCATCACCACCGCGGCCGAGCCGGTCATCGCCGGCATCGAGCGGCTGGCCGGCGGTGTGTGGGACAACGTGCTGAAGGATGGCTACGATGACTTCCCGGGCGACGTCGAGCATTCCGCGGAGCCTTCGTGCGATTCGCTGCCCACCATGATTGTCCTGCGCTACGGTGATCCGTTGTGGGTCGAGCGTAATCTCCGCTCGGCCAAGACGGTTCGCGAAAAGTTCATGGCTGTCAACGATCGTGGCTTCCTGCAATTCATGTCGCGCGACTTCGGCACCGATGGCGTGAAACGGGGCCTGGGCAACGGCGGGGACAGCGGCTACCACGCTCGCGCGACCAAGCACTTCATCTACCTCGGCTGGTACGGCGTTCCGGAAGGCCGCGATGCATTTCTTCAGTGGTGTGACACCTGGCGCGACGCGACCATGCGGCAGATCGGGCCGAAACCAGTCGGTTTTCCTCCGTCCACCCTGTGGTTCCCCTCGGGCGACATTACCCCGCCCGACGGTAAGCCGTGGTACGACGAGCAGCGCAACTCGTACGGCTTCCCCGGCTTGCCGGTCATGATCTACGAGAGCTTCATCACGGCCTACCTGCTCAGCGGTGACCGCAAGTACCTCGATCCGGTGCAGACAATGATGGACCTGGCGACCGTCGGCCCGCTGCACAAGGGCGATCCCACACTGCCCCCGGATCACCCCGAGAACCTGATGGCCCAACTGGCACACATGGCTTCGAATGACGTGCTGAGCCCTTACCGGCTGCTCACCGGCGAGCGAGTGTACGACGAGTACATTCTGCGGTTCGCCACGCCGACGCAGAGGTACATGGTCGGCTACGACCTTGCCGATTACTCCAAGACCTTCGAGAGAACGGCCAATTCACTGCGCAACAACTGGACGCAGCTCACCAGCGAGATCCTGCAGACCGATCGGGCCGGCCTGACCGGGTCGGCCGAAGTGTTCGGGGCTTATACCGGGGCGGTGTGCAGCTTCCGCGACAGCAAGACGCCGACGATCTCGGTGACCTACGACACGCCGGATCTGAACTTCGCCTCGGTGGTGACCGAGACCACGACCCAGCGGCTGCGGGTGATGCTCTACAACTTCAATGACGAGCCGATGCGCGTGGGGCTCAAGCCCTGGCGGCTGGTGCCCGGCGTCTACGTGCTCAACGCCGGCGAGCCGGTGGCCGGCGAGTACGATGTCCAGAAGCGCTACACCTGGACCGGATCGACCGAAGTGCAGCATCTCCACCGCGGCACGCCGATCTGGGTTGAGGTCCCGTCGCACAAGGAGTGGGTCGTCGATCTGCGGCTGCGCAAGGCGATCGAACGGCCGGCGGCGTTGCCGGACTTGGCCGTCGCGCCGCGCGATATCATATCCAGGGATGGCAAGATCGCCGTGCACGTTCACAACATAGGCGGAGCAGCGGCCGGGACGTTCGACGTCGTGGCCGAGGCCAAGAACGGCAAGGAGTGGACCGAGTTGGCTCGCACAAAGGTCGACGGCCTGCCGGCGATCAAGGCTTTCGAGCCGTCGGCCCGCGAGATCACGCTGGACGCCGACGCCAAGAATCCGGCCGGTATCCGCATCCGGATTGACCCGGAGGACAAGATCGAGGAACTCTACGAACTGAACAACACGGCCACCCCCAAGTAGTGCCGACGCCCTCGTCGGCACAAACGCCGAGCGATCTTGACGAGCCGGCGGGTTTATCCCGCCGGTCTGGCAGGAGCAGTACCCCTTGGTCCGAGCAACGCCGAGGACAACCGCGACGCCTCCCCCCCTTACCGAACAGTGCGGAGGCGGTGCTTCTTCCTGCTCAACTGCTCAACTGTTCACCTGCTCTCACCGGGGGATCGGACGACGAACCAGTTCTCTGAACAGAAGGCGACGGAGATAACAGATTCGCGGAAAGGTCCGGGTTCTGCCACAAGAAGCACACAAAGGCATGAAAAAGGGATGGAAAGAAATGGCCGAACCGCTGAATATGCGGACCACGCCGATTGGGGGCCGGCGAAACCAGAAGAGCATGGCTGCCGATCACACGATCCAGAACACGTAGGGCCAAGCCCGCAAATAGCTCTGCCGCGATGAGAACCATCGTCGGCTCTTTCTGCCCGTCGGATGGCCGAACACTCCTGAATGCTCACTACAATCACATAGTCCGCGGAGCTGCACCCAGGTGCAGACCACCAGAAGGCGGCAGCGAAAAAAGCAGTTGCACCGGCGGTCCGGATTTTTCGTCGCCGTTTCCTCCGTATGCCTTGGCGCGGGCTTTGCCCGCAACCCGAGTCAATGGCGAATAACGAAATCCGAACGATCGAATGAAATCCGAGCTCCAGATGATGAACTGAAGGCGGCGGGAAGCCAAACCGCAAAACGCGGTTTCAGCCAAGCTAAGTCCCGCTGGCGGCACGTTTTCCTATCCCTTATACTGCACTCATCGCCTTCTGAGTGGCTGCAACTGCCTCGTCGGGAGCAACACGTGGCAAACGATCGCAAACAGATTCTGCTGCAGGAGCTCTCTTCTCGTTTGGGCCACCTCCGTCGCCTTCCTGGCTCCCAGTCGCTCTTCGAACTCCCCAATGGCCAGACCCGCATCTATCTCCGCTATTCCAGAATCCATCGTAACGAGTGCGCCTTCTTTGGGCTTCGCCAGATTGATCTTAACCAGCTCGACGGCCACAACTCCTTTATTTGCTTTTTTACTGATGACGGTGCCGCTCCACTGTTCGTTCCGCATCAAGATTTCGAACAGGTGATTCGCCAATCAGCACTGGCCGCTGACGGTCAGTACAAAATCCAGCTCGTCACTGGGCGCGGTACGCGGGAGTTGTACATCCCCCGAGTCGGCCGCTTCAATGTCGACGCCTACGGCGGGATGGAGACGATTAGCGAGAGGGCGCAAGCCGACAACGTACCAGAGTCTGCGCACTTCACGCATCCTCAAGTCCAGACACTTCTGGGGGGTATCGGGTGTCTCAAGGGCTTCAGCATCTACGTGCCCCTCAATAACACCGACACCCTGGACTGGTCGTTGGTTCCGCGTTTCCACCTAGTCGAGCGCCTGCCAGGTGACCTGATTGCCCGCTGCCCCTTCGCCGGCGAGGTCGACGTAATGTGGCTCGATCATTCCCATGATACCGTCTCCGCAGCCTTCGAGGTTGAACACTCCACGCCAGTTTACTCCGGCTTACTGCGCTTCAACGACATGCTGTTGACTTCCGCCGGTGCTCCGCGTTTCTTCATCGTCGCCAACGAGTCCCGGCGAGATCTGTTCGCCCGTCAACTTCAGCGTCCCACATTCCAGCGCAGCGGCCTCTCTGAAATAGCCAGCTTTCTCGATTACGCCAACGTTTTCGCCTGGTACCGTCGTCTTCACGCCTGACTCGGACCGTTGCCTCCGCTTGCGACGACAGATCGGCAGGCGCCCGTCTCCATCCCCAACATCACGTCGGTCTCCAGATAGGAACGATGGCGTATCACAAGCTGTGACCTCGCGTGTGGGCCGCATGTTCGTCCTGATACAGAACTACTCAACCATGCGGCGCACCGGCTTCCAGCCCGCAGAGTAGACCGAGGCAACTGAGGGATCCAGTCCTGACAGGACAGCGAAGTCAACATTCCGCACCCCGCGCCCCGCATCTCCTCTCTTCGCCGGGGCACCCCACCGTGTTATGTCCGCAACGGGACCCGCCGAGACGCTCCGCTCGCGGACAGACGGGGGGCAAGTGCCCGGCAGTGATCGGTTGTCGGTTCTCAGTCCCGATCCGACCAGCCCGTTCCGCCGCCTCTCGCCCCGCGTCCCTCGGCCACTACGGGTAGCCGGCCCGCTGTCCCACGTTCTTTGACAAGCGAATCAGGCTGTTGGGCTGTTAGCCGGTTAGGCTGTCAGACCAACAGGAAGGAAGATCTTTGTCCAGCTAACAGCCAAGAGCTACAAGCTAATAGCTGAAAGCCAATAGCTCTTCCTGCGAAACGAACCCAACGTCCCCCCCGGCTCCCGTCCCCGCGTCCCAGTGTCTCCTTCCCCCAGTCCCCGCACGCAGTGCCAGCGCCAAACGAACCCAAAGCTGGGCGTTCTGGTCAAGCTGGAGATCTTTCATCGCCCAACAATGGCCCTCGTCTTCGCCGGCCCTCAAGCCCCCCCTCGTCCCGCACCCCTCGTCCCTCGCCCCGCGCGGCAGCGCCGCGCCAAACGAACCCAACGTCCCCCCCGGCTCCCGTCCCCGCGTCCCCGTGTCTTCTTCCCCCAGCCCCGAGCCCCCAGTCCCCGCACGCAGTGCCAGCGCCAAACAAACGCGAGAATCGATGCAAATTGTTTAATAACAAATACTTATAGAAAAAAGAAGCCGCTCCGATCCGTTCAGACCCCGCTGCGCCCCCCCTGGGCAAGGGGGGAAGAAGATCCCGATGGTCTGCCTGGGCGGACCCTATCCGCTCGGTCAGGTCGAAGGTCTCCGTAGCTGACACGCCGCTGATGAAGTCGGTGGCGGTGATCTTCCATGCTTCCGGCTTCCGGCTCGCGCGTCGTTCAATGAACACCGGCTGAGGGGCCGGATCTGGCGAGGATGCCGGCGCGGATCTGCAATCTGCCGAGCTTGTGCCGCGCACGATCAGTGTCAGGGCAACGTTTCGACGACGATGTTGTGATTGGTGTACACGCAGATGTCCGCTGCGACGGTGAGGGCTTCGCGGACGATGTCGGCGGCCGGGAGATTCGAGTGCTTGAGCAGGGCTCTCGCGGCGGCGACGGCGTACATGCCGCCTGAGCCGATGCCGATGATGCCGTCGGTCGGCTCGATCACGTCGCCGCTTCCCCCGATGATCAGGGAGGTTTGGCTGTCCACGACGGCCAGCATCGATTCGAGTCGGCGCAGGACCCGGTCGGTGCGCCAGTCCTTGGCCAGCTCGATGGCTGCCCGGCGGACGTTTCCCTTGAACTCGTCGAGCTTCTTCTCGAATCGATCCAGAAGCGCGAACGCGTCGGCCGCGGATCCGGCGAAGCCGGAGATCACCTTCCCGCCGCCCAGGCGGCGGATCTTGTTGGCGTCGTGCTTGAGGGCGGTCTGGCCGATGGTGACCTGCCCGTCGCCGCCGATGGCCGTCTGGTCTCCCCGGCGCACGGCCAGGATGGTGGTCGCGTGGATTGCCGTCTCAGCTTGCCGCATGGCTTGTGCTCCCAGGCCGGCCGTCACTTGGCTCCCATCGCGCCCCCCCTTTGTCCCCCCTTGGTAAGGGGGGAAGAAGGTGACCGCCAAACCGGCCGTCCGGCCGATCGACGGACCGTAGCACAACCGTCATTGCCACGCAACCGCCAGGGTGGTTGGGTGTCCAATAGGGAGGGAGATAAGATATCTCGGTAACCCAATCCAGGAGCCGATCTATGAACTCTCGCGTTCGACATCCGGTCACGCTGGCCCTGATGGCGGTTCTTTTGGCCACCGGGGCCGGTTGTCCCAAGCAATCACCGAACGAGAAGCACCCGGAGCCGATCAGCAAACCCCCGACCGTCGCCAAGCCTCCCGCGCCACTACCCGTCGATCAGCCGCCGGTCCAGACACGGCCGGTCGCGACGAAGCCCGCCGAAAGCCGGCCGGTCGAAAGCCGGCCCGCCTCGACCTACGATCCCAGTCCTCCATACAGGGTCAAGCTGTTCGTGCGGAATCCAAGCGCCAAGCAGCCTGGCTGGCTGCGGATTCTCAAGCTCAACGACGAAACCCAGACCGCAACGGCCGAGGGGCTCTTCCCCGAGCAGAACGACATCAACGTGACCACCGGCAATGTTCAGCAGATCGAGGTGCACATCAGCTTTCTCCCGCTCGCCCCCCGCAAGCGGACCTTCCTGAGAGTGGACAGCCAGGTTATCGAGATTGTCACCAAGGATCGGAAGTTTGTCGTTCTCGAACGCTCGCCCGCGGGCGTGTGGAACGTGGTGCCGCAGAAGAAGTAGAGCCCGGGCGTTGCGTGCCGCAGCGCCGGGGAATGAACAATCACGAATGCAGAATTGAGAATCCTGACCTGCGGGCGCGTCGTTCACACTGATTCTGTGGTTTCGGGTTTGCCCAGCGGGCGCGACTCGAACGAGTCATGGAGTGAGGGGGTTCATCGTACGTCCGCATCCAGGAGTCGTGGCCCACTACTGTCTGTCCCGACTTCGTTGATATCAGGGGCCTGTTTCGATCCGCATCAGCGTCTTCGCCATGAGGGTTTTTTTCCCCGACCACGTCTCTCTGAACCCTGAAACCCGAACCTCCTCTCACCCTCCCGTCTTCTGCACTACGGCCACCAGTTCCCTCACGTGCTCGATACTGGCCTGGAAGGCGGCCTTCTCCTGCGGCGTCAGCGGTACTTCGAGCACTTTCTCGACGCCGTTCTTGCCCAGGATGCAGGGCACGCCGACGAAGTAGCCGCCGATGCCGTATTCCTTGTCGCAATAGGCCGCACACGGCAGCACGCGTTTCTTGTCGCGGATGATGGCCTCGGCCATCTGCACGCTGGCTGCCGACGGGGCGTAATACGCGCTGCCGGTCTTGAGCAGGCTGACGATCTCGCCGCCGCCTTTGCGGGCACGATCAACGATGGCATCCAGCCGGTCTTTTGGGATCAAACTGGTCACCGGGATGCCGCCCACGGCCGTGCAGCTTGGCAGCGGGACCATATCATCGCCGTGGCCGCCGAGCAGCAGCGTACTGATATCCTCGACGCTGCATCCGAGCTCCATGGCGATGAAGGTGCGGAACCGCGCGGTATCGAGCACGCCGGCCTGCCCGACAACGCGGTGCGTTGGAAAGCCAGAGGCTTTCCATGCGACGTAGACCATTGCGTCCAGCGGGTTGCTGACCACGATGATCACGGCGTTGGGGCTGAACGCCGCTGCCTGCCTGGCCACGCTGCCGACAATCTCGGTGTTCTTGGCGATCAGGTCATCGCGACTCATACCGGGTTTGCGAGCCAGCCCCGAGGTGATGATGATGACGTCGCTTCCGGCCGTCTCCTCGTACCGGTTGGTGCCGATGATCTCGCAGTCAAAGCCCTCGACCGGCGAGGCCTCGCGCAGGTCGAGCGCCTTGCCTTGGGGCAGCCCCTCGACGATGTCCACCAGGACGATATCTCCCAGCTCCTTGGCCGCCGCCCAATGAGCGCAGGTGGCTCCGACGTTGCCCGCACCGATGATCGTGATCTTGGCCCGACCGGTCATTGACGCTGTCTCCTCTTGGCTGGTTTTGGTTTGCGTGGGGGCAGATTCTACAGGGAGTCGGGACGCACGGCCAAGATACAGGGCGTGGAACTTGGACCACCGGTGGTTGATGCCGCGGTTCTCAATCACGATGCACTGCAAGTATCAACCCGGAGGCCGCAACAACTGTTCGGTCAAGAATCCGATCCAGTTCGGCAACCAGATCGCGAGTCGACAAAAACGCTTTAATTTTAAACTCATTCCTTCAAGCGCAGGACAGGCACGATAGATCGCGCCTCCACGCGCAGACCACCCATCTTGTGTCTCAGCAGCGAGACCGCCCTGATGTTGTGCATCCGCCATCTCGATTCCGTGTTCTTGAGAACGGCTTCATCTTCCGATCCACAAGACCGCGAGCATGCTCACTGAGAGCCTTTGGCCTGAATTCCAACCGCTGTGTTCTCGTGGAAAGTGACGTTATCGGCCGATAAGAGACTCCCAGATGGCTTTTCGGCAAGGGACGGCGGCGACGAAAGACCCCATCGGATTGCCCGAGAGGCTTGGAATTGCTATACTTAAGCAGAGTCGTGGTGGCTGTGAAGGGATGGATGTAACATGTTGACCCTTCATGTACCGGTGTCAGGTCGACCACCGCAGGAACCGGCTATCGGTCCTGCGCCGTGGATAGTCGCCTCGCCGCCCGGCCCGATGACCGCCTTAGCTTTGGCCCACGACCGAAGGGCTGCGGCTTCCCCCAGCGGTTGGCCTTACCCTCTTGTCGTTCGCCGCGCCCGAGGTTCGGTTGTCGAAGATCTCGATGGAAATCGCTACCTGGACTTCACGGCCGGCGCCTTGGCCTTCGTCACTGGCCATGCCCACCCGATGGTCATTCGAGCGGTGCAGGAGCAGGTTGAGCGGATGGCAAAGGCGTGCAGCGGCGAGTTCACCAGCGAGCCGCTCATCGGCTTGGCTCGCAAGCTTGCACAGCTTGCTCCGACTCGCGGCGAAAACCGCGTGCTGTTCGCCAACAATCGCATGCAGTCGCTTGAGGCTGTGCTGCGAATGGCTCGCAGGCAAGGCAGACGAAACCGCGTCATTACATTCGACGGCAATTCGCACAATCGCGGCCTGGCCGCTATCACGCTCGAACTAAGCCGGCCGCGTCATCGCCGGCGGATTCCGCCTGCGGCGTGGATTGTGGATAGCCTCCCTTACGGAAGCGTCGCTGCGGTGGCTGATTACTTCCGGAGCGGCCTGGGCGATGAAGTGGCGGTGGTGTTTGCCGAGCCCATGCTCACCGAGGAAGACTACCACGTTCCGGCGGCCGACTTCCTGCCAGAGCTTCGACGTGTGTGCGACAAGCACGGCATTCTTCTGGTCATCGATGAGACGCGGACCGGCATGGGTCGCACCGGTCGTATGTTCGGCTGTGAGCACTTTGACACGCAAGCGGATGTTCTTCTCGCGGCAACCGGCTTGAACAGCGGCATGCCGATTCACGCTCTCGTGGCGCCGGAAGCGCTGCTGAGCACGGATGAGGGCCTGCTGAGCGCCCCCTACATCGGCAATCCGGTGAGTTGTGCGGCGTCCCTCGCCTCGGTCGAGGCCCTTGAGAAGCACCTGATCGCGAACGCCGCCCGGCTGGCACCGGTCTTCATCTCCAAGCTCGAGCAGATCGACGGCCGCCGGCGCTGCCTCGGCTCGCCACGCGGTATGGGCCTGCTTCTGGCGGTTGACGTTCGCAAGCCCCGCCGCTCGCAGACGCCGGCTTCGCAGCTCCGCGAGCGCATTATCACCGAGTCATTCCGACGCGGCCTGCTTCTGTGGGGTTGCGGCGAGACAACGATCCGTTTCTGCCCGCCACTGTGCATCAATCGCGTTCAGTTGGAGGTCGGCCTCGACGTCTTCGAGGAGGCCGTCGCCACAGTCGCGACTTGAAGAGAAGTCCACAACACGTTCCGCAGTTCGTCGCCGGCGTTCAGTCGCAGACCCCGTGAGCACACGCGCAAGACGTTCCGGCGATAAGCCGCGGGCCGTCGGTATCGTTCGAGCAGCTCAGATGCAGTACTGTAAGGCTGCTTCGGATTCCAGACTCCTTTCCTGATCGACGAGGTCTTGGAAGGTCACGGAATCATAGACGGCCTCAACGGCTTTCCGAGCCTGTTTCCAGAGTCCGGCGAGCGCACATCGCTCCGCAAGTGCGCAGCATCGGCCGGCCTGGTCCGCCTCGCAATTCACCGGGTCGAGAGGCCCCTCCACGAGGCGAATGACCTTGCCGACCGTGATCCGGTCCGGCGAGGAGGTGAGGTAGAAACCGCCCTGGGCACCTCGGCGGGAATCGACCAGGCCAGTGGGTTTGAGTTCGTTCAGAATGATCTCGAGGAACCGTTGGGGCGCCGCCTGACTGCCGGCGATTTCGGCGGCGGAAACCGGTCCCTGGCCATATCGTTTGGACAGTTCGAGGATGGCTCGGACGGCGTACTGGCATTTCTGCGAAAGAATCACGGTTGGTTCTCCGTAGAGCTCGCTTGTCGATGCACAATTATGTGCCAGGATCCCCGGCGAATCAACTGAGAAGAACCGCTGCATCAACTCGTCAATCATATAACCTTTTTTCAAGAAAGCATTTATAGAATTCTCATTAAACGCATGATTTTACTTGACATTAGCACCCGATTGTCTACACTAGAATCGGGGCTGTGGATGACAAGGTACTAGTGAGACCGGATGCCATGCGATGCGTTGACTCTCCATTCCCTTCCACGAGTGATCTCGCTTCGAGTGAGCCGCAGGTCTGTTGTTGTTGCGCCCGGCCGACTTCAACCGTCATGTGTTGAGGCTTGGCCTTCACGTCGTGCGTGACTGCGCATTCACCAGGAATCAGGTATTCAGGAGACAAAAAAGTGAGAGATGTCTATTCAGAAATCACGGAGACAGTCGGCCACACGCCTCTTGTCCGCGTCCGGCGGCTGGTCAACCACGGCGCCACCGTTCTGGCCAAGTTGGAAAGCCACAATCCATTGTGCTCGGTCAAGGATCGAATCGGCGTGGCCATGATTCAGGCGGCGGAACAGGCCGGCAAGATCAATCAAAGGACCCTGCTCGTCGAACCAACCAGCGGCAACACCGGGATCGCCCTGGCGTTTGTGGCGGCGGCGCGGGGATACCGGCTTGTCCTCACCATGCCTGAGTCGATGAGCATCGAGCGGCGCAAGGTACTCAAGGCTCTCGGCGCCCAAGTGGTGCTGACCCCCGTGGCCGAGGGCATGACCGGTGCCATCAAGAAGGCGAAGGAGATTGTGGAGGGCGATGAGAACGCCCTCATGCTGCAGCAGTTTGAGAACCCGGCCAACCCGGAAATCCATCGCCGCACGACGGCCGAGGAGATCTGGAATGATACCGGCGGGCAAGTGGACTACGTCGTGAGCGGCGTAGGCACAGGCGGGACGATTACGGGTGTCGCGCAAGTGATCAAGACCCGTAAACCCGACTTCAAGGCGATTGCCGTGGAACCGGCCGAGAGCCCGGTGCTCACACAGACTCTGGCTGGTGCTCCGGTCAAACCGGGTCCACACAAGATACAGGGCATTGGCGCCGGGTTTGTCCCGAAAGTGCTCGATGTGCGGATTCTCGATGAAGTGGTCACCGTGACTCAGGATGAGGCGATGGATTATGCCCGTCGGGCCGCAAGAGAGGAAGGTCTCTTCGTGGGCATATCGAGCGGAGCGGCATTGCGAGCAGCCGACGTCATTGCCTCCCGGCCGGAGAGCAAAGGGAGACTCATCGTCGTGATCATCCCGAGTTTCGGAGAGCGCTACCTGAGTTCCGTGCTCTTTCAAGACCTGGCGGCTTAGTACTGTTCCCGGCGGCTCGGGTGCCCGTGCCGGCGGGCAGTGCCTGCGGGCCTTTTGCGATTGTGCCAGCTGCGCGGGCTGATCGTTTGTCGTCGGCCACGGGACAGGCATGGCAGCAGGAATCGGAGTCAGCATGAGGTTCTCCACAAGAGCGATTCGCATCGGTCAGCAGCCGGATGCGACGACGGGCTCAATCAATGTGCCGGTCTATCAGACGGTCAATTTCGTGTTCGACGACGTGGGTCGGCCGCGCGGATACGAGTACTCCCGGACCGCCAACCCGACACGGACGGCGCTGGAGCAATGCCTGGCCTCGCTGGAGGAGGCCCGCTTCGGCGTCGCCTTCGCGTCGGGCATGGCGGCGGTGGACGCCGTTCTCTCACTGCTCCGGACGGGCGACCACGTGGTGTCCGTCCGACACGTTTACGGCGGCACCTTGCGGCTATTCGAGAAGGTCTGTGTTCCTCGGGGCATCAGCTTTTCCTACGTTGACGGGACTCGGCCCGAGGCTTTCGAACAGGCGATGCGGCCAGGGACCCGACTGATCTGGATCGAGACACCCGCCAACCCGCTGCTGCAACTGGTGGACCTTCGCGCGGTAGCGGGTATTGCCAGGCGGCATGGTGCCAGGCTGGTTGCGGACAATACGTTCGCTTCGCCCTACTTCCAGAGGCCGCTGACGCAGGGAGCCGATCTTGTGCTCCACAGCACGACCAAGTATGTCAGCGGCCACAGCGATGTCATCGGCGGGGCCGTGCTGACCAACGACGAACAACTGAACGAGCAGCTCAGGTTCTATTCGAACGCCACAGGGGCGGTCCCCGGGCCGTGGGACTGCTGGCTGAGCCTGAGGGGCGTGAAGACGCTGGCCGTGCGGATGCGGCAGCACGAGGCCAACGCCCGCGCGATTGCCGAATACCTCAGCCGTCATCCGGCGGTCGAAGAGACGGTCTATCCGGGACTGCCCAGCCATCCGCAGCATGAGTTGGCGAAGCAGCAGATGGACGGCTTCGGTGCAATCGTGGCGTTTCGCCTGAGGGGCGGAAACTCGGAGGTTGGACGGTTTGTGAAGGTGTTGAAAGTGTTCCTTTTCGCTGAGAGCCTCGGTGGCGTGGAATCGCTGGTCTGTCACCCTGCGACAATGAGTCACGGTGCCCTGAGCCCCGAGGAGCGTCTGCAAATGGGCATCACCGAGGGAACTCTCCGGCTGTCGGTTGGCATCGAGGACGTGCAGGACCTGATCGAGGATCTGGCCGGGGCATTGGCCGTTTGCTCAGGCTAGCATTCATAGGCCGGCCATCGCGGACAAGGCGTATGGCGGCGGACTTTCGCGCCTGCGAGAGGATGGACCATGATACCGAGAGCGTCTGGAGGCAAGGATGGTCTCGCTGTGGGCCGGGCCCGTCGGTTTCTGACCCTGGGGATCGACGTCGCCGGGCTGAAATGCCTGCTGGTCGGTGGCGGCCGCGTCGGCACGCGAAAAGCGATGAAACTGATCGAGCACGGGGCGAACGTCGTTGTGTGTTCCCCGCAGATCAGCCCGTCGCTGCGGCCGTTCGTTCAGGAACGGAGACTGGCGTGGGAACGGCGGCCGTACAGGCCGGCACTCCTGCGAGGTGTTCGGTTCGTTGTTGCCGCGACCAATGACAAGGCGGTCAATCTTCGAGTCGCCCGAGACGCGGAAAGACGTGGAATCCCATTTTGCCTTGCCTCGGACCGGAGCCGTTCGAGGGTGATCTTCCCGGCCACCTGTGAGACCGACGACCTCGTCGTGGCCGTACACACCAACGGGTGTTCGCCGAGGCGTTCCGCGGACGTCAGAAACCTCATCAGCCGCCTGCTGCGCGGTCTGCCTCAACAGGGAAATGGCTCGCATGTGCTCGCGAGTTCGTCGGACTCGCCTGAATCCGGTAAGGGAAAGGTCTACATCGTCGGTGCGGGGCCGGGGGCCGCCGACCTGATCACGGTGCGTGGCCTGCGGGCCATCCGGTCGGCGGATGTGGTCATTTTTGACCGTATTCTGGGCAGAGACTTCGCCGAGCAATTGGGGATCGATCCACACCGCAGCGAAGTTGAATGGCTTGGTGCCGGCCGGATGGCGCCGCGACGGCAGGCGGACATCAATCGTCGGATCCTTGAAGCGGCGGCAGCCGGCAAAGTGGTTGCCCGGGTCAAGAACGGGGATCCCTTTGTTTTCGGCCGCGGCGCCGAAGAGATCGACTTCCTGGCCGAACACGGGATCACGTTCGAGGTGATTCCGGGTATCAGCAGCGTTTCCGGTGCTCTCACCGCGGCGGGCTATGCCTTGACTTCCCGCGAGCACGGCCGGTCATTTGCCGTGACCAGTGCCCAATTGGCCGGCGGCCGGTTCAACGAGCACTACCCCAAGGCGGATTCGCTCGTTGTGCTCATGGTTGTGGGCGTGCTTGACCGTGTCGCGGCTCGTCTTGTGACTGACGGTTGGCCACCGGAAACGCCGGCCGTCATCATCGAGCGCGGCACTCAGGATGGTGAGAGGGAGATTGTCGGGTGCCTGCGGGACATCGCCCGGCTCGCGAAACACCACAACATCGAGTCGCCCGCGGTTCTCGCGCTGGGTGTTGTTGCAGCCCGCAAGCTGACATCGGTCCGAACCGCGCGCCTGTACGTCACAAGGGCATGCGCAGGCCAGGTCAACTTCAGTCGGAGCTGATGGATGCCCGGAGACTCCCGAGACCGGTCGCATGAGTGTGACCGCCTGAACGCCGAGTTCGAGCGCCTCGACGCCGCGAGCATCGTGCGATGGGCGGTCTCGACGTTCGGTCCCGACGTCGCGGTCTCGTCGTCCTTCGGGGCGGACAGCGCGGTCATGCTCCATCTGTGCGCACAGGTCAAGCCCGACATTCTCGTCGTCGCCGTGGATACGGGCTTCCTGTTTCCGGAAACGATCACGTTTCGCGAGGAGCTGACGCGGCGGCTCAACCTGAATCTGCGGGTCTATCGGCCGATGATCGCGCGGGAGGCCTTCCTGGAGGAGTACGGGAAGCTCTGGCGTTCGAACCCGGACGCGTGCTGCGCCTTCAACAAGCGAGAACCGTTCGAGCGGGCCAAGCGCGAGCTGAAGCTGCGCTGCTGGATGACCGGCATCCGCCGTGAGCAATCATTCACACGGCGCGAGGCCAAGATCGTGCTTCGCGATTTCGACGGCCTCGTCAAAGTCTGTCCGATCGCAACCTGGACGGCGCGTGACGTTCACGAGTACATGAAGAAGCACGACCTGCCGTATCATCCGCTTCGCGACAGCGGCTTCCTGAGCATCGGCTGCCAGCCCGAGGAAGGCTACTGCACGGTCCAGGTCAAGCCCGGCGAAGATCCCCGATCGGGTCGATGGGCCGGCTTCGACAAGACCGAGTGCGGGCTGCACAAGTTCGAGGGTGGAGAGGGCATCTAATCGATGCCGCGTCCGGGCGCAGAGCCCCGTTACCTGGGCCTCGTGCGGACATCGTAAGGTGACCGGGTCCCGGACGGGGGCTGCCAGAGGAAACGAAAATGCAACGCAAGCTCGACTTCGCAAGGCGCAGCGACGAGGAACTCATCAAGGAGTCCGGACTGATCCTCGATTTCGACGAGATCGCCCGCAAGGGGTCGATGACTCGGGAAGAAACGGCCATCGCCAAGTGGTACGGCATCTACAGCTCTCGACAGGCGGGTACGCACATGGCCCGCGTGGTGATTCCGGGCGGGCAGATGACCAGTACTCAAGTGCGCGCCCTGGCGAGCCTTGCCGCCAAGTACTCCTTCAACCGGTTGTCTTTCACAACGCGTCAGAGCGCGCAGTTTCATCGCCTGAAGGTGACCGAGCTTGCCGCCCTGTTGCGAGACCTGCACGCCGCAGGCCTGAGCACGTTTCATGGCTGCGGCGACGTGACTCGCAACGTGGCCGCCTGCTCGTGGGCCCCCATCTGCCCTCACCGCCGTTTCGATGTGCTGCCGTATGCCCAGGCCACATCAGCTTTTTTGAGCGACTGCCGCGATCTCGATAATCTTCCGAGAAAATTCAAGATCACATTCTCCGGCTGTCCCGGTGACTGCGGCCAGCCGTCGATCAACTGCGTCGGCTTGACCGCGATTGTCCGTCGACGACCGGACGGCGGCGAGGAACAGGGTTTTCGCGTGCGGATCGGGGGCGGGCTCGGGTGGCGCGCGTTCCTGGCCCGGGAGTTGTTTTCTTTCGTGCCGGCCGACAGGGTCACACAGGTCTGCCGGGCCGTCGGGCTGCTGTTTCGCGACCACGGGGACCGGCAGATCCGCATGTATGCCCGGCTCAAGTTCGTCGTTGATCGCCTGGGGATCGAGGAGTGCAGGCGGATCGTCTGCGAGAACCTTGATCGCGAGAGCGTCAATCGCTGCGACTTCGAAGTCGGCCCGGCGGCCGAATGCGGAGAGCCGGTGCCACCCCGGCCGCAGCGCCGGCCGGAGCCCTGCGGCAACGACGGCCGAGCCATCCAGCAGATCATGATCCCCAAGGGCGAGATCGAGGCCCCCCATCTGCTTCGAATCGCCGAGTTGGCTGAGATCTACGGCGACAAGTGCGTCTACAGCTCGAATCGCCAGAATCTGGAGATTCACGGCGTCGATCCCGCCCGGCTATCGGAGCTGCGCCAGGAAATCGCGAAACTCGGACTGCGCACCGACGGGTTCCACGGCTTGCGCGACGTCGTGGCTTGCGTGGGCACCACCTACTGCCCATTGGCGGTCGGCTGCACGCATGACATGTTCGATCGGCTGCAGAGCGTCGTCCACCAGGAGAAATACGGGCCGATTCGCGACCGGGTGCTGGTCCATATCTCCGGGTGCCCGAACTCGTGCTCCCAGTTCCAGATCGGGGACATCGGTCTGCGCGGCCTGCGCATCCGCGAGAAAGTCGGGTCCACCGAGGCGTATCGCATCGTGGTCGGCGGCGATCTCGAACAATTCGGCCAGACTGTCGGCGATTTCAAGGTCGACGATTGCGTTCGGGTGGTTACGGCCATTCTCGACACCTTTCTCGATCACGTCCGGAGAACGGGTACCGAAGACACGCTGGCCGGGCATGTGCGGCTTGCTGGTCTCGATCCCTACCGCCGGGCCGTCGACAGGCTCGCGATCCGGTACGACCAGATGGCCGAGAATCCGCTCGAGCTGTCGGTATTCACGGGGCAAGGCCGCACGGCGATGGATCTGGCCACGAATGCCCGCGACATCCCGTGCCAGGCAGCCTGCCCGGCAAACACGCACGTGCCGGAGTACATCCGGCACATCGCTCACGGTCGATACGAGGAAGCCCACCGGATCAACCAGGAGGACAACGTCTTGCCGAACATCCTGGGCCGCGTCTGCACGCGTCCTTGTGAGGCACGTTGCCGGTACCAGTGGACGAGCACGCGCGGCCAGGTGCGCATCTGCCATTTGAAGCGGTCTGCGGCCGATCACAAGCCGCAACCCAGCCGGCCATTGCCGACCTGGTTCGGTCCGTCCGGCAAGCGAGTGGCCATCGTCGGGGCCGGTCCGGCCGGTCTGGCCGCGGCACGGGAGTTGAAACGTTACGGCCATGAGGTCATTGTCTTTGAGCGCGAACGATACGTCGGCGGCCAGATCGCCATGGGCATTCCGCGGTTCCGCCTGCCGCAGGCAGTCATCGACGAAGATTTCGCCGCGATTCTGGACAGCGGAATCGAGGTGCATCTGGCTGAACCGATCGACCGCCGACAAATGGGCAGGTTGCTTGAAACGCATGATGCCGTCCTTCTCGCCGTCGGCGCCAACAGGCCGCACACACTGAGGCTGCCCGGATTGCCGGAAGGGCTCGCGATTGAAGGCTTGCGCTTCATGAAGCACTACAACGAAGGCCGACCGATGCCGGTCACCGGCGGTGTGGTGGTGATCGGCGGCGGGTTCACGGCGGTGGACTGCGCCCGCAGCGCCCGACGGTTGCTCGGCCGCGACGGCCGCGTGAGCATCATGTATCGCCGAGGTCAGGCGCAGATGGCGGCGACGGAGGAGGAGCATCAGGCTCTGCGGGAAGAGAGCATCCGCGTGGAGACGCTGGTGACCCCGGTGTCTGCGACGGCCTCAGACGGCCGGATCGAGAGCCTGACCTTCGAGCGCAATGTGCTGGGCGAACCGGATGCCGGCGGCAAGCCGCGGTTCATTCCGATCCCTGGCAGCTATTTCACCGTGCCGTGCCGCACGCTGATTCTCGCCATCGGCCAGACGCAGGAGTGGGACGCGCTTCCGGACGGGGTCGAGCTCGCCGGCGGCCACGCGACCAGCTCCGCCGGGCTTTTCGTCGCGGGAGACTTCGCCAGCGGCAGCGGGGACATCATCCACAGCGTTGCCAGCGGCAAGCAGGCGGCTGACGAGGTTGACACGTTCCTCACCGGTCGCCGACGAAGAGAGACTGTGGTGGAGATTCAGCAGGCGCCTCTGACCGGCCGGACTCGCGATCACGATCTCGTGTACCCCCAAGCCGTGCCCATGCTGGACCCTCAGCGGCGGGCCGGCAACGAAGAGGTCGAACTCGGTCTCTCGACCGACGCAGGCCGGGAGCACGCGTGGCGCTGCTATCTGTGCAACCACAAGTTTGAGATCGATCAGGACAAATGCATCCACTGCGACTGGTGCATTCGCGTGTCTCCCCGGGACTGCATCCGGCGGCTGCGCACTCTCGATCGCGACGAACGGGGCCAGCCGGTGAAATGGGAGGAGGTTCCCAAGGACCGCGAGGCGGACACGACCTATATCTGGATCGACAGCGACAACTGCATCCGCTGCGGCAACTGCATCAGCGTCTGCCCTGTCGATGCCATTTCGCTTCGCCAGGTGGGGCAGGCGACTTGTTCCTCTTGTAGTGACACGTGATTGGGATGGTCTGTGCCGCAGGCGAGAACGGCCGGCGAAAGGACTCCTTTGCATAGCCCGACGCGACGACGCCCTGCGGACAAGCTCGCGTCGGCCATTTGGAGCGAGGAACGGATTTGGAAAGCCATCTGCGAAGCATCCTGAAAGCCACTACCTACCGTTGCGGGGGGTTGGTCGTGACCGGTTTGGTCACGTTGCTCATCACCAAACGGCTGGAGTTGGCCGTATCGGTGGCGCTGGCGGACACCGCGGCCAAGATCGTCACTTTCTATCTGCACGAGCGACTTTGGCTGCGCATCAACTTCGGCCGGCAGCGCCCACCCGATTACGAGATATGAACAGGGCACGGAGCCGCTTGTGCCCGTGCAATCCCTTTCAATAGATGGGTCAGTACGTGGTCTGCGGTTGCTGGATTGGCGGCCTCTCCCCTCCATCATCGGCTCTCCGGACGGGCACCCCGGCCTGAGGGATCGGCAGAACGAACGCCCCGTTCAGACGAGCGATGCAATCGATCCTGCTTTGGTTATAATGACGAGATGTGTGGCCACCATGTCTGTTGGGGCCGGCACGGGAAGCGATGGATCGGCTCGGGGAGACCGGGGCCCCGGCCCGAGGCCGTTGCTGTCGTATGGTCCTCAGGGTGATGCAAGTCAGATCGGTCGTTGAGGACGATGCTATGCGTGGTCCACGAGTCGAGACGGCGGACTGGGTCCAAGTGCTTGCCCAACTGGAAGGCGATCCGCGGGCAGTGGCCCTTGTCCCCATGCTTCGCCTGCACTGGTTTATTCGCCTGAGGTGGATTTTCCTTGCGGGGGCCGTGGCCGTGCTGGCCCTTGAACGGTTCGTCGCGCCGGTTATCGAGCGTCCGTTTGGCCTGGCCGTGGTTCTTGTCGTGCTGGCCTTGGTCAATCTTGTATGGCTTCTCGTTTCACGATTCCTATTTCGCCACGTGGCCCGTGATCCGAAGGCTCTTCGTGCCCAGATCGAGCGGTTCGCCTGGTTCGCCAACGCCCAGGTGGCGGCTGATCTGCTGTTGCTGACGGCCATCCTGCGATACACCGGGGGCGTCGAGAATCCGGTGGCGATCTTCTACCTGTTCCACATGGCCATCGTCTCGCTGGTGCTCAAGAGGTGGTACGCCGTGCTGCAGGGTGTCTGGGCGTTGGCACTCTATACCGCGCTGGTCGTCGGCGAATGGCGGGGATGGCTTGCGCCTCATTACAGTTTCCTGCCGTCCATTTCCACTGGGTTCTACGCCCAGCCGATATACGTCTTGGCGGCAGTGGTCATCGTCGCATGCGGCATCTTCGGCACGCTCTACTTCACCCTGCACATCGCCGGGCATTTCCAGACGCAGGAGCGTCAACTTCAACAGGCAAATGCGGCGCTGAAGCAGTCGCAGCGTGCGATTCAGGACCTCCAGCGCCGGCGATCCCGTTTCATGCAGACGGCGGCGCATCAGCTCAAGAGCCCGCTGGCGGCGATCCAAACGATGGTCGAGCTGATCCGGGCGGGGCTGGTGCCGCCCGAGGCGATCTCGGGGACTTGCGAGAAGGTCATCCATCGGTGTCAGGAGGGCATTGTGCAGGTCACCGAGCTGCTGACGCTGGCAAGGGTCCAGGAGGCGGATCCCTGCCGTCACCGGCAATCGGGTTCGGACGTCCGGGAGACCGTCTACGAACTGCTCGGTCGGTTCAGACTGCTGGCGGACAGCAAACAGATCAAGTTGATCTGCTCCGTCCCCCCCGAAGAAGACCTGACCGTTTGCGTCGATGCACGCGACCTGCGGGACTGTATCGGCAACCTGATCGAGAACGCCATCAAGTACACGCCCGGCTCAGGCAGTGTGACCGTGACGGTCATGCCGGAGCGATCCAACGGCGAACTGATGGCGGTGCTGGTCAATGTGACGGACACCGGCCTGGGGATCGATCCCCTTCTGGCCGTCTCGCCCGACGGCGAGCCGGGTCACGAGGCGGTTTTCGATGCTTTTCGACGAGGGGCCAACGTGGTCGCGGCCGGCATCTCGGGTACCGGGCTGGGCTTGTCGATTGTCCGTGAGGTGGTTGAGCAGGCGGGAGGACAGATCGTTGTGAGTTCCTGCGCCGGCCAGGGATCGAGCTTCACGCTCACGTTCCCATCGCCCTCGGGCAGCGCCCGTCAACCGCAGGTACGCAATACTCGCGCGAGCCAAGTGGTGCTTGAGGATTCAGGCGACAGCGCCGCACCTCGGGATTGATGCGGTGCGGCGCGTTTTGGCCGCGTCACGATTTGACATTCGGCCGCTCAAGAATCCATTTGACCGCTTCACGGACCGTGGCCGGGTCGAACGGCTTTTCCAGGAACAGATCGCCCGACGCCGTTCCCGGGCAGACTTCACTGTAGTAATCCTGTCCGATCTGCTCTCCAATCGCCGAGATCATGATGATTGGAATCCCCTTGAGATTCTCGTCGTGGCGCATCTCGCAGGCAACTCTCAGGCCCTCAGAGGGGTCTGCAAGCATGATATCCAGCAAGACCAGATCGGGACGTTGCCTCCGCATGGTCTCCAGGCCGTGCGAGCCCGTTCGGCAGCAGGTGACCTCATAACCCTCCGGATCGAGGATCATCTTCATGACCAGATGCATGTCGGGGTCGTCATCGATCAACAGGATCCGGCGGTTCATGGCTTTGGTCTCCCGTCGGCCCTCCCTAGCCGGTTGCGGCCAGTTGAAGCCTGGCGCTACCCAAGCGGCTGCTCAGCGTCCTGGCGACCTGCATCAGCAGGCGATAGCCGAGGAGGTGATCTTTTTCGCAAAGCCCTCGCACTGCTGCGGCCTCGATGAACAAGGCGCGGCCGGCGGCGCGGGCAATACAAGTCGCGGTGTGTCGGTAAGGCTCGACAAAGGCCGACCATCCTGTGATCTCTCCTCCAACGACCGTGTCCACCACGCACTGTTTGCCGCTCTGCAACTGATAGATGACATCGATCTCACCCTGCCGCACGACGCACATCGAGTGAACCGGATCACCCTCGTGCCAGAGCAGCTCACCGACCTTGAAGTCGCGTTCTTCAGCGATGGCCGCGATGGCCTTGAGGCTGTCGGCAGACACGCCGGCCAGGCAGGCCAGGGACCGCAGAGTCTCCACAGATACCATTATTCTACCTCCACGCTGTGAGTAGCTTCAAGACGATTTCCGCCGCCCGGCCGATGCCCGACCGGACGGCCGGCGTGCACTGCCGACCGAAGGTCAGGACCTCGGCCGCCTCGACTGCAACGATGCGAATATTCTCATCCACTGGGAGCCGCGCCCCTGCTTGTCGACCAAGGGTCAGAGCCGTGCGGAGATCGGCGTCGTGAGACGAACCGCTGTGGCGTGTGGCAATGTCCTGAACGGTGAGGACGCGGACCGTGCCAGGCCGCCCGCCGGCGCAGATCGCGTCAACGAGAATCACGCGGTCGAAACCGATCATCCGTTCCATCAAGCGCAGGCCACCGCAGTAATCTTCCTCCAGCTCGACGTTCGACCACCCCGCAAGCTGTGGCCGCAGGTGCTCGATGACGCGAAGCCCCACTCCGTCATCGGTCAGAAGAGGGTTCCCTAGCCCCAACACAAGTGTCGGCACCACGCCCGATGCCGGCACCTGTGAACGGGCTGCAAGGGCGGCAGTCATCGGGCCGACTCTCCGGTCGCCTGTCTCTTGCCTCGCGAGAGGCGCTCGATGATCTTGCCGTCCGCCGAATGGATTTCGACGGTCATCGGCATCTGCCCCGGCAGGAAGTGCGTGGCGCAGCCGAAGCACGGATCGTATGCCCGAAACGCCATCTCGATTCTGTTGAGCAGGGCTTCGCTGACGGTCGTTCCTTTGCGGATAAGGCTCTGGGCTGCCGTCTTGATCGAGAGTTGAATCGGGGCGTAGTTGTTGGTCGTGCCCACGATCAGGTTGACCCGCGTCAGTATTCCGCGTTCGTCGGTCCAGTAGTGATGCGTGAGCGTGCCGCGCGGGGCCTCGACGCTGCCGACACCTTCGTCGGGCGTCTCGGTTGGCAGCACGCGGTATTCCTTTCCGGTGATTTCCGGGTCGGTGGCGAGTTCGACCCATCGCTCGGCGGCATACAGGAGTTCAACCAGGCGAGCCCAGTGGGTGGCCAGGGTGTGATTCACCGGCTTTCCGCCCAGCGCATCGTACATCCGCTCATATTCCTTCTGGGCCAGCGGGGTCGCCATGCCGTCGGCAGCGTTCAGCCGGGACAGCGGGGTGGCCTTGTACAGCCCCGAGTTTTCGCCGTCGACAAAGCCTTTCCACCCTATTTTCTTGAGGAACGGGAACTTCAGGTAGGACCACGGCTCGACATGCTCGGCGATGTACTCGCGGTAGTCGCGGGGGTGGTACTTGGCGTGCTCCTGGCCGTCGGGGCCGACGACGCGAATCATGCCGTCGTAGAAGTTCACGCGATTCTGGGCGTCAACGGTGCCCATGTTGTATGTCCGGTGTGTGTACGCATCACTCTGGATGAGCTTGACGTAGTCGGAGTTGCCGAGGACGACCTGGTTGAAAAGCTGAAGTGAGAACTTCGCGAACTCGATGGCGTCGCGCCCGAGCCGTTCGATCTCCTGCCGCTGCTGCTCGGTGATGCCTCGGCTGACGCCCCCCGGGACGCCCCAGTTGGGGTGTACCGCCCGCCCGCCGATCATCTTGATCAGATTGTGGCCGTCGGCCCGCATCTTGATCACCTTGCCGGCGATCTCCATGCCGACTTTCTTGATGACTCCGAGGATGTTGCGTTCTTCCTTGGGGGCATCCGGCCCCATGACGAAGTCCGGTCCGCCGAGCGCATAGAAGTGTGTCGTGTGGTCCGTGGCGCAGAAGATGGAGTAGAACATCTCGCGCAGTTTCTTGGCGGTCGGCGGCGGCTCGACGTGGAACAGCGCGTCCAGCGTCTTGGTCCCGGCGATGTGGTGAGCCTCCGGGCAGACGCCGCAGATCCGCGAGGTCAGGTTGGGCATATCCTCGGCCGGCCGCCCCACGCAGAATCGCTCAAAGCCGCGAAGCTCGGGGATTTGCAGGAAGGCGTCGGCCACATCGCCTGCGTCGTTGAGGAATATGTCGATCTTTCCATGCCCTTCGAGGCGGGTAATCGGGTCGATCGTAACGTGCCTGGCAGTCATGGTCACTTACTCCTTTCCTCTGCCGGTTTGGGCAGAGGCAACTCGTGCCGTTGCGCGTCGGGGACGGCCGCCGCCCGCCGCAGCAGGCTGTGGGCCAGACCGAAGCGGTAGAACGTGCCCACCGGGTCGGGGATACCCTGCCGGATGATCTCATCGATCTCGTCCGGGTCGGTCGCGTCGATCACCGAAGCAAGCGCGCCCATCAATCGGGCGCCGAAGTCCTCGACACCGGCGTTGGGGCCGTAGCACCCGATGCAGGGCGAATTCACGTGGGGACAGAGGGCCCCGCAGCCGGCCCGGGTGGCCGGCCCGCAGCAGACCAGCCCCTGTTCCAGCAAGCACGTTTCCTCGTCGGGGATGACCTCCCACGTGCGCTTGAAGGACTTGATCTTCTTCTCCGACCTTTTGCGCTCGCATTCGTCGCACACGGTGGTCTCCGCCCCGATGACCGAACCCGGCGGCGGCAGTTTGCCCTCGAGGATCGCCACCACCGCCTCCCAGATCCGCGGTGCTTCCGGGGGGCAACCGGGAAGGTAGTAATCCACCCTCACCGTTTGCCCGAGCGTCCTCACAGTGTCATAGAACACGGGCAGCGTCAGGTGAAAGCCGTTAACCCGCGTGTCGGGAAGGGGGACCACCTCGTTGGGGTTATCCACCGAGGCGCTGTCGAGGTAGCAGGTCTCGAAGATCTCCTTGCGGTTCGTGAGGTTCGCCAGGCCGGGGATACAGCCCTCGTATGCGCAGGAGCCGAACGCCACCAGCACCTTCGACTTCTGTCGCAGCAGGCGGGCCATATACTCCTGCTCGCTGGTGCGAATGCCGCCGTTGAACAGGCAGACATCGATGTTGCCGTCGGCCATTTTCTCAATGTCTCGGGCCTTGGTGTCCATGATGCACGGGCAGAAAACGATGTCGAAGGCATTCGCGACGTCAAGTATTTTCTCGTTCAGCGCGAGAATCGAGATCTCGCACCCACCGCAGGAGGCGGCCCAGTAAATAGCGAGCTTGCCTTTGTCACTCATTTTGACACCTCCATCGCTTCCTCATGCTCGTGGAGTATCTTCTCCACGTCGTCCAGGTGCGCGCCGTCTTCGGCCCGGTTCCGCGACCAATTCAGCGGGCCAAGTGTTCGGACCTCCTCGACCATCTGGTCGATTGCTTCGGCCAGGTAGGCCGCCTCGCCCGCCGACGCCCAGACAAGACGAACGCGCCTTTCATCGATCCCCAATGCCCGCAGCGTATGTTTGAGCATCGTGAGCCGACGGATGGTCTTGTAGTTCTGTTCGATGTAGTGGCACTCTCCCGGGTGGCAGCCGGCCACCAGGACCCCGTCGGCGCCCAGCGAGAGGGCCTTGAGGATAAACGTGATATCCACCCGGCCGCTGCACATCAGGCGGATGACGCGGACGTTGGGCGAGTGCTTGATTCTTGCGGTGCCCGCCCCGTCGGCAGCCCGGTATGAGCACCAGTTGCAGAAGAAACCGATGATCTTCGGCTCGAACGTTTCTCGTTGCATGATACGACTCCTACACAGTGGCCGGCTCGGACGGGGTCTCGGACGGACTGGCGATCACTTCGCCGCCTCCACCCACGTCGCAGAGCAGTCCCTCGAGCTCGGCAAGAATCTGTGCGTTGCTGAAATGGGCCCCGGAGATGGCTCCCGCCGGACAGGCCGCGACACAAGTCCCGCAACCCTTGCACAGTACGGCGTTGACTCTGCTGACCTTCTTGTCTTCGATGAAGTCAATGGCGGTGAATGGGCACAGATTGTTGCAGATGCGGCATCCCGAGCAATGCTCCTCATCGATGGTGGCGACCACCGGCTCGATCATCACCGTCCCCTTGCTGATCATGCCCTCGACGCGGGCGGCCGCGGCGGCGCCCTGGCCGACCGCGTCCGGGATATCCTTCGGCCCCTGGCAGGCGCCGGCGATGAAAATCCCTTCGGTCATGGTCGCGATGGGGTCAAGTTTCGGGTGGCGCTCGATGTACCAGCCGGCCATGCTGCATGAAATGCCGACCTTCAGGCCGGTCTCTCGCGCATCGCGCCGGGGCTCGATGGCCCCCATCAGAACCACCATGTCGACCGGGATGCGACGCTGTTTGCGCAGCAGCGTGTCCTCGACCTGAACGATGAGCTTGCCTTCCTCGTTCGGGAAACGGGCGATGTCGGTCACCTCGGCGACTTTGCCGCGAACGAAGAGCATTCCTTCATCAAGCAGCCGCCAGTAGAATTCCTCGTAGTCCTTTTTGTTGGGGCGCATGTCGATGTAGCACGCGTATACCTTTGCCCCGGTTTTCTCAAGGACCAGGTGGCCCAGCTTCAGCGACAGCATGCAACAGATGCCTGAGCAGTACGTGTTGTAGTGATGGTCCCTGCTGCCCACGCAATGGACGATGCAAACCGATTTCGGCTCGGTCACGCCGTCGCGAAGCACGATCTTGCCGTTCGTCGGGCCGGAGGCGTTGCACATCCGCTCGAATTCGAGGCTGGTGAAGACGTTTGCGAGGCGGCCGTAGCCGTACTGAGGGATGCGCCGACAGTCGAACAGGTCCCAGCCGGTCGCGAGAATGATGTTGCCGACCTGGACCTCCAGGATTTCATCCTTCTGCTCGAAGTCGATGGCATGGGTGGGGCACACTTTTTCGCAGACCCGGCACTTGCCTCGCTCGAACCAGATGCACGACTTGGTGTCGATCACCGGCACCTTCGGCACCGCCTGCGGGAACGGGGTGTAGATGGCCTTGCGATATCCCATGCCCGCCTCGAAACCGTCGTCCACGATCTTGCGAGGGCATTTTTCGGTGCACAATCCGCAACCGTTGCACTCGGGCTCCTTGACGTACCGGGCCTTCCGGCGAATCCGCACGTGGAAGTTGCCGATCGAACCGGATACCTCCTCCAGTTCCGAGTAGGTAAGGACCTCGATATGGTCATGCTGGCCCACCTCGGACATCTTCGGCGTCAGGATGCAGGCGGCGCAGTCCAGTGTCGGAAACGTCTTATCGAACTGGGCCATGTGGCCGCCGATGCTCGGTTCCCGCTCCACCAGGTAGACCGGATAGCCGGCATCGCCCAGTTCCAGGGCTGCCTGGATGCCTGCGATGCCGCCGCCGACGACCAGGGTGTGCTTGTTCACCGGGACCGGCATGGGTTCGAGCGGCTGATGATGCTGGACCCTCGCCACCGCTCCGGCGACCAGCGCTTTGACTTTCTCCGTTGCCGCCTCCTTGTGCTTGGTCACCCACGAGACGTGCTCGCGGATGTTGGACATCTGCAGGAGGAACGGATTCAGGCCGGCGTTTGTGCAGGCGCGGCGAAACGTTTTCTCGTGCAGGTGCGGCGAGCAGGCCGCCACCACGATGCGGGTCAGGCCGTGTTCCTTGATGTCCTCCTGGATCATCGCCTGTCCCAGCGAGGAACACAGGAATTTGTAGTCCCGGGAAACGACCACGCCGGGCAGGTTCTCACCGGCCCATCGAGAGACGTCTTCCACGTCCACGGTAGCGGCGATGTTGCTGCCGCAGTGGCAGACGTACACACCCACACGTTCCTTTCCGTCACAGCGTCCTTGTTCAGCCATCGATCTGGCCTCCTCTCGAAACCGGCGGACCGGTCCCGTCGTCCTCATCAGCGAAATCAGCCATTTGTGGCCGCCGCTTCGACCGGCATGACGGCCGTCTCTTCTCGTGTTGCCTCCTCCACGAGCTCGATCAGGTCCTTGACCACAATCGTGCCCTCGAGCCCGGCGGTCTTGACGGCGTCACGATACATCGTCAGGTCCTTCGGACAGGTGACCACGAAGGCGTGCACCCCGTGCAGCGCTGCCGCTTCACGAATGCGGCTCTCGCTTGGGCGTTCTTTCACCTGTCCCTCGTCCATCCAGATCCGCCCGCCGCCGGCCCCACAGCACAGCGCCCGGTCGCGGTTCCGCGGCATCTCGACAAGCCGGCACCCGATTGCCTCCAGCACCCTGCGGGGCGGGTCGTATACGTTGTTGTAACGGCCCAGGTAGCATGGATCGTGATAGGTAACAGCACAGTCCAGCTTGCGCCGGATCGGCAGCTCACCTTCCCGAATGACCCGATCGATCAATTCCGAGTAATGCAGAATCGGGATGTCACGCCCCTGCCAGGCGTATTCGTTCTTCAGCGTGTTATATGTGTGCGGATCGGTCGTGACGATCTCCTGGAACTGGCACTTGCTCATGCCGACAGCGTTTTTCTCCGCGAGCATCTCGAACAGGCCTTCCTCACCGGTCCGGCGAACGTCGTTGCCCGCGTTCCGTTCGGCGTCGTAGAGAAGACCGAAGTCGATGCCGGCTCGCTGGAAGACGCGAGCGGTCGCCAGGGTCGCCTCGGTGAGAGCAGGGCTGTACGAGGCGTAGTCGCCGACAAACCAGAGGGTCCGCGCGGGCTGTTTGCGGATGTCCTTGATCTTGAAATCCAGGCCGGTCGTCCACTTGGCCCGCTGCTTGTCCGACTTGCCGAATGAGTTGCCGTAACGTCGAAGATTGCCAAGCGCGGCCGTCAACTGGTTGTCCGCCCGTTGCTGCGTCAACAGGAACCGCCGGATGTCCACGATGGGCCGGATATGCTCGACGAACAGCGGGCATTCGTGATCGCAGGCGTAGCAGGTCGTGCAGGCCCAGATGGTCTCATCAGCAATGACATCACCGGCCAGCCGCTTGTTCAGAACAGCCTCGCGGTCGGCCGACTGACCGTCGCCGTCTCTCAAGGCGAGACCTCGTTCGAGGAGGTGGCTGCGAAGTCCCATGATCAGCATTTTGGGTGACAGGTTGGCCCCGCTGGCATAGGCGGGACAGACATCCTGACAGCGCCCGCACTCGCTGCAGGTGTACCAGTCGAGCATCTGCCGCCAGGTGAACTGCTCGATCCTGCCGATACCCTCCGAGCCGTCGTCTCTGACAGGCGGCGCGAGACGGCCCCGGGCATCCAGATTGCGAAGGAACACACCGAAGATTGAGGTAACAACGTGGAAATGCTTTCCGAGGGGCAACAAGGTCAGGAACACCAGAACCACGCCAAGGTGGACCCACCAGCAGCCTCGCTCGATGATGTGCTGCACGTGCTCGGGGAGTCCGGCCAGACATCTCCCGACAAGCGTGGAAACGGGCTGCCACGCCGGGAGAATGGCCGCCTCGCCCAGGTTTTGACGAACACCGTTGGCGCCGAGCAGCGTCACCATGATGATCAGGATGAAGCACAGGACCAGGACCCCTTCTCCCTGATGGCTGCCGCGATAGCGCTCCGGCTTCACCACAAGGCGGAAGTACAGTCCGTACAGCACCGCAAAGACAACCGTCAGAGCAATCAGGTCCTGCACCAGCAGGAACGGTCCAAACGTCCCGAAGAACGGGAGAGCCACGCCGGGGAACAGGCCCTCGATCATCGCCTGGAGGATGCTCGGGACCAGGAGCAGGAATCCCCAGAAAATAAAGAAATGGGCAGTGCCTGTGCCGGGAAAGCGAAAGAGAAGCAGTTGGCCGCAGAAATAGACTACAAGCGACTTGAGGCGCCGCCCCCAGTCTCCGAAACGTCCGGCCGGCCGGCCCAGACGCATGTGTTGCAGCCGCTGGTACACTCGATAGCCGAACAGGCTGAACGAAATGACCATGCCGATCAATACAATGATCCGTTCTGCCAGCATGGCTGTCACTTCTCCTTGTCTTGTAGTCGCCTTGTCGATCTAGGCTTTCTTCAGTTTCTTCACCAGGATCGGCATCAGCTTGACGGCGTCACAGGCAGCGCCGTAACGGGCGACGTTGAAAATCGGAGCCTTCTCATCCGTGTTGATGCCGATCATGATGTCCGTGTCCGATACGCCCTCCATGTGCTCCGGGGCTCCGCTGATGCCCATCGCCAAGTAGACTTTCGGCTTGACCTGCTTGCCGGACTTGCCGACCAGACGCGTCGTCGGCAGCCATGCCTGGTCGATCACCGGCCGGGAGCCGCAGACGACACCGCCCAGCACCTTGGCCAACTCCTCCGCAAGAGCGAGGTTGTCTTTATTCTGAATGCCCCGGCCCACCGAGATGAGGACGGGCTGTTTGCTGATGTCCACGTCACCGGCCGGCGGCTCGATGTACTGCTTGAAGCGCGTGCGGACCGAATCCAGCCCGGGGGGCACGGCCTGCATCTCGATCGGCGGCGCTTTGCCTACCCTGCCCTCTTCGGCCTTGTAGCCGCCCGGCATGAGCGTGACGACGCAGCTTGGCGCCGGCAACGGCCCCTCGGCGACGATCTTCCCGCCACAGATCAGACTCGAGTACTGCGGCCCATCGCCGTCGCACGAGAACGTGCGGCACGAGACAACGACCGCGACCTTGAGCCGATCGGCCACGCCGCAAGCGATGTCCGTGCCGGTCGCGGTATGGCCGAATATCGCCACCCGCGGCGTCTGCTCGGCAAGAACGCCCGCCGCCGCGTGAAGGAACGCCTCAGGGTTGAACTCCGCCAGGCTCGGATGATCCAGACATAACAGCCGGTCGGCCGCGCCCAGCGTATCTGCCACCTTTTGTACCTGGTGGCCGATCACCAGCGCCGAAAGCTTCGTTTTCAATCCGTCAGCCAGCCGACGCCCGGCAGCCAGCATCGTGTATGTGAGTTCGGTCACTTCACCGCGAAGCGTCTCGACAACAACGCATATTTCGCCAGTCATCGTGAGATCTCCTCTCATGCGACCACGCCGTATTCGCGCAGCCGGTTGGCTACAGCCTCCGCAATCTCGTCGACAGATCCATCGATCATCTCCGCATGTGCGCCGCTCTCGGGAACGGACATTCGAGAGACCGACACGCTGCATCCGCCCGGCGCCTCAGGAGCCTCGGCCTCGTCGATCCTGGCCGATTTCATTGCCTCCATGACCTTGCTGGTGACGACGTACCGCGGCGGCTTTTCGGCGGCTTGGATGCCAAGGACAGCCGGCTTGCCGACCTCGATGTCCGCATTCAGGCCGCCGGGGTACTCTTTGCGAGCGATGACCTTGCCGTTCTGAGCCTCCACCTTGGTCACGTACCCGACATAAGGAAGGCCCATCCGCCCGGCCAGCATCGCGCCGACGAAGCCGTCAAGGTCGTCAACCGCTTGCGTGCCGGTGAGAATGAGATCGCAGGGCATCTGTTCCAGTATGCCCTGAAAAACCGAGGTAAGGGTGTGGTTGGTCATGCCCTGGTCGAAGCCTTCACCGGTAATCTTGATGACCCGGTCAGCCCCCTTGGCCACGGCGGTATAGAGAGTCTCGTCCACATCACCGGTGTCGATGGTGATCACCGTGACACTGCCGCCGTGGCGCTCCTTGAGCAGCAGGGCCTCCTCCAGGGCGTGATCATCCAACTCGTTGGGGATCAGGCGCAGGAAAGTCCGATCAAGCAGACCGGACTCCGAGTCGATCTCCAGATCCTCTACCAGGTCGGGAACGAATTTCATCAGCACGATCGTGTTCATGACGGCGTCTCCTAACCGAATATGCATTCCGCAAGCAGCTCGACGATGTCTCGGACGGCGAGCTTGCCTTCATTTCCAGTGCTCTTGACTGCGTCTTCGTAGCGTGGTGTTTCGTAAGGGCAGGCGACGGCAAGAACCTGGGCCCCCGCGGCGATGGCCTCCTTGACCCGCCACTCGGTGGTCCGTGCGTGGGCCTTCTCCCATGAGAAGCCGTCCAGCCACATCCCGCCTCCGCCTCCCCCACAGCAGATGCTTAGCGCACGATTATGCGACATTTCCACCAGCTCGACTCCGGGTATGGCTTGGAGAAGCTGGCGAGGCTCCTCGTAGAGGTTGTTTTCGTTGGCCCGACCGAGGTAACAGGGATCGTGATACGTCACCCGCGTTGTGAACCGGCGCTGCAACAGCGGCCTCCATCTCTCCATGTGTTCCATCAGGAACTGAACATAATGCCTGACCGGTCGGTCGAATCCCAGCCGCGGGTACTCATGCTTGAGGGCATTGAATGCGTGCGGGTCGCCAGTGAGCACCTCGCCGAACGTGTATTTGGTCATGGCCTTGATGTTTTTGCGGGCGAGCAACTCGAACAGCCCCCACTCGCCGGTGAAAGCCTGGGTGTCGCCGTCGCTGTTCTCCTCGGGGCCGAGAAACCCGAATCTCACATCCACCACGCAAAGCATCTTCGCCAGCGCCCGGCTCACCTG
>CAZTQK010000004.1:0-7822 GCA_964615635.1 uncultured Planctomycetales bacterium
GAACCCCGAGCGTAAGCGAGGGGCCCTTGACCGACCTTTGCAGGTCGGTCAAGGACAGGCCAAACCGGAAAGCGGCCAGATCACAAGGGGGCCGCTCCCTCACGGTCGCGGTTCTGAAAAAGCCGCGGCGCCTCCCCGCCCAAAGCGTCACGCACCCCGTAACCTGCGACATCGCCAAAGGCCGTTGAGACACCCCGGCCCCTTCCGCTATAATGATCGCCCTGCGGAGCACCGTGTGCTCCGTGACCCCTTCCAGACAAGGAGAATGCTCATGTCCTGCAGCGATCCACGCCTTTCGCGTCGCGGTCTCATCAAGACAACCTCGCAAGCAGCCATCGCGGCGGCTGTTGGCGGCCAGGTGCTTGGCCAGGCAGCCGACAAGCCTGCGACCCAGCCGGCCGTCGTCGATGTGAAGAAGATCCTCAACTACAACCCGAAAATGAAGTACCGCCGGATGGGCAAGACCGGCCTCATGATTTCCGAGATCAGCCTCGGCGGCCATTGGAAGAACCGCAACGGCGGGCGCTACTGGGACGCGTTCACCAACGACGAGGTACCCGAAGACGTCGCCAAGAACCGCACCGAAGTGGTCAGCGAGTGCATCGACAAGGGCATCAACTACGTGGACATCACGACTGCCGCCGAGTGCCTGTCTTACGGGGCGGCGCTCGCCGGCCGGCGAAAGAAGATGATCGTCGGCGCCGACGATCATCGGCTGTGTATCCGTGGTGAAGACAACTGCAACGTTGCCACCCAGGTCAAGAACGTCGAGGAATGCCTCCGCAGGATGAAGACTGATTACCTCGATATCTGGCGAGTACAGGCCAGGATGGACGGTACGTCGCAGGATGCCCATATGGAGGCGGCCATTGAGGCAGCGGAGAAATGCAGGAAAGCCGGCAAGATCCGCCATTTCGGCTGCTCGTCGCACAACCGCAAGTGGCTGCAACACGTGGTCACGAAGTTCCCGGCCATCGAGATGATCGTCTTTCCGTGCACGGCGATTACCCGAAAGGCGGACAAACCCGTTACAAGGGACAACGTCGAAGAACGCGTTGCCTACAAGATGGCCGAAGACCTCGGCGGCAGCATTTTTGACACCGTGCGCAAGCACGATGTCGGCGTTGTGACCATCAAGCCGTTCGCCGGCGGGCAGGTCTTCAAGAGCCAGGGCACATTCCCGGTGATGGGCGTCGGCTTGAAAGAGGAAAACGATCTGGCCCGCCTGACGCTGATGTGTATCCTGACCCTCTACGACGAGATCACCTGTGTGGTACCCGGTCTCACCACGATGTACGAGGTGGACAACGCCGTCCGGGCTTCGCAGCTTCGCGGGGTTGCCGACCTCAGCCCGGCCGAGCAGCAATGGTTGCGACAGGCGACCATTGACGGACTGGCCAGCCTGCCTGAAGACTACCAGTGGCTTCGCGAGTGGGAAGTGATCTGATCGCCATGCACGGATGACCCCTTTGTGTGCCGAGGTGGCCGGGATACCGGCGCGCCGGCCGGAGAAGGACTCGATGCGTTGTGTTGCCAAGACCTTGGCCGTCGCCGCTCTCCTCCTTGCCGGTATGCTTCCATGCGGCTGCTCCGACGACTCCGGCGATTCTGCGAAAGCGACTCAACCGGTCGTCAAGGCGGCGTTGGCCAACCGCCCGGCCGACAACCGTCTCTGCCTGGTCTGTCACGAACTGCTCGCCGAGGAGGAAATCAGCCATAAACATGAATTGGAGGACCTGCTCTGCATCGACTGCCACGGTCCATCCCGCCAGCACATGGAAGACGAGATGCTCATGACCAAGGCCGACGTGTTGTTCGGGCGGACCGAGGTTGATCCGTTCTGCTACGGCTGCCATCCGGCACACCGGGAACCGGCCAAGGTCGAGGCTTTTCGCGAGGAATGGCGCGGGCGAGACCGGCCGAACGGGCGGGCCATCACCTCCTCGAGCATCTGTACCGACTGCCACGGCACGCACAATCTGGACCGCGCCGACGCCGAACAGAAAACGACATCACAACCGGCCGAGGCACAGGCCGCCTGGTTCCCGCTCTTCAATGGCAAGGACTTGACCGGCTGGCAGGCCACCGGCAACGCCAGGTGGGTTGTCCAGAACGGTGCCCTGATCGGTACGCAGGGCGACAACAACGCACCCGGCGATTTGCTCACCGAGGCAAGCTACGGCGATTTCCAACTGGCGGTCACCTATAAGGTTGAATGGCCGTGCAACTCGGGCATCTGGTTCCGTTACCAGTCGGCCAAGCAGGCCTACCAGGCGGACATCCTCGAATACCCCGACCCGAAGTGCTACACAGGCACCCTCTACTGCACGGGCAAGAAGTTCATCGCGATGAACACTGACCCCGCGATCGAGGAGAAGGATGGCTGGAATACCATCTCGATCCGAGCGGAGGGGCGGCGTCTGCAGGTCTGGCTCAACGGCGTCCAAACGGCCGACGTGCAGGATGACACCAGTGATGAGGGCAAAGTCGGCTTCCAGGTGCATCCCGGGGCCGAGTATGGGACAATGAAGATCATCGTGCGCGAGGTTCTGCTCCAGCCGTTGGGTAAGAGCGGCTGAGCAGCCGGGAGTCTGAGCAATAGTCGGGAGGCAGTCCATGAGCAAGATGTGGTTTCGTGCCGCGGCATCGACCATTCTGTTGGCAGTCACGGTGATGTGCGCCACGCCGGGCAAACGGAGCGGCGGTGCATCTGCCGCGAGCAACGACAGATGCGTCGAGTGCCACCCGACGTTCCGCAACGAACCGATCGCCACAAACCACGCGCAGGTTGGCACACTCTGCGTTGACTGCCATGGGCCTTCAAAGGCTCACGCGGTGGACGGCAAGGAAAAGGCCAAGCCCGATGTCGTCTTCTCGCGAGACGAAGTCGACGCTCACTGCGGCCAGTGCCACGACCCCAAGCACCACCCTGAGCGCAAGGCGAAGCGTTTCATAGAGCAATACGAGGGCCACCCCGGCCCCAACGGCCGCATGATTACGACGGACAGCATCTGCACCGACTGTCACGGCCGGCATATCATGCCCCAGCCGGCCGCACCCGCAGCAGGAAGCTGATGCCACAGGCCAATCCACAACCGCGGCTCCAGACCATCTGCCGGATGTGGAACCCCCTCGCCGATCACCGCCACAACCGGAGGTCTCATTCCATGCAGTGCGCGTCCCCGGGGATGTCCGGCCCGGTCATACATCCAATGAATCTCTGGACATCGTCCGCGTCCACGTCCTTATCCGAATCGAGTCTGGCACCCGCGCAGGTCGGCTCAAGCTGGATGGCGCCGGGAACGGTGAGGCACGCCTGCAAACGACCGAAGTCCGATTGATCGACATCATAGTCTCCGTCCAAGTCTCCCGGGACAGGAAGCGGACAGCCCATCTCGTCGATGACCATGCCCGGCGGCGTGTCGGCACACTGATCACAGGCATCCCCGACGCCGTCAGAATCGTCATCCGTCTGGTCCGAATTGCTGCTCGCCGGACAGTTGTCGTCGTCGTTGAGCACGCCGTCGTTGTCCATGTCCGGATCACACAGATCCCCAAACCCATCCGCGTCCAAGTCCGCCTGGTCGGGATTGGCGACGGTCGGGCAGTTGTCGCACGCATCACCCAGTTCGTCCGTGTCCTGATTCAACTGGTCCGCATTGGGCTGGCTCGGGCAGTTGTCGAGATGGTTGTAGACACCGTCACCATCGGTGTCAGCCGGGGGTGAGATCGGCGCGTCGGAAAGGACCCAGATGGGATCAAACGGGTCCACCTGATTGGGGTCGGCCCCCAAGTACCCGTGATTACGGATCAGACTGTAGTCAAGCACCCTCTGCTCGGAACAGTACCCGTAGAGCCGCCAATAACCGATCAGGTTCGATTCGTCACCCTCAAGCGAGGTGTGCATGTACTGGGAAACCTCTTCCTGCGAACGTGCCGTGGACCATAGGCGCACCTCGTCGATGACACCGTAGAGGGCCTTGACATAGGTGTGCCGACACCCAAGAACCAACGAGCCGGGGGCCGTCAGGTACATCGGGGAAAACGGCAGCTCGGCCTCGGCCCGGAGCTGGCCATCCACGTACAGGTGGATCCAACCGCCTTGTCGCACCCCGGCCACGTGATGCCACGCGTCATCGGCGTAGGACACGCCGACCGGCGATCGTGCCTCTGTCTCCGCATACGCCTGCTCGGGAACCTCGGCCGCGAAGGTGATCGTGCCGTCCTCGATGATCTCCAGGAAGAAGCCTCGCTCGCCATACCCCAGGTCCACACGCTTGTCGATAAGGAAGCCCGTTCCGGGCGCCTTGAACCACAGCTCAACCGTGAAATCATTGTCGCCGACCTGATAGGCATTGTTGTCCGGCACCTCAGCGCGTGCCGTGTCGCCGTCGAACAGCAGCGCGGTCTCGATGGGCACGCCCCCCTGGCACGCATCACCAAGACCATTGCCGTCCAGGTCGCACTGATCGGTATTGGGCTCCTGCGGACAGTTGTCACAGATGTCTCCAACATGATCGCCGTCAGAGTCGAGCTGATCGCTGTTGGGAATGGCGGGACAGTTGTCGCAATCATCGATCGTCCCATCCAGGTCGGTATCGGTTTCGCACTCGTCGGGAATCAGACTGCTGTTGCAGTCCTGACTGATGCCGTGCGAAATGTCGTAATCGTCGGGCGACAGATTGCCGTTGCAGTCCGGTTCGCATTCATCGGGAATGAGGTTCTCGTTCAAATCGGGACTCACTGCATCGCGGATGTCGCACTCATCGAGCACACCGTTCCCATTGCAGTCACCGACCGTGTTGTAGCTCACGCTGATGGCCGCGTAGGACGAGCCTCCGCATTCGTAGGGGTCGACGGACGAGGTTGCATACAGCGTGATATCCAGTCGTCCGCCGGCAATCGCACTGTTGAAGATCGACGAGGAGATCGAGATCTGCCCCACATCCGGCGTCGACGGACAGAGGTGGCCGTCCGAGAAGAAGAGCGATCCCAGGTAGTACATGTCGTTCAAATAGACGTACGCATACTCAGCCTGGCAAGGAGGAGAAGACGAATCCAAGTCTGCACTGGCCTCGATTTGGATCATGACCTGCCCTTCGGCCCGAGGAGAACCGACGAGGCTCAGAGTCTGAGGCCTCCCGTACCCGAACGGCGAACCCATTCCCGAAGAGAAGGTGAGCTCAGGACCCGTTTCACATCGATCCAACACGCCGTTGTTGTTGCAGTCCTCTTGAGACTCACACTCGTCCGGAACGCCGCTGTGATCGCAATCGGGACTTGTTCCAGTGTGCAGATCACACTCATCCGGGACCCCGTTGGCGTTGCAGTCCAGACTCTGCCCGCATCCCGCCAGATCACAGGGGCCGCCGGCATCGCCGCAACTCAGATCGCATTCGTCCAGGATGCCGTTGTTGTTGCAATCCTGAGCCTCTGAAGGCTGCAGTGGCCACAGACCCGCCAGAAGAACAACCGCCACCAAGCTCGACATCAGTTTCCCGCGCCTCATGCTATTCCTCCCACGAAGAGTGCCCGGCCGAACACTCACACCCCGAAAGATCCATCGCCAACACGGTGGGAACAGCAGCCCGAAAGAATACAAGCGGTGACCTGATGGTTGCTGCCCAGGGCCGCTCAGACCGCCACGCCGCCCCCCCTGCATCTTGACGACGCTCGTGCGCGCGTCACAGTCAGATGGCCCCGTCAAACGTGGTCCGTTCTTGCCCGCCTCGCGGATGCTGCCCTCCCTTGAAACAGATGCCGGACCACCATCGATGTGACGCGAAGATCAAGAATTCAGCCCCGGCCGTCGACGATGCCATCTCGCTCGGCGCAGGTCAGATGACGGATGTGCCGCAACATCCTGGGCCACAAGGAATTAGCATAGAATGTGCGTGACACCCGAACACCGGTCGATGCCATTGTTCACTGGGCTTCGGGACAGCGCCGGAAGGATTCGGTCTGTAACTGCACGTTGTGACCAGCACCGGGCAGATCCCCTCTTGTTTGGCGTGGTCTAGGGCGCGCGGTAGGATGCTTCCGCCATGGACATCTTCTGAAGGCCTCGTCGACCTGCCTGTGTTCTGCGGCTTTCCGAGGGCGGCTCAGTCGGAGAGTCTGGCCGGCGATTCCCTGAACGATCCGCCACCGGAGATCGCCTTCGAAGAGTCAGTCCACACGAGAAACAGAATTCAACAGCGACTGTTCGCAAAGGAGAAAACGATGAAAGCTCTGTTCTGGCTTGCCATGCCGCTCATTCTGGCTGCGAATTGCATCCCGACTCCGCCCGCCGACGTCTCAACATTCGAGCTGGAGATCGAGCCCGAGATTGTCCAACCGCTGATTCCCGGTCAGCATTGCGTGCTGCTGGTGCAGGTGGTCAACGAAACCTCGGGGACAGGTGAAGGCGAGGCCATCGCCTTGACGGCCACGGTGTCCGGCGCAACCGCCACCGTCGAACCTTCTTCGCTCACCCCCGGGCAGGTGGCCGAGGTCACCGTCATTCCGGAAGAAGCCTCCGTGGGACAAGATCTGACGGTGACGGTCACCGGCCAGCGTTCCGACGAGCAGGCAACCGCCACCAAGACGCTAACCGTCGAAGAAGGCGACATCACTGAATTCAGCGGCCTTGAGCCCACGGCCGAGGAGATGCGCGACCTCTTCATTCCCTGGTTGGAGGCGAATCACCCTGAATTGGGGATCACCAGCGAAACAGAATGGACCGGCCTGGTGGTTTCCCCGTACATCCTTGTCGTCTCCCACTATCTGTTCTTCTCCGATGAATGGGAGATGCATGTCTACTGGCACATCATGATCGCGCCCCACGACTGGGCCAGGATCGACCTGCGACACCGCTTCACCGAGACCACCTACTCGTATTCCTTCGAGATCAGTTCTCGCAGTGACCCGGAGGAGGAGCCGCACGCGATTGAACTGCCTGAAGACTTGTGGAGATAGACGGGCAAGTGTTCTCAGGCTGCACTGCTGTGCCGGACTCCGGCTCGCGGCAATCTGTCACCCGCTGGCTGCGCGCATGATTGAGTCCGCTCGTATGCCGGACACCACCGGCCGGTCTGATCAGACGGATGACTTCGCGGCTACCGGATGGCATGAACGGTACCGGCGATTGCCGCCCGATTGACGGAACGGTCGTAGACCACCGGCGCCGGCCGACGTCGCATCGGCACATACACCGCGACCGGACGGTACCGCCCCGGCAACACCGGCGCATACACGTAGTAGTGCGGAGCGTAGTAAGGCGAGTAGTACACCGGCACGAATCGGGGCGGCGATGCCTGGACGGCAGCCGCGGCGGCGAGCACGACAAGACCTATCAGCCATTTGGACATGCGACACCTCCGTTCCGTTCAGTCAATTATAGCACAATCTCGCCGCGGCGAGATACGTGTTTAGCGGGCCGGGGTCTGGCTCCTTTTTGCCTGACGCGGTTGGCAGAGTGACACGGGGAAGGTCGACGACGCCAGCTGGCGTTGGGTCACGCAGAGGGCCCACAAAAAGGTGCCTGACCCGCTCTCTTGCACGCTAAACACGTACGCGGCGAGGGTGGCTTCGTGGATCGTCAAATGCGGCAGAATCCCCTGCCGAGCAAGTCCTGTGACTCTCCCGGATCATCCAGACCGAGTTCCAGCAGTTGGCACAACCGACGCTGCCCAAGGCCCTTGGCCGACCTTCACAGGGTGGTTTCAGCAAGAATTGAGCGAGAATTCTTGAAAGAATCTATTGACAGCCGGAAGCCATGGTGTAGTATTATGGCGGCATTACGAGGAGATGAAGATATGAGTAGATCGTAGGCGCAGGTTGC
>CAZTQK010000004.1:7922-51805 GCA_964615635.1 uncultured Planctomycetales bacterium
TACTCCTACTCCTACTCCTACTCCTACTCCTACTCCTACTCCTACTCCTACTCCTACTCCTGCAGTTCATGTTCTGCCGTTGTGTATCCCCGCAGCGGCGGAGGCGTCGGAGGTGCGCGCATGTCTCAGTCCAAGTTCTCTGGCCTGTTGACGGTTGTTCTTGGGGCGGTGGTCGCCATTTTGCCAATCCAAGCACTTCAGGCGGCCGAGTCGCCGAGCGAAGCCCTTTGGCAGGAGGCCCAGCAGCTTGAGCAGAGCGAGAAGTACGACCAGGCCGCCGACCGCTACCGGGCGATTCTGTCCAGCGAGACGCGATGGAAGAAACGGGCCAAGGCCGCCCTCCTCGCCGCCAATTGCCTGGACCACGTCGGCCGCTCAACGGAGAGCATCCCCTTGCTCGACAGGGCCATCGCCGAGGCCGACAACCTCCTGGCCCAGAACAAGCCGGGGATCGACGAGTCCTGGACTCTGTCGGCGCTCTACGGCAAGGCGGTCACCTGCGAAAAGACCGGCGACCAAGCCGGGGCTCTCAAGGCCATCGAGCGGATTCGGGCTCAATTCTTTAAATCGAACGAGGCTCGTGAGGCGCTCACGATCCAGGCCCGCCTGGAAGGGTGGAGCCCTCAAAGACTGACACAAGTTCTGGCCCGAGAGCAGGAGGCCCAACTGCCCGGGGCGCCTAACGCCGTCACCATGGGCGCATTCATTGCCCAAAAGGAACGGGAGGCTCGCCTTGAGCGCGCGTCAGCGGCGAGCCAGCCACAACCGTGAATCCGGCACGTACATCCGGTCCTGGTCAGTCGGTATTGGCGGGAGACAGCGGTATGCAGAAGCGGATGACAACTCGCGGACGACCTCGTTCGGGCATCGGCACGCCCAACCACGCCGTGGCTGTGATCGTGACTGTGGCGACAATCGCAATTACCTCTCAACAGGCTCCTGCCTTCGAGATTACTCCTTGCGATATCAATCCATGCAACCCCTGGTGCCCCGACCCGGACTGCAACCCGACGTGCGGCGGCAGCCCGAACGATGACGACTGCTTGATGAAGGACTGCAGCGCCAACGGCGGCGACTCGTCGGTTGACTGTCAGAAGTCCTGCTGCCCATGCAGCCCAAACTGTGGCGATCCCGACCGTGGTGCCGACGTTTCTGTCTGGCCCGATCTGACGTGGGTGGGTGGTATCGTGCGGGTCACCGTGTGCTCAGCCTGGCCCGCAGAGACCATACCCTGCTGCTTTGGTCTCGGGCCGCGCGACAGCTACATCACGACACAAACAGAAATCACCTGCCCCCAGGTGTTGCCCGCCGTGGACTGGGACGACATATATAATGATTATCCGTTGTGGCCGCCTGCCTACGATGATGTCCCCTACTGCACTCCGTTCGCGCCTTCGCATGATCTGAGTTGCTGGCTGGAGTGCCCGGACGATGGCTGTAATCTCACCGCCCATGGGGGCTGGGTGTTTCTCCCCGCCTCCTACACGTTCTATCTTGCAACCCCACTGATGGACGGCGGCCATGTGACACCCTGGGATGACGGTGCTGGCGTGTCCATCGGCAATTTCGGCAGTACTATTGGTGGTCTACGCAAGTTCGGTCTCATGCACCTGGACGTCGACATTGGTTACACGGCCGGCTGGCCGGACGATCCGCTGGAAGACCTCGAACCGGGCACCTGGATCGGGGCCAACGATGGCTTTGGCGAGGGTAAGCCGACCGAGGACTGGGAGGACGACAGCCCTTGCCATGGCAGCGGGAACTACCCAGTGATCAACACCGGCGTTACGCACCTGCCGATCGATCTGGCGCTCATCGAGGGGATCAATAGGAATGACCTGTGCGGAGACCTCTACGAAAGGCTGAGCCTGACCCTCCAGACCACGGACGAGGATCTTGCCCGCATCTTCTGCTACTACAACAACCCTGAGGGCTGCGCCGACTCGTGGGAAAGGGTCATGGCCACGGACCCTATCGACGAGTTTCATTTCAAGCAGTACCCGCTGGACGAACGGGGCAAATGGGTAGGCTGGCAATTCTATCTGGAAGGTCTTAGGCCGGGAACTGTCCTCGTCGAATTGACCGGTATTATCGACGGCGACTGCTACCGGGAACGCATTGACCGTATTCTTGTTCACATTGCCAAAATCGACGTCGACGTGGACAGCGACAACACCAACACCGACGCCCCCTATGGACCGGACGCGGCCGACCCGATGACCGAAGACCGGATCGAGGAAAAAGCCGGTGAGCCGGGGCGGTTTGTCCTGCTCAACAACGATGACGACGACCAGGACGGCATCCTGGACCTGGACGACGGGTACAACAAGAATGGAACGCCGGACCCGGACGACCGGACGTACAAGGACGGTACGCACAAGGAAGACGACTTCGTCATGCTCAAGGTCAAGATCGCACCGACGAGCATCGATCTGGACCCCAACAAGGCCTGGGTACAGGTTGCTTACTCAGCGGCCAGTCCGGATCCAGCCGTTCCAATGAGCGGCAGAATCCGCTTGTGGAAGCGCCTTGGAGACGAGCCTCGCGACCGGCGCAGTGCTTTGTCGACCGGCCAAGGCGACTGGATTGCCCCCGGTGAGTATACAGACCTGAAGAGGCTCATGCCGTGGGATCCTAACCTCCAGCCGGACCCCGGTAACCCTACGGCCACTCACGAAATGACCTTCTACATCGAAGGCGTCCAGACCTCACAGGCCTTGGGTGACGTGAAAATCACCTTCAAACTCGACCCCGACGGCGAAGGCCCCGCCCCATATGTCCACATGGATACCGTGCAGGTGACGGTGGTGGATATCAACATCGAGACGAATTCGGACAACTCCACCGATGGGGACATTGACGCCTACGACAACATGATCGAAGACGAGTTCCCCGGCCGGGCCATGTGGCCCAATGCGGACAACGACAACTACGCCACTGACAACCGCGCCGACCTGGAGAAGAACGGTCAGGTACTCGGGGAGAATGACCTGGCTGAAATCCATGTCGATGTGCTTCCGGAGATCCCTGGTCTGATGGTCAAACTGGACGCCTCACCCGCCAACTTGGTCAAAGTCTGGCTTCAGGCCGACAAGAGCACGCCCGCCCCGATGGAGTGGAACGCGCAGAACCTCCCCTATACACTGTGGGTTGAGGGCCTTGCCGACCCCGGTACGGCCACGCTGACTCTCTCACTCGTCTCCTCGCCCGGGGCCAAGGACAGCATCAAGATGACGGTGTTCATGGTTGCGGATGTCTACTGGGTCGAGCACGAAGGAAACTCCTCTTTGACGGGCTGTCCCAAGAATGGGGGGAAGCGTATTTTTGCAGACGATGAAACGCCGAACGAAAGCGACACAATCTCAAATAATCGAAAAAAAGTGGATATTATAGGCTATATTACACCAGCACCCCAGATGGCGTGGCCCTACGTCTGGGTCTACCTGAAGAAATGGGACGTGGATGATCCATCCGCGGATGGAGACATCGTTGATAATCTTCCCTTGGATGACCAGCAGCAATTCGTCGCAAATGCGGGGCCGGACAACAGGGCTGATCAGCCTGGTGTCGTTTGGAGCACGCCGGTTGTAAGGCCTGACGGTCGCTTTTCCACATGGATGTACGTTTCCCCTCAGCCCGGAAACAACTACAGCGTAACCGCCACAACGACGCCCGATGCGCACGAGAACTACCTCAAGCAGGAATGGGTTGACCAAGCTGTTCGCGAGCACAGAGGGTGCATTCCAAGCGACAGCGACTGTTACGCTATTGCTACCGACATGCTCACCGTCTGGCGGCGACTTCACGTAGAACTCGATTCGATGGCGGCGGTGTCCGCCAATACGGTGACGGGGGTGGTGGCGAGCGCCTCGGCTGTTTCAGGCAGCACGAGTCCGAATTTCCAGCGAGCTAAGGTCGAGTTCACCTACAAAGTTCCGATCGATTTTCGAGAAACAAACCATTTCACAGACGCTGGATGCGCGATTGACATCAGCGGTGTCGGCGTCTTCGACACCAAAGCGGAATCTGGCTCCAACTATGTGATCATTTCAGTTCCGATTGCACAGGCGCCCGCTCTCATCGCGGCAATGCCTGGCAAGGCCTTTGTTTTGTGGGATGACGATTACACGTACACGAATCCTCCGCTGGTCTTGACGCCTCGCGTTTCTATGCCTCGTTTGGCTGACACCAGCCTCTTGGGTTCGGTGTTCCACCGCTGCTACATTGAGCCTGTGTTGCACGGTGAAGGAAGCCCAGAATCGCAGACTAACTCTCCGTTTCAAGTGAATATCGATAGTGCTGAGTACACTGATTACGTGGACGTGAACAAGAACCTGACATCCAGCGGACCGTTCTGGGCGGTTCACGTGACGTCAGCCTACCAGGGATATCCAAACAAGGATCTTGACGAAGGCGGCGAGGCGGGGACAATAGGCGGTCAGTATGGCATCACGTGTACTAACGGCGACTACCCTGGCGGAGTGGCCCACGGCTCTCTTGTCTATCTCGAGTCAATACGCGACAGCATATTTGCTTCGAGTGGTCTCGAACCCTACACGGTTGCGCACGAGATCGGACATCAGTTCTGGTTGGACGATGCGACAGACGACTATCTCATGTCGAACGGAACACCGAGCAATCCCACTCCGATAGCGAAGAATCTGTTCTTTTCGCCGAATGATACAGCCTGGATACGGTCGATCACCCATCCTCAACACTAGGAGAGCCGTTGGAGACACAGACAACCATGTATACTACCTTCTTTCTCGCGAGCATCGGGCTTTGCGCCGCTCTCGGCACGGATGATGCTGGATTTTCAGCGACTATCCAGCTTGAATTGAGCCCGAGATCTGTCATACCTGGGCAAGCCGTTCAGCTCGTCGTGAGAGTCAGAAACACGACGGGATATGATCTGCCTTTTCAGGGGTTCGGCTTCGGTTACCATCTCCCGGTCATAGAGTATCGTCGGCCAGACGGCGCTTGGAGGCGTCTGCGACGATGGACAGCTTCTGACTCGGATTATCGACCCAAGCCAACGATCCTACCCAAAGACGGCGAAATTTCCGGTCGCGTGTTCCTCCTGCAAGACCCGCTTGCGCGCGTTGGGATAGAAGCGCCGGGGACGTATGAGCTGCGAGGAATTCTGCCCGTGCAGGCTGTCAACCAAGGAACAGGTGAAGTATCCGAGGTGAGTTGGACCAGTACACCGATCTCGCTCGATGTGCGAAGCCCCAACGAGACGGAACTCTCAGCGTATCGTGAACTCGCTAAGTGGGAGAACGACAGACAGAGACAATCGGGGAAAGTAGACCCCGCGCAGGCTAGAGAACAAGAGATCGACTTCTTCCAGCGGTTTCTCGAGAAACACGACGGCTCGGTCTATGCGGACCAAGTGAGACTCGATCTGGCGGAAAACCTGCTCCATGTTCTGGATGACCTCCATCCTTCAAGAGAGATGGGCCGTACCGAGGCCGCCCGCCAAGCGAGGGCCATTCTGGCACCGAAGCTGGTCGCGGTCCTGCAAGCCCTTCGCAGCCGTGGGGGTCTCTACGAGCGTTTCGGAGTCTCGGAACTAGCTTCGGTACAGTCTTCGTTGCCAGAAGTCTATGACCTGGAAGCAGCGAGGCAAGCTGCTGATCGCTGGCTTCAGCTCGAACCCGATAACAAAGATGCCCAAAGGAGGCATACGGAGGTCCTCGAGGAGCTGTCGCGAGCCACCAGCACTCGTCCAGCATCCGTCCCCGCTGCTGCGACGCAGTCGTCCACCGATGCGATCGTCGTTCCGAAATCTGGGGCATGCCGAGAGTCGCACGGATCGTAGTTCCGGGGTGGCCGCTGCGAGTCTGTTGGTCCGTTAGGCTGTTCGACTGTTTGGAGGAAAGAATACGAGTACCCCAGTGGTGTCTCTCGCTACGCGAGGAGCAAGCTGAAGGCTGCAATTGCATCACAGGAGCCGTGGCCGTCAAGCCATCCTGACGGAGCCAGTGAGTCTCACCGTTGAGGGGCGAGATCGACCGAGGCATACGGTGGAAGCTCAGTTGTCGGAATCTGCAAGTTGAACGGCAGGAAAATGCGTAGTCTGTCACAGCTGTTCGCCGGAAGCACCATGAGCGTCAGGGGCAAGCTTGTTGTCGGCGTATGCCTTTTTGTCCTTGCCGCGGTTGCCATTATGGGACTACTCTGGCAGCGGTGGGGGCTCCTGCCGAGACGCGGATCGCAAGAGGTCTGGGCGGATGCCTCACAACTACACGGCATGTACGACGCGCTGCACAGGTATGCTACTACAACCGGAGGCCGCTTTCCCTCTGACCTTCAAGACTTGGTGGACATGGGGCTCTTGCCGGAAAAGATGATTAGGTGCTATTCGGCGCGCGGAGCGGCCGAGGAGTCGTTTCGATACGTGCCGGGTTGCAGTCTAGCCGACCCTGCGGAGACCATCCTAGCTTTCAGCCCACCGGTCTTCTACGAAGCGAAGGGTTGGGCCTTGCCAATTCTCACCGTGGATGGCACGGTAACATCCATTGCCTATGAAGACCTGCGCTATCGCCTAGCCGAGGACGAGAGACGGAAACGACAAGCGGTAAGATAACGGGACAGGGTCGTTTATTGAGGGTGTCTATAGCAGTCTTATGACAGTATAGAATGGTTTTCGAGGGCTTCCGCATTGGTTGGGGGGTAAATCAAAATCGGGGGACACCATACCTATTTCGACGTTTGTTTTGGTTTCCGGCCTGGTTTTTGGGGTGTGAGGATGCGGTTGAGGGTGGCCTCAAGTCTGGTGAGGAAGGCTTGGTTGCCAATCGGGCGTCCGGTTCGTTCGTGGCGTTGGAGTTGTGGCTGGAGATCGTTGGGGGCGGATTGCCGGAGGAATTTCCGCCAGTCTTTCATCATGGTCAGAAGGGGAGCGACCTTGACCAGCCGGTCATCGGTGCCGGCGATATGAGCGGCGGCGCTGCTCCAGGGATAGTCCTGGGGACGAGTGACTAGGCCGGCCCGGACGGGGTTCCATTCGACGTAGCGCGTGGCCGCGAAAAGGTAGTAATCATCGTATCGTAAAAGGTGATCGTAAAAGGTGTCAGGATGATTTTTATTGACATTGGGTTGGGATCATGGTAGTCTGAGGCGATGGGACGGCCGCCGCGAATTACCGAGCCTGGGGTTGCGTATCACCTGTTGAATCGTCGGGTGATGCGGCCAGTGGTCTTTGAGAAGTGGGTCTCCGACGTGAACCGTCCGATGGATGATGAGGCATGGGAGTTGGTGCGGCAGTCGGCCACGCGCGGCATGCCCCTGGAAACCGACGGGTGGAAGACGAGAATCGCCGCTCGGCTTGGTCTGGACATCACCCTGCGTCCTCGCGGACGACGGCGAAAACAGCATGAGGAGACAGAAAAACCATCCTGAGACCTTTTCTGATTTGCCCCGCTGCCTTCTGCCTTGCTGCCTTCTGCCCTGCTGCCTCGCTGTCTTGCTTCCTTGCTTCCTCGCTGCCTCGTGCCCTGCTGCCTTGCTGGCTTGCTTCCCCGCTTCCTCGCTTCCCCGCTGCCTTGACTCATCCTTCCGCCTTCAGCCTTCATCCCTCCCCTTCTGCCCTGCTGCCCGCTCCGATCAGTGCCCGCTCGGTTTGGCCACGGGGAACGACGGGATTTGGGAGTTCAGGACGCCGAAATCGGTGTTCAGGATGCGGCCGTCGCCGTTGATGTCGCGCCGATCGTCGTCGGCCGCGTTGAAGTTCGGGATGGCCGCGTTGACCCATCCGAAGTCGGTGTTGAGAACACGGCCGTCGTTGGTCGCATCGCCGACCTGGACCACGTACTGCACCGTGAACGGAGCGACGTCGGTCCAGTCGCCGGTGTTGCGCACTGCGTACCACTTGCGGTGCACAAGCGATGAACCGGCCTCATCGATCTTGAGCACGAGAGGCCGGCCCTGGCCATCGTTCTCTACGGTGAACGCAAAACCCGCCGACAGATCGTCGCCGCAGGTCCCGCCCGCGAGCATCTCCTGGATCATGACTGCGCCGGCGTCCGGGGCGGCGATGTCGGCATCAAAGGTCAGCCGGATGACATTGTTCTGATTGCGCCAGAGGCTCTTGCCGGTGGTCGGATTGGATGATTGCAGATTGGCGGGCTCGCCGGGCGTGGAAAAACCGTAGATGAGGTACACTTCCCCGGCGTCCGTCTTGCCGGTCGGGTCAGCCAGAATCGACGAGAGCATGATGTCGTCAGCTCCATCGCCATCGAGGTCGCCGGCACCGTTCATGCCGGCAGAGGTCAGATTGCCCTGGCTCAGGCCGCCGCCCAAGTGATCGCCTGCTTTCCTGCCGACAATGAGCATGCCGGGCAGGGTTTCCGTACCGATCTGATCCAAATCGATCGTTCCAGACAGGTGCGTGCCGCCGAACACAATGTACACCAAGCCGGCCTCGGTCATGTCGTCCGGCGTGCCGTCGCCGTTCAAATCGTCGGCCATCAGGTCACCGTCCAGATCGAGGCCGATGGCGTCTCTTACGCCGTCCCCATCGCTGTCGAACATCGGGCTGGCATCGGGGGCTGAGATCATCAGGTCGGCGACGCCGTCGCGGTTGACGTCACCAGCGCCGGCCACGGCGGTCCCGGCATGACCGTGGACCTGGGCGCCCGAAAACACCGCGCCGTAGCCCTGATCACGCAGTTGCGGGATGGTGATGCCGCCGGCCGGATTCAGCAGGTTCTGCCCGCCGAACAAGAGAAACGCTTCGCCCGCCTCAGACTTGCCGCCCGAGGCGACTGTTGGGCTGCCGATCAACACATCAGGATAGCCGTCAGCGTTGTAGTCGTCTCCGAGTTCGTCGAAACGCGGTCCGATACCTGCGATCACCGCCCCCAGCCGCTCGCCGGGCCGACCGATGATAAACAAGCCATTAAGCCGGTTCAGGTGTGAGGGGCTGATCTGGAACCGCTCCAGCAGATAGTCGCTCTCAACCGCGGGCTGCCGCCGGTAGATGATGTACACCGCACCTCGGTCGCCGTATGTGCCAACGGCGCCGACGGCAAAATCCTCAATGCCGTCATTGTTGATGTCCGGCAGGCCGGCCACCTCGCCAACCTGATCACCGAGCAGACCGATGATATGGAACGGACGTGACATCCCGAATGCGACGTCGCCGGGATCCAGCCAACGGCTCGAATCGCCGAAGCAGCGGCTGTAGCCGACATCCTGAATGATGTAGTTGTGCGGAGCGGGGGCCGTTGAGTCGTCATTCGATACGATGTTCCCTTGGCCATCGGTGGTCACAGATCCCTGTGAGTTCCACAGGTACTTGTGATCGGGCACGCCTGGCCGCTTGAGTTGGAGCATGTAGACGGTGCCGGACTCCGGTCGATCGCCTGCAAGCGGGTCGACCCGCAGCGCGGTCACGTCCGCCTTCTCGGCGGTCCGCAACGGCGCTCCGATCATCAGAAACGAACCCACCACCGAGACGCTGTGGCCAAAGCGGTTGGCTGTTGTCGGAACGGTAGTGAACAACTGCGTCGTCGTCTGGCCGAGGATTCGACAGCCGAATGGCTGTAGCGCTGTGGCCATACGCTGGCTCGGGCAGTAGTGCTCATATTGTCCCAGCAGGTTGGCGGCGCCGCAGGCGGGAGCACCGAGGTCCGGCAAATTGTCGTAGTAGAAGCCTGAACCCAGAACGCGCATGAAGCCCACGCTGGGGAAGAAACCGAACGGATGAATCGGGTCGCCCATGCCATCGGTATATGCCGAGGAACACGAGGCTTCCCAGAAAAGCCGGCCGCCCACGAAGTACGCACTCGTCGGGCCGGGCGGAGCGTCAATCTGGGCGAGACTGAGGGTCTGGCCATACGGGATCATCAGAGCGGACTCGGGAGCGGATTCCCCGCCAGCCGGCACGGGATCAGCCAGACGAGGCGGATCGATGCCCATGCCCTCACCCGTATGACCCAGGGCAAAGATCGGAAACATCGTCTGCGTCAGCGTGTCCTGGTTAAAGCCTTCACCGGGGAAGAAGGTCGTGTCGACGAAGCTGTCGGAGCGGGCATGGTCGTCGGTACAACAGTAGGGAATGAAGTTCTCCGCGGCCGGAAGGTCAAACCGGCCATTTCCCATCACGTCCCAACGCATGTTTTCAAACACTTGACCGACTTCCTGCAACATCATGAGCCGATCGAACTGCCGGCTGAGTGCCGTTCGAGAGGTGAGCAGTGAGTTGGTACTCGAAACGATCACCAAGCCGCCTCGCAGGAAGTGGCCGTTGTTCTCCAGTCGTCCCAGAGCGGGCAGCGGCGCGGGATGAGTACCGTCCGCTACCTGATAACTCAATCGGTAGGAGTTGCACCACGGGAAGGTGAATACGAGTTCCCTCTTGCCGTCGTTGTCCTGGTCCGGGATCAGGGCGACGCCGGCCAAACCTTCGGTGGCATACGGCGGGGCCGGCTGACCATCGACGGTGTAGGTCACCGCTGTGCCGGAATAGCCCTCCGGTGTGTTGGGTTGGTTGGGATTTGGGGCAATGCCGGAGAAAAGGACGCCGGGCAGCGCTGCAGATCCGATGCTGTTGATGTCATGGTCGCCGAGAAAGCGCTGGCCGCCGGTGCCGTAGAGCATGTAGGCTTCGCCCGCGCCACGTCCGCCCTGCGACATCGCCCAGGGCTTGCCGAAGCGGGCGGCCAGGACGATCTCCCGCAGGCCGTCTCCGTCGTAGTCGTCGCCGACGACCATGGCGTTGCCCAAGTTGTCACCGATGTTGTGCCCACGGAATACCGCACCCTTGAAGTAGCGCCTCTGGGGACTCGGCGTCTGGCCAGGGGCAAGTGTGCCCAGGTCGCCGACCCAGAAAACCGACGGTGCCTCGGCCGGGGCGTCAAGCGGATTGTGGGCCTCGGCCCGACCATCCGCGAGTAGCAGGATACCGGCGACTGGCATCAGAATGCTGGAAAGCAGGCGGTATCGAATTGTGCTTGCCATCGGAAGTTCTCCCGCGTCCTCTCACGCCAGCAACGCCCACGGAGAGAACATGCTCTTCCTCACCCAACGGAGTTGATCAGCGGGACGACTTGGCTCACGCAGGCTCCTGTCCATCCCCCGGTTGCCGACCACCTTCGATGATGATAATGGAAGCAAGCCGAAAGGTAAAGGGCTCTTCGAATCCGTACAGCCATTCTGGTCGCAAACGGAAGGCGAGCCGCCAGCCTTAAGGGCAGCGGAGGCGTGGTAGATCGGCCGGCCCGGCGGTGGAGCCGGTGCCCTTGCCAGCTGCTATTGCTGGCCTGCCGGCACCATCACGACAAAACGCGGCCGACGAGGGCGTCGGCCCAGAGTCAATGCCCGCTCGGTTTGGCCACGGGGAACGACGGGATCTTCGAGTTGGTCACTCCGAAGTCGGTGTTGAGCACCCGGCCGTCGCCGTTGATGTCCCGCCGATCGTCGTCGGCCGCACTGAAGATCGGGATCACCGCGTTGATCACGCCAAAATCGGTGTTCAGCACTCGCCCGTCGTTGTTGGCGTCGCCAACCTGCACCACGTACTGCACGGTGAACGGCGCAACGCCGGTCCAGTCGCCGGTGTTGCGGACCGCATACCACTTGCGATGCTGCAGTGAAGGCGCTGTTTCGCGGATCTTGAGCACCCGCGGGTGGCCCTGGCCGTCGTTCTCGACGGTGAAGGTGAAACCCGCCGACAGATCGTCGCCGCAGGTCCCGCCCGCGAGCATCTCCTGGATCATGACCGCTCCGGCGTCCGGAGCCGCAATATCTGCGTCGAAGGTCAGCCGGATGATATTCTTCTGGTTGCGCCACAGACTCTTACCGTCGGCCGGGTTGGAGGTTTGCAGCACCGCCGGTGCGTACTCGTACGCCCCCATGTCCACAATCGGCGGCGCGCCCAGCCCGGTGTCGATCGTAAGAAGGTCATCAACGAACCGCGCTATGCCGGCCAGGTCGAACGGAAGCGGTTCAGTAATATCCCCATCACCGTCGACGTCCAGCATGTCTGCCGGCACGGCCCCGTTGTTGCCAGCATCAATGCAGGGCGAACCGGCCCGCAGACGCAGGTCGCCGTAGTCGTCGTCGGGCGTTCCCCATTGACCGTCCAGCCCAGGGCCGGGGTTACGCTCGAATAAGGGATCATCATCGATGTTACCCGGTCCCCAGTTGAGAATGGCCCCTGGGTCAACATGTACGGCTGCCGCGCCTCCTTGGACATCGCTGTAACTGACGGTGAGTTCACACGGGGCGTCCTCCCGTTCCAGCGCGATTTGAGGTCCGGCGGAGGCCGTGTTGCCCCACAAGATACAGTTGACCATCGTTGCCCTGGCTTCGTGGTTGTAGACTCCGCCGCCACGTTCCAGACTCGCGACATTGCCGCTGAAAGTGCAGTTGATCATCGTCGGATCGCTGCCATCCCAGTTGTTCATCCCGCCGCCATCGTGGAGGGCCTGATTGCCGACGAACTGGCAGTTGACTAGCATCGGGGCGCTGGCACTGTTGTATAGACCACCGCCCTCTTCGGCCGTGTTTCCGAGGAATCTGCAATTCATCAGAGTCAAATCAGACATAGACTGCATGTTGTACACCCCGCCGCCCCAGGTAGCAGAGTTGGCCCGGAACTCACAGTTGACAAGCGTCGGGGTGCTGTTCATATTGCCCATCCCACCGGCCTGCGGCGCCGTGTTGCCGACAAACGTGCAGTCGGTCAGCTTCGGACTGGTGTCAAACGCACTCAACATCCCGCCGCCGAACCAGGAAGCCGAGTTACCCGAGAATGTGCAGTGGCTCAACGTCAGGCTGCCTGCAAGCACGCTGAGCATCCCGCCACCCGCGCTGTTCCCATCCATTTGGCCAGCAATGCTGTTGGCGTTTCCGGCGGTGATGGTCACCCCATCGAGCACGGTCTCGCGATCAATGTTCATGCCGAACAGCACGTGGTAGACGTTTTCGGCCCGGGTCGGCTCATTCAACAGCTCGTTGGGATCAGCAACCGCGACATCGTTGCCACTCAGGTCACCAGACAGGATGGTCAAGTAAGTGTCCGGATTGCGGGCGGCAAACGTTTGGTCGCCACCGCCGGCCGGGAAGCCGCCATAGATTTTGACACCATTAATGAGTTGAAACGCCTCCGTTCGCGGAACGCCTGGGTAGACCATCGCTGAGGGTCGGTAGGTCCCGGCGGCCACCCAGATCTGCTCCACAGCGTTGGGTGCAAGGGACGCGACGGTCAGCGCGGATTGCAAATCGGTGAAGGCGCTCGCCCAACTGGTCCCGTCGTTGGCGCCCGCCGTGGCATCGGCATCCACAAAAAGAATAGGGCCGATGTCGTTTTCGATTTCTCCAGCGTTCACGAATCCGTGTTCGATACCGGTCCCTTGGACCCGGAAACGCGTTGTGCCTTCAACCCGGTCCGCGTCCTCGGCCGCAGTCAGTGACACCGGTTGGGGAACCATGTAGTTCGCCGAAGTGAACGTCAGCGTCACGGGCGGGACCGTGATGTCCGGATCACCCGAGTCCCAGGTCACGGACACCTCGACTGTCCCACCCGGATCGCAGGCCAGCGCGACCGTGAATGTGGCCGACGGGCCGCCTTCCAGCACGTTGAGCCGGTCGGGCACGAGCACGAAAGCCTGATGGGGGCCCTCGTATGCCCCCATATCGACTATCGGCGGAGACCCTGCCCCAGTATCGACGGTAGCCGGGTCGTCTGCAAAGCGGGTGTTGCCGGCCAAGTCAAACGGAATCGGCTCGGTGGTATTCCCATCGCCGTCAAGGTCCAGTGTGTCCGCCGGTACGGCCCCGTTGTCGCCTGCATCCAGGCAGGGGGACCCACACGCCAGGCGAAGATCGCCGTAGTCATCATCCACACCGTCCCAGTTCCCGTCCGGGCCGGGGTCGGGGTCGCGCACAAACAACGGATCAGCGTCGATGTTGCCCGTACCCGGCCAGCCACCCCCGATGTCGCTGTAGGTCACAATGAGATCGCCCGACATTACCGCAAATTCCGAATTCTTGTTGCCCCAAACGATGCAGTTCGTGAGTCTGGTGTTACCTCCCCAGACGACTATCCCGTCTCCGGCGCTCGGGTTCCCGGATATGATGTTCCCACTGATCGTACAATTCGTGAGTGTTGCGGAGGAGGAACTGGAAAAGATTCCACCGCCTACGCTGCTGGCGGTGTTGGCACTGATCGCGCAATTATCGAGTTTGAGGTTGCTGCCAGCAGAGCATTCGATACCGCCCGATTGGTAGGCCCTGTTCGCAACGATGGTGCAGTCAACAAGCGCCGAGTTGCTGTTCCAGAACTGAATCCCGCCGCCGCTGCTCAGCGACGTACCGATAGCTCCGTTCCCGGCGATCGTGGAGTTGTTGAGCGCCAACGTGCTCTCCAGACACCAGATCCCGCCGCCGTTCACGGTGGCGGTATTCGCATTGATCGCGCAGTTCGTGATCGTCAGGCTGCCAACACCTGAGCAGTACATTCCGCCACCATAGTGGCTGGCCGTGTTACCGCTGATCGTACAAGCTGTAACCGTTGCTGAAGACATGACGGAGCAGATCGCCCCGCCGTCGGTGGCCGAGTTCCCGCTGAATGTGCAGTTGGTCAGCATCGGACTGCTGATTTCCATGCTGTAAAGCCCACCGCCACTGAAGGCAGTGTTCCCGCTGAACGTGCAATTGACCACTGCCGGGTCGCTGCTATACGCGTTGCCCATTCCGCCGCCGATGCCATAGGCGCCGGATGCGGAGTTGCCGCTGAATATGCAGTTGGTCAACGTCGGACTGCTGTCCCACACATTACCCATTCCGCCACCGGCATCCGCTGAGTTTCCGCTAAACACGCAGTTGGTCAGGGTCGGGCTGGCATATAGGTTGAGCATGCCACCGCCGGCCAAGTCCATAGAGTTGCCGGCGCTGTCGTTAGCGTTCCCGGCGGTGATCGTCACACCATCAAGCACAGTGGTGCTGTCGAGGTACACGCCGACGACAACATGGTAGCTGTTCTCTCCGTTGCCGTCGGTCCTGTCGTCGCCGTTCAGATCACCGCTGAGAACGGTCTGGTTGCCGGCGAGATCGCGGTCGGCCAGGTTGAACGTGTTCGGGTCTTCGGTGCCGGCGAATCCACCGTAGATTGCCACGCCGTTGATGAGTTGAAACGTGACTGTTCGAGGGTCATTCGGATCGGTCGGCAAGCCGGGTATCGAGAGAAGGGCCGAGGGTCGGTACGTCCCGGCCGCGATCCAGATCCGGTCGACCGCCTCAAGCGCGGACGCGGCATCCAGCGCGGATTGCAGGTCAGTGAAAGCGTCGTCCCAACTTGTGCCGTTGTTATCACCGCTGGCATCGGCATCCACAAAAAGAATGGGGCCGATGTCGTTCTCGATCTCTCGCCCGGTCACGAACCCGTATGCAATACCGGGGATTTCGAGCCGGATTCGGGCCGTGCCTTCGACCCGGTCAGCATCCTCGGCCGCGGCCAGTGTTACCGGCTGCGGGACCGCGTAGTTGTTCGAATCGAACTGCAGGGTCGATCCGGATTGGACCGCAATGTCCGGATCACCCGAGTCCCAGGTCACGGACACCTCGACCGTACCGCCGGGATCACACGCGAGTGCGACCGTAAAATCGGCCGTACCCCCTTCGGGCACTTTGACCGGGTCGGATGGAAGCACGAAAGCCTGATTGGCCCCTTCGTATGCCCCCATATCGACTATCGGCGGAGACCCTGCCCCGGTATCGACGGTAGCCGGGTCGTCTGCAAAGCGGGTGTTGCCGGCCAAGTCAAACGGAATCGGCTCGGTGGTATTCCCATCGCCGTCAAGGTCCAGTATGTCCGCCGGTACGGCCCCGTTGTCGCCCGCATCCAGGCAAGGGGACCCACAGGCGAGGCGAAGGTCGCCGAAGTCGTCGTTGGCACCCTCGTCGACACCGGGGGTGGCGGGATTGTCACCCCAACCATCGCCGCCGTCGTTCAGATTGCGAACAAACAGAGGATCGGCGTCTATGTTGCCGGTACCCAACCAGCCACCTTGGACGCAACTATGGGTCACAATCGACGTGGAATCGCTGTCAAAGACCTGCGGCAAGTTCGATGCGCCGTTGCCCCAAAGAATGCAGTTAATTAACCTCGGGCTACTGCTCTGCACATTGCAGATCCCGCCACTCCATGCGGCCGCAGTGTTCCCACTGAATGTACAGTTGGTCACCGTCGGGTTGCTGCTGAAGTTGTACATCCCGCCGCCGTATGCGTTAGCCTTGTTCCCGCTGATCATACAGTTCGTGAGTATCGGGCTACCGCCCCAGAAAAACGCCCCTCCGCCATAATCAGCAGCCGTATTCCCAATAATCCTACAACCTGTGAGCCTGGGACTGCTATTGTCGTAGCAGGAAACCGCGCCGCCGTACGCGTTAGCCTTGTTCCCGCTGATCGTGCAATTCGTGATCACCGGTGAAGAACTCCAGCCGCAGAATACTCCGCCACCGTAGCCAACGCCCTCGTTTGCCGTGTTCCCGCTGATCTTACAGTTCCTAATGGTCGGGCTGGCGCTTGCGCAATTAATTCCACCCCCGTCGTCCTTTGCATAATCTCCTTGCGTATTGCCACCGGTGATTATGAAACCGTCGAGAATAGTGTTCGATGTGTCGGTGATTGAACCGTCAGCCGAGACAACGTGGTAGGTGTTCTCACTGTTGTTCGCGAAGTCCGGACCATCGTTGTCAGCCAGGTCGCCGGTGAGGATGGTCTCGTAGACTTCAGGATCGCGCACGGTAAGATTACCCTCCTGGCCAGGTTGGCCCGGGAAGCCGCCGTATAACTTCACGCCGTTTTTAAGTTGAAACGTCGCTGAGCGCGGATCGGCCGAATTCGTAAGGTAGGTCGGCTTGTACCGGCCGACCGCAACCCAAACCTGATCACCGAAGACAGCAATGTTGAGCCCGGCCTGGACCGTCAATTTGGCGGTTGCCCAGGTCAGGCCGTTGTTGGCGTCGCTGCCACTGGTGGAAACGTAGACCGTCTTGGCCCAAGCTGGTGCGGCGGACGCGAGCAGCCAAATGCTGGACACGGAAACCAGGAACGTCCGAAACACTCGACCCTTTGACGCGGCGAATTGAATGGATTTCACTGTCGTGCTCCTTGAAAATGCCGATACGGGTTCGCAGATACTGTGGAGGAAACGGTTACTGCTCAAGAGCCTCTTGCGGAAAGGGCAGTACGGCCGAAAGGCGCTCCCGTCCATCCTCCCGTTCTGGACCACTTCTAGGCGGAGGTATGATAACGGGATCAAGCCAACAGGACAAGGGCTTTCTACGCATTCTTCCGATTCGAGGATAGGAAGGGTACGACGGGGATGATCCACTGCCTCTCGAACTGCCGTCGCAGGTCAAGCGATGGGGGATACCCTGGATAGCTGACAGCTAACAGCTATTTGGCCCCTTTGCCCTTCGCCCTTTCAAAGATTCTCTTCGTTCCCGCCGACATTTCCTTCAGATGTTTCGGGTTCCCGCTCACGATGGTCGGCAGAGCGCCCATCCGCTCGTAGACCTCAACCCCGAGATCGAAATCCTTGTTGTCCGGGTTCAGGTGATAGTAGCCGATCAGCCGCGTGTGGCCCGCCCACAGAAACGAGCCGATCGGATGCACGCCCTGGGGATGCTTGGCCTCCAGTGCCCCCCAGCCGTCGTGGATGTGCGCCTGGGCGAAGCACTGACGCTGAAACGAGATCTCATTGAGCCCCTCGCCGGCCAGCACGAGCCCCGGACGTATGGCCGCGAACTCCTCCTGCAGTTGCCGCATCCCTCCGATGGTGTTCATCCCCTGGACCTGGCCGTTGTCCGTGTTCCAGGTACACAGCGTCTGGTCGATGAAGGCGGTGTCGGTTTCCATCTTCCCGCACGTCTCCAGCAGCACATCGACGAGCTTGTCCCGCCACAGCCCCAGCCCGGGATGGATATAGGCCATCCGGGTGTAATCATACGTCTGCGGCGGCCAGTACCAGCCCTCGGGGTTGTTCTGGTCGAGCGATCGAAGCTGGAAGTCGCGAACCTCCTGGAAAAACGGGTGCTTCATCCAGATGGCGAAGTAGTTGAAATGGGGCATCACGTGGAAGCCCATCTTGCGGGCCTTGGCCATGTAGCCCAGGCCTTTGTCGTTGGGTGTGTAGTCAGGGTAGTTGACGTCGTATTTGTCGGTTCGCCAGTTCCCCGAGAGGTGGATGAGGGTCTGTTCGGGTGGGTGAACCTCGACCAGGGCGTCGAGGAATGCCTCGCTGCCAGCGTCGGCCCAACAGACGGCCAGGGAGATCTTATCCACCCAGGCCGGGCGATGCTTGCGCTTCTCGGCCAGGTCATATGTCTTGCTCAGCCAGTCACGATAGCGCACGGCCGGCACCTTCCAGTCGCCTTTGTATGCGTTGATCCGCCACTCGATCCCCCCGGCCGTCCGGTTGTCCCACAGCGGCCCGGTCGGCTCGCTCTCGAAACATAGCTCGGTCTTTGGGCCGTTGCGCGTCACCCGGATGGCCTTGAATTGCATCTGGGTATCCTCGCAGTGCACCATCAGGCTCGCACCGTCCCGTTCGACCACCGCGAGTTGGGCGCACCACTGGTAGGGCCACAGGAATCGTCCATTGCCGGGCCAAGGCCGGTCAGGCTTGAACTGGAGTCCGTTGACGACCGGCAGGATAACGGTGCTTTCGGCGGCGAACGGCACCTGCCAGCCGACTGACCGAAGCCCTCGCCGGTTGGACAGACCGTCCGGAGTGACGCGGATGTCGTGGGTGTCGGGGTCGGCCGCCACCAGCAGCGACCGGCGAGAATCATCTCCTTCGACGACGATTCGGGCGGCCAGGGGAGACACTTGGCGAACGCTGACTCGTTGGTGTTTGTCCTGACCCAGGTTGTTGCCGTTGAGGTAGAACAGGTCCACTCCGTGAGCGGGAGGCTCTGGACCTGCGAACTGCACTTTGGCGTCCGCGTTGGTCAGGCTGACGACGGCCATCCCATTGAAGACCGCCTCCACAGTCGCAGTTCGCACCGTCAGCTTATCTCCATCAACCAAGACCGTCGGCTCGGCGCCCAGGACGGCCGGAACCCATGCCATGAGGAGGGGGCAGACTGGAAGGTAGGTTGTTCGCATCGCAATCTCCGCAGAAGAGAGGAACCGCCGGTCCCGACCCGTGGGCTCGGCACGGTTCATTATTGACGATGTCGCCCCTTGGGACCAGCCAGGATGCCCAGGGGCGCTGGGTGAGAAGGGTGGGAAGGTGAGAAAGGCGAGAGGTGAGAAGGGCGGGAAGGGTGCGACGCCGGCCGGGGGCTGATGGGGTACCGACAGGCCCATTTCGACTGATCGCTTCATTGGCGGATTTCCGATGGTTATACGGAGATCGTGAACGTCTGGGGGTCGAACCGCCGGACATCTCAAACGGTGCCGGGGGATGGTGTATCGTCGCGCTCTCCCGGGGCAGACGACTTGCGATTTCCTCCAAGGCAGGGTAGAAGCGAGATCTGAGGACGGCTTCACGGCGGGCTCCGGGACAAGAAATGGTAACAAGACGTCTGCACAACAGGAAGACGGCGGGACAACTGCTGCCACGATCGTCGGCGATGCTCCTGAGTTGGACAGTCGCGGTCGGCGTCCTGCTGACCTCCGGTGCCGCAGTCTCGGCGGCTGTCGCCACAGCATCAGCCCCGGCCTCAAGCCCCGCCGCTCCGGATGCCGTGACGCTGGCCGAACTGGTCTTCAAGATCGCCGGCCAGAATGATCCAAAGGTCCGCCGCGAGGCCGCGGTCCAGATCCTCAAGCTCGACTCCCGCGAAGCTGTGGAGGCATTGCTGCGTTCCGTTTTTGGGACCAGCAACAATGAAGCTGCGAAACTGGCGGTGTGCGAGGCGATCGCCGAGGTCCGAAGCAAGGACCCTCTCTTCCGGCAGCCTCTCCTGTCCCTGCTGGACCACAAAGAGCCGACGCTTCGTGATGCGGCAGTGGCCGCGTTGGCCGGATATCGGGGTGACGCCGTCGTCGATCGTCGACTTGCGGAGATTGACCGGCAGCTCATCATCAATGAATGGGTGACATTGGCCCACAAGTTGTACGCTCTGCTTCCAACTGACACCGACCGAACGGACCAGTTGAAGCTGTGGCTGGCCTCGCGACGTTCGTTCGTTCGCGAGACCGCGCTCGACATCATCTACCAGGCCCTCAAGAAGAAGCAAGTCGAACCCGCCCCAGTGATCCTGACCCAATTACGGACCATGATCGACGATCCCGAAGAGCCGGTTCGCAGAAGAGTGATCGAGATCCTCCGTGATCTGCGGCAGCAGGAGGACTCACATCTGCTCGAAGAACGGCTGGTCAAGGAAGAATCACCGGCCACGAAAGAGCTGATCTACCACGCTCTTGGCTACTTGCAGAATCCCGCGTCAATTCCCGTGTGCCTTAGAGGGCTTGAGGAGCCGGTGGACTCGGTAGCGGCAAAGGCCGCCGGTGCCTTGGCATCGCTCATCGAGTTCGCCAAGTCGGCCCCCGGGCCGGTGGACCTCCAGCCCGTCACCAAGGCGCTGCTCCAACGAGCCGAGGCCGGCCTGGGAGACGACAAACTTCGAGCCGCGGTCATCGATGCGATGGCGAGCATTGCCGCTCCCGACTTCCTGGATGTACTGGCCGAGTATGCAGGGGCGAACGAGTATGTCCCAGCCATTCGCCAGTCGGCGCTTCGCGGGATCGGTGCCGTAGGCAAACCGGCCGAGGGCAGACTTCTCCTGGTCATCGACCGCCTGGCAACTGAGCAGGACCCCGGAGTGCGCGAGGCGGCAGTGGTCGCGTTGGGTCATCTGGGCAGCCGGCCGGAACACCTCGTGGTATTGCGAACGCGGCTCGACCCCAAGGTCGAGCTGTCCGTTGCAGTGCAGAAGAAGGCCTGGGAGGCGTACCAGACAATCTTCCTGAGAATGATCCCCAAGGATCGCATGGACGTCATCAAAGCCGACCCGGACGGGGCCATCCGGCTCGTCGCCGAGGCACAGCTTGCTCCCGAGTCTCGTCAGGCCGTCGCCGAGCAACTCCTGGATTATGCTCGCGACACCGCTAAGACCGACCCCAAGGGCGTCTGGGCATTCCTCGACAAACTGACCCAGGCCGTCCCGCCGGATCGCCTCGGCACTGCCTGGGCCGCGGGTCTGGCCGATCTCCGCAAGCGGATTCAGTCAGCCACCCAGCCCGCTCCCGGCGCCGCCGGCTGACGTCCTTACAGGCATTGCTCCAGTCCCCCGCGAGAGAATCCTCTCCTTCACCCTTGGCGCTACGCTCTGTTGCCACACGCCGTATGGTGGGCTACGTTGCCGCTTGCTTCGTTGCCATTGCAGGCCGACCGACTCGAGGAGGCAATGGTGGTTGGCACGCAAAGGAGTTGAAGAGCCCATGACCGCAGATCAGGCCAGGGAGTTTTTGCGGAAGGGAAATGCCCGTTTCGTTGCCGGCTGGCCCGAGCATCCTCGCGCGGACGCGGATCAGCGTCGCCGGACCGCGGACCAGGGCCAACGGCCGTTTGCGGCGGTGGTATCCTGCTCTGATTCCCGAGTACCGGTTGAAATCCTGTTCGACTGCGGGATCGGCGACGTCTTCGTCGTGCGCGTTGCGGGCAACGTGTGTGATATCAACGAAATCGCAGCCGTGGAATATGTCGTTGAGCATCTCAGTGTGGCGCTGGTGGTCGTCATGGGCCACAGCAGGTGCGGCGCGATCACCGCCGTCGCCAACGGCGCCGTACTGCACGGGAACACTCTCTTCCTGCGAGACAAGATCGTCCCCGCGGCGAACGCCGTCCGCAAGGAGCAGCCGCACCTGCAGGGTGAGGCGCTGATCGAAGAGGCGATCAAGGCAAATATCTGGAAGGGCATCGAGGATCTGCTCGGCAGCAGCCTCGACATTCGCCAATTGGTCCGCGCCAGCCCCCTGTCCGTCGAGGGCGCCTACTACGACCTGGTGAGCGGAAAGGTTGACTGGCTCGGACGTCATCCCAGAATGTCCGAAGTGCTCGACGGGTACAGCCGGTAGAAGGCTCGCACTACTCTGTGCCCAGGTGAGCACCCAGAAAGGCGAAGACCCGCTGCTCGTATGCTCGCGGGTCGGCGGTGACGATGCTGCTGTGCGGGCCAGGGCCGAACCAAATCTCGCGGGGACCGGGGGCGGCATCATAAAGAGCCTGAGAATGCGAAGCCGGCATGCCAATGTCTTGGTCCCCGTGGATGACCATGACAGGGCGGCTACCCAGCCGGGAGAGCGCCTCGACAGCCGAGGTGTTGAAGAAATCCGTCCCGGTTTGTGCGGACATGCCGGCCAGAATGATGCTGACAAAGACCGGGCCGATGACCGGCACGGATCGGGCGTGGTGATGCGCCAAGTCGTAGGGTGACGTGAAGGGGCTGTCGAGAATCACCGCGTCGATCCGCTCATCCTCGGCGGCGGCCAGTGTCAGCGCCATCGCCCCTTGCGACGATCCAAGTCCGACAATGACCTGTGACTGTGCCGGCCGTTCCCGCTTCAGCCAATCGACCACGGCCGCCACGTCGCGGCGTTCGCGGATGCCGTAGGTTGTGGTCCGGCCGTCGCTGGAACCATGAGCCCTGAAATCGAAGAAAACCACGTTGTAGTCCGGCCGGGTAAGCGACCCGAGGAACCAGACGAAGTTGCCCTTGTTCGCCCCGGCCCCGTGGCAGACGACGATGGTTCGCGAAGCCCCGCTCTGAGGGATAAACCAGCCGTCGAGCGTCAGGCCGTCGGCAGTGGGTATGCGAATATGCTCGAAGTCCATTTGGTAGATGCTCTTGGGATCCTGGTCGTCGTGCAGTTTGAACCGATGAGTGACCACGCAGCTCAGAAACGCCGGAACGAAGATGAAGGCAGTCAGCAGCATCCGGCCGACAGGGATCAGCCGAATCAGCTTCGGGGCGTGCAGCCCCTGATGCCTGCGCAGCCGTGCCCAGCGGACCCATTTCTGCCCCAACCGGCCGACCGTTCGTGCCCACAACTCCCACGCTATCCGCCATGTGATCGCGAACCACAGAACGACGAACACCTCTCGCAGAGCGACCGTCGCCGAGGCGATGTAGCACACAAACCGAAGAGCCCCATAGATCAACAGGCTCATCACCACCAGGTACACCAGTATCGAGCGCAGCCGGACGCGCCGGTACTTCGGGAAACGCCATAGGAGGATCCCGCCGAGAACGGCCGGGCCCAACACGAAAATGACATATCCGATCGTGGAGTACATAGGGCTCCCGTGCGAGAGGGGACCCGTGGTCGAACACCTTAGCAGCCGAAACAATACCCTCTGACCGACACGATGCAAACACTCCCTGTGACCCTGAGGCCAATTCGCACTGAACCCTAGACCCTTGACTCCACGTGCCGCAATCCGTTTGAATGGTGCGATGAAGAACAATCAACCATCATACAGCGTCTCGCGTCGCGAACTGATCCGCGTTGCCGGAGCGGCAACTTTGGGACTTGCCGGTGCCCGATCCGCCTTGGCACAGAGTGCAAACCCCTCGCGTAAGCGCGTCTTGCGGATCGCGCATCTGACCGACATTCACATTGCCCCCGAGCGCAGGGCTGCTGAAGGCTTCACCGCCTGTCTGAAGCATGTGCAGTCTCAGAAGGACAAGCCCGATCTGATCTTCACGGGCGGCGACCATATCATGGACTCGATCGGAGCGAACGAGGCGCGGACCAGGGAACAATGGGAGCTGTACAAGAAGGTGCTGAAGGCCGAGTGCAGCCTTCCCGTGGAGCCGTGCATCGGAAACCACGACTGCTGGGGCTTGAACCGCAAGGACAGCGGTGCGACCGGCAACGAGCCCCTGTACGGCAAGAAATGGGCCGTGGATTCTCTCGGGCTCGATCGCGAATACCGCAGCTTCGATCGCGCCGGCTGGCACTTCATTATGCTCGACAGCACGTTCCCCCAAGGCGATGGCTACACCGCCCGGCTCGATGACCGGCAATTCGAGTGGCTTGCCGAAGATCTACGGCGGACGGACCCGAAGAAGCCCGTTCTGATTCTCTCGCACATTCCGATCCTGGCCGTGTGTGTCTTCTTCGACGGCGATAACGAGAAGTCCGGAGACTGGGTCGTGCCGGGGGCCTGGGTCCACGTCGACAGTCGGCGTATCAAAGACCTTTTCTTCAAGCATCCGAACGTAAAGGTCTGTCTGAGTGGCCATGTCCACCTGATCGATCGGGTCGAATACCTGGGCGTCTCATATGTCTGCAATGGCGCCGTCTGCGGTGGGTGGTGGGAGGGCCCCTATCAAGAGTGTGATGCCGGCTACGCGCTGGTCGACCTCTACGACGACGGCTCATTCGAGAACTGCTACGTGCAGTTTGGTTGGAAGCCCGTGAAGGCGTGATCCCATCCTCGCCGTAATGAGGTTCGTGGGCGTGCGTTTCTCCCTGTTGACTCCGGTTCTCTGCGTCCTGACGGCGGCCGTCCTCACCGAGGCGGTGACGTCGCAGCCCAGCAGCGAGCCGATTCCACCGTCCCCACCCCTGCCGCGGATCGCCGTGGCCGGAAATCGGTTCGTCGATCCCACCGGCCGGCAGCTCATTTTGCACGGCGTCAATGCCGGCGGCACCAACAAGCCTGATTCGGTCTGGGTCAAACCGGACGTCTGCGCCCGCATGCGTGACTGGGGCCTCAATGTCATTCGTCTGCAGATGGAGTGGTCGAAGATCGAGCCGGAGTGCGGCAAGTACGACGAGAAGTACCTTAGGCTGATTGACGAGCAGATTGCCGCAGCCCGGGCCGGTGGCCTGCACGTCTTCCTGGACATGCACCAGGACCTCTGGGGCGTCAAATCCGGCAACGGGGCCCCGGCGTGGGCCACTCTCGACGAAGGCCGGCCGCACGCTCGCAAACCCAACCTCTGGCAAGAGTCCTATTGGACCAGCCCCATGGTCCACACCGCATTCAACAACTTCTACGCGAACAAGCCCGGACCCGACGGCGTCGGCATTCAGGACCGCTTCGCCATGGTCTGGCGGCACATTGCCAAACGCTACGCCGACGATACCACCGTGATCGGCTACGACCTGTTCAACGAGCCCTATCCCGGCAGCCCAATGAAGATGCTGCCGCTTCTCATCGCCGCGAAAATGGCCAAGATACGGGCCGACAAGGGCGAAGAGGTAACCGTGGCCGGGCTGCTCGAAGAGTACAAGAGCGAGGAGAACCGGCGCCGGACGATGACCGAAGTGGCCGCGGATGAGAAGCTCCTCAAGGCGGTTCTCGAAGCCCTCGAACCGCCGTACATGACCTACGAACGCGATGCGCTGAATCCGATGTACGCTCGCGTGGCCAAGGCAATCCGCGAAGTGGACCGCAACCACATCATCCTTCTGGAGCCGGGCGGAGGTGCCATTATCGGCGTGCGCAGTGCTCTTCAACCCATCATGGACGCCGAAGGCCGGCGCGATCCTCAGCAGGCCCTGGTGCCGCACGCCTACGGCTTGCCCATGGGTGACCCCTCGACAGTACACATGGGGCCGATCTTCGCTCGCATCTCGCAATTGGCCAAACGGCTGAAGATGCCCGTCATCGTGGGCGAATGGGATGCTGACCCAGGCAACAACGGTGACCGACGGCCGATGGCCTCGTTCATCGTCTCCCAGCTCGAAAAACGCCTGTACGGCGACACGTTCTGGATCATCAAGCCCGATCTGCAGGCCCAGCCGTACTTCGATGCCATCCAACGGCCCTACCCGATGGCCACGGCCGGCGAGCTTCTGAGTTACGATTACGACCGCGATACACGGGTCTTCCGCTGCAAGTGGAACGAGCGGCCGTCGATCGGCCAGCCCACACACATCTACCTGCCGCTCTCCGCGTTACCCACGGGCTTCACCACCGAACTCACCCCCCCCGGCTCGAAGTGCCACAAAACGCCCTGTGGCTCGGGCAAGAGCGGTGCGTTCCTCGACATCCCGCCCGTCACCGACGCCACCATCCGCGAGCTGACCTGCAACTGGCCACGTCCCCGTGTCGACACTTCCGATCCCGATGTCCCATAACTCAGCGACTTGGGTCAACCGGGGGCGAGGACACGGCGGCGTTTCCGTCTGGGAGGGCTGGGGAAAACAGGTAAGGATAATCGACCTTACGCCGATTGATGTGTCTCAAGGGATAAGAGCAGGAATTTGCTTGAGTCAATCCCGTGACGAGGTACAATATGAAGATGTAGACGATGTTCTACGGTTCGTTCGGTTGTTCCCATCGGACTAAAGAACGCAGAAGTTCTGACGGAGAGAGAGAGATGAAAACGAGAAGTGTCTGGTTGTGCTGCACCGTCTCTGCGGCGGTGTTTCTGGCCGGTTCGAACGGCACCCAAGCCGCCCTCATTCCAAACGTGACCGCCTCTACGAACATGCTGACAGCAAGCGGCAATATCACCAACATCGTAAACGGCTCGGGGCTGCCCGGTGGTATTCCGGCGATGACCGGCACACATGCGTTTCCCAGCGGTACCAATACATGGACAAGCGGCTACGAGTCCGGGTACATCATCTTCAACTTGGGCGACGATTACTACGTCAACGGGATCTCGATCTGGCCGTTCAACGGGAACAACGGAATCTGCGTCAAGGACATTCAGATGCTTTCCTCGACAGACGGATCCAGCTACACGGCGATTCCGGGAGCCCCGACCGTGCTGCCTCAGGGCCCCTGGGCCCAACCCGTCAACCCCGTCTACTACAGTTTCCCGACGATCACGGCGACGCACATCCGCTTCAATGTCTTGAGCAACTACGGTTACTCGAGCCCCTCGGGGATGCATTCTTCAGGCTTCGCGGAAGTCCAGTTCGACGGATTGCCTGTTCCCGAACCGGCTTCCTTGGCTTTGCTGACTTTGGGCGGCCTGGCAATCACTCGTCGTCGAAGCGCCTGATCGCGAAAGCGTGGGCGCGGAGAAGGCGTCAGAAGCCATTTTTTTGTTCGCCGGTGATTCTCTCGGCCCGTCGACTGGCTGGAGGATGCGTTCGAAGCCCAGTTTCACCGCCGTTCGCTTGTTCTGGACCTCATCGTCGTACGGCCGGCGCCGCCGTAGAGACTCAGCAGTCAGTGGGCAATCCGCGAATCCCACTCCGCGACGGCCGCCCCATCGCCTCAGACTACCCCGACCACAGCATCACGTTGATAAAAAGCATCTTTTTGTGCCAATATCCCAGACCGCTCGCCCGACCGCTCCCGTCGCCACGGGCTGTGCCAGCGCCACTCCTCCGCCCGCTCTGCCCCAGCCTGGCCCGCGGCGCGTTTCGCTCCACACAGCGACACACTTGCGGCAGGGGCCGGCGGCTCTGGAACTGCCCAACGGTTCGTCCGTGCATTGCTCCGGCGTCATCTGGTATACTGGTGATGACCTTGTCGGGGGAAAGTCGTGACGGTGCGCGGATCAATCTTCGTCGTCGTCTGCCTGACTGTGCTGCTGGCACACGTTGCGTTGGGCGTAACGCTCGACACGGGCAACGGCCAGCAGGTCACGTTTTCGGACGCAACCGGCGGCATCACTGCGGTTTCGGCCGCGGGCATAGGCGTACCCCTGATCCCCGGCCAGTGGGGCGGCCTGGCATTGAAACCCGGCCGACAAATAACCCCAGCCAATCTCCTGCAACTCGACTTCGCCAGTGACGGCGGACCCTGGACCAGCGCCCAAAACGCAAACTGGAACACCGGGGCCTACGTCACCTGGCAGGCCTCCGGCGGCATCGGCGACAGCGGGCACCTGCTGCTCGGGAACGGATCGACAACCGGGGCCGGGATGGCCCTCGCGATGTCGTTGGCGGTTACCGGGAGCGCCCGGCTGAAGATCTCCTGGCAGGCTCGTGTGGGGGACACGGCCACACTGCAAATCCTCTGTGTGCGAGTCTACGACGTCGGCGGCACCGACATTACGGCGAGCACGCCGGCGCCAACCGGCTGGTTTTACTCAAGCACCTCGCAGGCACACACAATCGCAGGTATTCAGTGCGCCTCCGCCGACACGTGGCAGCCGCTTGAGTACTACTACCTGTCGTCCCCTTCGGCAGCATTCGTGCGCGTCTCCGTACGCTATTGGAACGGCGGCGATGCCTGGCTGCACATGGACGACCTGAGCATCGATGCAACCGGAGGCATCGTCTGGGACGCCCTTGCGCCGGTCTCAGGTCCTGTCGAACCGACGCCAACCGGTTTCACGCAGTCGGTTGACGTGCCCGGCGCGACCCTGCACGTGGATGCGGCCACCACCGTGTCTGCCGGGAAGATCGACATCCAAGTCACCCTCCAGGACACCACCGTGCCCCCGGAGGATCGGCCGGTGCTGGTCTACTGGATCCTTCCAGTCTCGGCGGAGGGCTGGCAGTGGTGGGATGACCTGGACACCTCCCGAACCATCGCTGCCGGAACGGTGTACAGCAACACACACACCATCGCCAACCATGCCGTGGGTTGGTATCCGTATGCCGCGGTAAGCAACGCCCAATCCGGATTGGCCCTGGCCATCCCGATGTCAGAGCCGCTGGCTCAGCGGTTCGAGTGCGACACGTCCTTGGGCCTGCGTTCGCTCTGGGAAATTGGCCTCTCTCCGGTGACGACGAAGCTGGGAGCCGGCCGGGCAGATTTCTCATGCTCGTTGTACGCCATTGATGCGGCTTGGGGCTTTCGCTCGGCCACGGCCACATACCACGCACTGTATCCGCAGTTCTTCGTGAAGCGGACGACGGCCGAGGGCTGCTGGGAGTGGCCGGTACACCCAAGCCAAGTACCCAATCCTCTGGACTTCGGCTGGGTGTATCACGAGGCCTACCCGATTGATGACCCCGCCGAGCGAGCCCTCTGCGAACAACTGGGAATCGGGATCTACCACTACGTTGAGCCCTGGCTGTTCTGGGACTCCTGGGGGGTGGTGCCCGAGAAACCCAGCTACGAGGAGCGCGTGGCGAGACTTGAGGCCTGGGCTGCTGCTCCTTCGGCCGGCTTCGTGGACTGGCAAGCGGCCGGCGGCGTGAACGACACGGGTCACCTGCTGCTCGGGGACGGGACATCGGTCGGCGCGGGCATGGCCACGCAGCAAGTGCCCATACCGGGCGGAAGCCTCATTCGGCTTTCGTGGCAGGCGAAAGTGGCCGACACGGCCACGCTCCAGATCCTCGGCGTGCGTGTCTACGACTCTTCGGGCATTGACATCACAGCGACAACGCCGCCGCCTGCGGGGTTCGGTTACTCGGGCACCTCGAAGTGCCATCACGTCGCCGGCATCGCAAACAGCTCTCCCGACCTCTGGCAGTCGTTCACATACGACTACGCTATCACACCGGCCGCCGTGAGTATCCGCGTCTCGGTCCGTCACTGGACCGGCGGGGACCATTGGGTGCACATCGACGACCTCAAGGTCCAAAACGTCGGCTCGGGCGTTTTTTACCTCGATTGGGACTTCGCCGTTGACGGCGGCGGCTGGGTCGCGGCCCTCAACGCCGACTGGGAGAACCCCGAGAACCTCTGGAAGCGCGAGCAACGTCACATCAGCGCCCAGGCGGTCATCAACTCCTCGCCTCTGGACGCCGACGGGCGGTACTTCATCGATCTGAGCTCCTACATCTGCCAGATGAGTGACGCGGGGGGATACACCCAAGGCTGGCCGGTCAACTCCGATCCTGATCTTCCCCTGCCCAACACGTACCAACTCCAACTCGACAAGTGGGTGCGCTATCGCCTCGATGAAGCGGACGGCCTGTACATCGACTCGGTCACGACGACCTCCGGGTTGGGCAACTGGGAGAACCGCCGGCCCGATCACCTGGCAGTCAGCGATTCGCCCCTGACATTCTCCTGGACGGACGGCGGCGCCGCTCAGCTTGCCCCACAAGCCCACGAGGAGTTCCTGCAACCGGTGGGCGACGAGCTGCACGCCCAGGGTAAGCTGATGATGCTCAATTTGTTCCCGCGGGCGTTGCGCTTCCATGCTCACCAGGCGGACGTGCAAGGTTCGGAGGTCACCGAGCTCGTGGAGAGTGCCGCCAGCAGCCGCGTCCGGCGGGCCCTGGCCGGCAAGCGTGTAGTCACCAATCTGCTGCAGTACAACTGGGATCTCCCCTACGCCAGTTCGGCCGAGGTTGAGGAGTACATTCGCGGGCAGCTCTTCTGGGGCTTCTTCCCGGGAATCAGTTCGATCGGTGGCCCGATGAACGGCGGCACCCCGGATCGCTACTTTCTTCACCCCGAGCTGTACGAGCGCGACCGGCCGCTCTTCCAGCACTACATCCCGGTGATCCGTGTTCTGGGCGAGGCCGGCTGGGAACCGATCCAATACACGAACTGCACCCCCCCTGCCGAGACCGAGCGGTTCGGCGATTTCACCCGCTGGTTCGTTTATCTCACCGTGCGGGGAACCGGAGGCGCGGCCTACACGGGGCAGATATCGCTCGATCTGGCCGGCTGCGGCCTGCTGAACCCCGTCATGCCCGTGAGTGTCAGAGACGTTCTCACCGGGACAAAGCCGTCGGCGACGCGAATGGGGCCCTCACTGACGGTAGATGTATCGATCGACGCCGGTGAGGTGAGCGTGCTTCGATTCTGGGCCCTGCCGGTCGCGCCGGACTTTGACATCGACGGCGATGTGGACGAGGAAGACTCCGTCACTTTCGCGTCGTGCGCATCCGGCCCGGGCATCGCCCATCCAGGCACCGAGGACTGCGACCAAGCCGACTTCGATCAGGACATGGACGTCGACCAGTCCGACTTCGCGATCTTCCAACGCTGCCACAGCGGAACCAACAACCCTGCCGATCCGGACTGCGCGGGCTGAGCGAGTGATAAGTGGTGATGGGGTCGGCCAACTCCGCCATCGCCCGCGACAGGACCGCTGCCTTGTTCTCAGGGGCTCTCAGCCTGTTCGGAACCTGCGGCTGCCGCGACCCGGCCGTCGCATTCAGTGGCGTGCAAGCTCTTCAGGCCTTAGAATCGTCCTCAGTTTGCCGCCCCTGGGGCCACCCCCGGCCACCACGCTGATTGAGGTCGGCTGACACGGGCAAATCGCGGCGAGGGAGACCGATACCCCGGGACAATGAACCGAGGGTGCTGAGATCGGCAACGGAGACTGACCATTGAGACGCTCCCCGCAGAGTCTTTTTGACTTCATGGCGACCGGCCTCGAAGCAACCATCCGAGATGCCAACCCCTGGTGGCGCGGCGAGCAGTTGTTTGGCTTGCCGCCGATGCGACGCTGGGCCTTTGAGTCGGTCCATCAAGGCTTGAAAAAGGGCCTGACGCCGGCGGTGGTGTTGCGTGGGCCACGCCAGATTGGCAAGACCACCCTGCTGGCACAAGTCATTGACCAGTTGTTGATGGAAGGAATAGCCCCCACTCGAATCTTTCGCGTTCAGTTCGACGACCTGCCGAGCCTGCGGCGAATCGAGACCCCGATTATCGAGCTCTGTCGCTGGTTCTCTGACCGAATCTTGGGAAAATCATTCAACCAGGCAGCCCATGATGGAGAACAGGCATTCATTGTCTTGGATGAGGTTCAGAATCTGCCGGATTGGGCTCCGCAGATCAAGCACTTGGTGGACATGAACCCGGTGCGTGTCTTGACCACCGGAAGTTCGGCGCTTCGCATCGAAGCGGGCCGTGACAGCCTGGCCGGCCGGGTTCACACCATCGAGATGGGGCCTCTGCTCCTTCGGGAAATCGGCGTCATCCGCGGATTCGGAGAAACGGCCGCTTTTCTGCCTCACAACGGCTTGGGGGCTCTGAAGGAGAAAACGACCTGGCTGGAACTGCGAGCATTTGGTGAACGGAACCGTGCTCTGCGAGAGCGAGCATTCCGGGCGTATTCCGAGCGGGGTGCCTATCCAGTTGTCCAGGCACGCCCCGACGAGCCTTGGGAGCGGGTCGCCGACTTCCTGAATGAGACAGTCATCAAGCGCGCCATCCAGCATGACCTGCGCATGGGCCCGCGTGGGCAGAAACGAGACGAAAACCTCCTGGCCGAGGTCTTCCGTCTGGCGTGCCGCTATATCGGGCAGTCTCCGGCCCAGGCACTCTACCTGGACGAGATCAGACGCGCCATGCACGCAAACATCGGTTGGCAGCGGGTGCTGGCCTATTTGAAGTTCCTCGACGGGACTCTGCTGATTCGCCTGATTGAACCGCTGGAGCTTCGCTTGAAACGTCGGCGCGGACCGTCGAAGGTCTGCCTGTGCGATCACGTGCTGCGCGCGGCCTGGCTTCAGGAGGTGATTCCGCTGACGGCCGAGGAATTGGACGCCTCGCCGCACCTCTCCGACCTGGCCGGGCGCGTGGCCGAGAGCGCGGCCGGGTACTTCTTCCGTTCAATCATCGGGCTGGACGTAGCCCACTTCCCCGAACGTGGGGTCGAACCGGAGGTCGATTTCGTTCTCACAATCGGCGAGCAGCGCATTCCAGTTGAGGTCAGGTACAGACGGCGAATCGAGCACAAAGACACCGTTGGTTTGCGGTCCTTCATCGAGAAACCACATTACAACGCCCCGTTTGGGCTGCTCGTGACCCTCCTCGACGAGGCGGGGACCGAAGACCCGCGGATTGTGTCACTCCCGTTGTCCTCATTGCTTCTGCTACGTTGACGCTTGGCCACAACCACTTAACAGGGCTGGCAGGTCCACCTCGTTGACGCCCGGAGAGCTTGGCGATAGCTTGGCGGTGCATTGGAGAATCACCAGTTCATCCGAAGGAGTGAGGGTCCCAACATGATCAAATGCATCAGCTACTGGTCGACCAAAGACGGTCTGGCGGGCAAGACGACGATCGATGAGGCGCTCAAGGTAGTCAAGGAGGCCGGGTTTGCCGGTATGGAGTTGTGCATCGGCACCGACGGGGTGCTGACCACGACGACCTCCCAGGCCGAGTGCCAGGCCATTCGCAAGAAGATCGACGCATCGGGGCTGGTGGTCGAGACGTTGGCCAGCGGGATGTGCTGGGGCTTCAACCCGACGAGTAACGACCCGGCCGTCCGCGGCAAGTCCATCCAGTTGCACGCCGACGCCCTGCAACGGGCCGCCTGGCTGGGCTGCAAAGCCATGCTCTTCGTGCCCGGCGTGGTCAAGAGCCCCATCTGTCCGGACATCGTGCGCTACGACATCGCCGTCGAGCGGGCCCGCGAGGGCGTTAAGAAGCTGCTCGACGTCGCCGAGAAGGTCGGCGTCGACCTGTGCGTCGAAAACGTCTGGAACGGCATGTTCTACTCGCCCCTGGAATTCATCCAGTTCATCGATTCGTTCGGCAGCAAGCGATTGGGCGTCTACTTCGATGTCGGAAACGGCCTGGGCTACCACCAGCACCCGCCCCATTGGATCGAGCTGCTCGGCAAACGGATCAAGCGCGTGCACATCAAGGACTACAACCTGAACTTCAACTGGCTCGGGGCGTACTCCTTCTGCGACCTGGGCGCCGGCCAGGTCCCCTGGGCCGAGGTCATGGACGCCCTCCGCGGCATTGGCTACAACGCAACCCTCGTGGCCGAGATGATGCCCTGGGACCCCGGGATCCTGGCCCGAACCAGCGCGGCGATGGATGTGATCATGAAGATGTAAAAGGAAGCTACTAGCTATTGGCTCTTCGCTTTGGGCTTTCAGCACTCAGCTATCAGCGTCGGGCGGCATGGAGCGTGGGCTCAAGAGGATATCGTTATGGCCGACGATGCCGAAACGAATGTCATCCCGTGCAAGTGGAAGAAAACTACGCACGGATACCGCTTGTGGGTCAAGGGACGCCCCGATGTATTCGGGGAGGCCGAGAGCTTTGAAGACGCCGAGCAAGCCCTGACTGATGCCATATGGGAGGCGGCGGAGGATCTGGACGCGGTCATCCCCACCGTCCCCGAATACGATCCTCCCTTGCCGGCCTCGGCCATTGGCGAGCAATTTCTGAAGCCGGAGTTGTTCCTGGTCAGCGGAGACGGCGTCTTCGACATCGAGGCCCGTGCCTGCGGTCGCGACGAGTGGAGAGAGTCCCGCGAAGCCCGTCTTCAAGAGCACTTCGCTCTTCTCGACAGCATGTACACAGGCGGTCTGTGCAGAAGCTGCAAACACGGCATCGGTGATCGCACGGACAAGAGCTTTCCCATTGGATACTGCGACTCCGCCTATGACGGCGGTTTCATCCGCAACCGCCACGGCTTCTTCGCGTGGTGCGGGCGTGTCTATTCGGACGGTTTCATTTCGTTGTTGCGCCCCGAGGAAAGGGCTGGACTCGAATTCCGCCCCCTGGCGATATCTGGCAAGCGGCCAAGGCGCAAGTACTTCGAGCTCCTGACGGCGCCTGAGGGGTCTTTCGTGGGGGTGAACGGGTTCGACACCGGCGGGTACGAATGTGGCGACTGCGGCAACAGGTTCTTCAGTGTCAGCGAGCCCGCTCTGAATCAAGGCGGCTTCTTCATCAACCACTTCGTCTGCCGGTCTGACTTGCCGGATCCGCTGCCTTCGTGTTTTGTCGTCGGGACCAGACAAGATGCTGAGCTCTGCCTGACCCGAGAACGCTGGGATCAGATAAAGGGGCAGCGCGGGATGAAGGGCATTTCAGGCCAACGACTGGGAGTCATATCTTCGGAGCAGTGCGACCGACATCCTCGGCTATGGAAAACGCCAAGCCCTGTGAGGTCTGTCGACAGTGGGTCTCGCCCGTGACCATCGAGGGCAAGGAACGATGTGTATGGGACCTGCCCGCAAACACGTGCACCGCCGAGGCCTGCAGCGGAAGAAACCTGAAATGGATCGCTGAGGCAGCCGAGGCGGGGCTCATTCAGATCGTTCGCCAGACCATCTCGATTCGCGAAATGCAGGCCCTCATCGACAGCGGCACAAAACCCAAGCGGGTGGAAACCATCTCGTTCCGCTGCCCTCAGTGCTGGCAACTCGGCCAGGTTTACATCGATCGACGAGAGTTAAGCCTCGGATGGCACGGACCCTACCAACGAGGGTAGTCGATTCCCCGACCGAACGGCCCGGGCACTTCCTGTGTCTTCTTTTCATGAGCGACAGCAGGCCGAGCCCAGACACGGGCTTCGGCATGCGCACGGAGTCTCTTACCATAAATCCCTGGGCGCAGGTTGCGGTGCACTGTGTAGGCCGCATCCACGACGAGCTTGGCGATTCTATCAACCTCTGGCGGAATTGGAGCATGTGACATACCTGTTTCTCCTTTGTGTCTTTGTGCCTTAGTGGTATAACACAGTCAACCACCTGTAGGCAGAAGCGGGCACTGAGATACCCAGGAGTGCAAGACTGACCAATAGACCTCTGCGCGATCCGAAAGGTAGACGCACTTACCGGGCCGGGAAACGGAGGGGCAGTTGGGCCGCAGATCACCTGGACTGATGGGATAGAACGGGCCGCCTTGATTCAGACGGGGATTCCGGAAAGAATGTGCCGACAAGGGATTCTCGGCACAGCGAGTGCGAATTTGCGACCAGGCGGGTGAAGACGATGATCACTCGACGACAACTCCTCGCTTCGGTCGGGGCAATGGCCCTGGCATCGGCCGCGGGGGTGCGGGCGGCCGCGGCCAGGCGGCGGTTGCGCGTGGCTGTCGGCGGGCTGGTACACGAGACCAACACCTACGTGGTCGAGGCCATGGGGCCGACGACGCTGGAACAGTTTGCCGTTCTTCGCGGCCGTCAGATACCCGACGAGTGCCACAAGACCGGCACCTCGATGCTCTCGCTGATCGAGGCCTGCCGCGACGCCGACATCGAGATCGTGCCGACGGTGTACGCGATCCGCGACCCATCGGGCACCATCACAGCCGCGGCATACGCCGGCCTCAAGAGTGAGATCCTCCAATCGCTCCGTAGCATCGGGCCTGTCGATGCCGTGCTGCTGGACCTGCACGGGGCCGGGGTAGCGGAGAACGTGCCCAGCATCGAGGCCGACCTGCTGGCCGCCGTTCGAAGGCTTGTCGGCGACCGGACGAAGATCATCTGGGGCGATGCCGACCTGCACGGCAACCCGCCGACCGAGATCACCCGGCTGGTCGACTTCTGGAACGGCGTCCAACTCTACCCGCACACCGACTATCGCCCCCGCGGCAAGCGGGCCGTCCAGATCATCCCCGATCTGGTCGCCGGCAAGATTCGACCCACCATGCACATGGAACGGGTGCCGATCCTGATGCCCCTGTTCACCACCGACCCGGGCACCATCGCCGCCGAGATCAAGGACCGGGCGATACAGATCGAATCGCGGCCGAAGGTGCTGGATTGCACCGTCTTTCACGGCTTCCCGTTCGCCGACGTGCCGCACAACGGCGTCCGCGTTCTGGTCACAACCGACAACGATCAACAGCTTGCACAGCAGCACGCCCGCGATCTGGCCCAATGGATCTGGGACAACCGCGAGCGGTTCCGTTGGACGAGCCTCTCCGCGGACGAGGCAGTCCAGCAGGCAATCGATGAGCTGAGGAAGCAGAATCGCCCCACCCCAACGGCGGCAAAGGTGAAGTCGACTCCAGACGAGATGGCTCGCCAAATGGAGCAGGCGTCGTACGGGTTCCTGCCGGATGAACAGGCCAAAGGCCCGGTGCTCATCCATGAGACCTCTGACAATCCGGGCGCGGGGACCACAGGCGACGCCACGCACCTGTTGCGGGCAATGCTTGACGCCGGGCTGGAGCAGGCGGCGTTTGTCGGAATCTACGACCCGCAGACCGTCGAGCAGGCCGTTCGGGCGGGTATCGGCTCGGTCATCGGCGTTCGTCTGGCGGGCAAGGTTGGTCCGCTGGGCGGGCGGCCGATCGAGGCCAAGGCTTACGTGAAATCAGTCTCCGACGGCCGGGCGGTCATGCGGGCCATGGATCGCGGCGCGGCCCTGCAACTGGGCCCCTCGGCCGGCCTGATCATCGGAGGGATGGACGTGATCGTCACCTGCGTCAGACAGCAGACCTTTGACAACGCCCTGCTGCGATTGCACGGCGTGGACCCTCGCGATTATCGCATCATCGGGCTGAAGTCGGCCGTCCACTTCCGGGCATATTGGCGCGACGTGGCCAGTAAGATCATCACCGCCGACCCGCCCGGCTACTCGACCAACAACGTGGGCGTCTTCAAGCACACCCGCAAGGCGTGCCCGCTGTTTCCGATTGACGCCGATGCCACGTACCCGCTAAGAGGGGCTTAAAGAAGCTTCTGGCGATCAGCCGGATGATTGCGTCATTTGCTCCTGCACCCGATGCCAATAAGGAAGCGTTCGTCTCTTCGACGGTCCGGCGGGCCCGCCGTTGTGGGTTCTGGCAAGCGTCTTCCAGTCCAACCGTTTCAGGGCGTTTGGGCAATGCCGCCGCCAGTAAGCCAGGACAACGCGCTCGGCGTAAGCCGCGTTTCGAACCTGCTCGTAGCGCCCGGGCACGCCGCTGTCGCGCCAATACGCTCTGCTGATCTGATATGGACCCAGCGAACGTCCGCCGTCGCCGACGGCCCGCGTCGGGTTGGCGTGCCCGCCGGTTTCGACTTCGCGAATCGCATCGAGCAAATCATGAACATCGGCCGCGGCCGGCGAGACGGCGGCCCACACCAATGGGATCAGCATTCCGGTGAACATCCGTGTACCTCCAAGAACCTGATTGCGTGAATGCCTGAAGCAAGCGGAAGGTGTCGTGCCTGAGCCATGGTATTATTACCCGCCGCCAGGGCTTTTCCACTTGTCCTTGCGATATCACCGCGTCACGCGGGGCCATAGCCCGCAAAAACATCTAGTGACTGGATGGCGTCAGACCCTGACGTGATCGCTCAGGAAGCGTCGCCACGTCAGCGTCGTTCGTTGCGGCATGAACGCGTTGCACGAAAACGCGGCGGCGCCGTCCGATCACGACACGATCGCCTCCAGCCTGTGCTAACCTTCGATCCGACCGGGCATTTCGCGAAACGCCGCCAATTCACGGCCGAGCGCGCTACCAACATTCCCAGTGCTGATAGACGCGTCCTTCTCCCCGTGCTGATGCGCGGGTGGACCGCAGGTATACTGACCGCCAGCGAGTTTGCGACACGATGCCTCGGAGCACCGCAGGGCTTCGGTCTCGGCCGAGCTGATCTGCATCGCCACAGGCCTGTGCCACGACAACCCGAGGCTGCCGTTTCCCGACACCTCGCGGTATGATGCACGGCCACCGAATGTTCGCCGCCCGAGGACTTGTTGACCGACGTTCACGTGCCTGTCGAGGTCCGATGAAGCACAAGGAGTTTGCAGTGTCAAAAAAAACCAAGGTCGAGAAGATCGATCTGTACAACGAACTCAGAAAGACCGACTACGCCGCGCCGAAAAAGCCGGTGCTCCTGACCATCAAGCCGGCCAAGTACCTGACCGTCACCAGCAAAGGCGAACCCGGCGGCGAACATTTTCAGGCCTGCATGGGTACCCTGTTCGGGGCGGCGTACACGATGAAGTTCACCAGCAAGTTCGCCGGGCGCGACTACAAGGTGTGCGTGCCCGAGGGGCTGTGGTGGGGACCGGAGGGCTGCTCTGACTTCTCCAAGGTGCCGCGCGACCAGTGGAACTGGAAGCTGATGATCCGCACGCCGAGCTTCATCAAGCAGAAGGACCTCGACAAGGCGATCGCCGCCATGAAAGAAAAGGGCAAGCCCCCGGCCGTCGAGCCAAAGCTCGAAACCATCAAAGAAGGCTGTTGCGTCCAGATGCTCCACGTCGGGCCATATGCAGAGGAGCCCAGGACGATCAACGAGATGATGGAGTTCGCCAAGGCCAACGGCCTGTCCATGAAGGGCCCCCACCACGAGATCTACCTCTCGGACCCGCGGCGGGCCAAGCCGGAGAAGCTGAAGACGATCCTTAGGCATCCGGTGGCATAGGGAGGCTATTAGCTATTAGCTCTTGGCTGTCAGTTGTTGGTGGGCCAAGCTTCAATACTCTCCCAATGCTGACTGGTAGTCGTCTGGGCCTACCCATGTCTTCAAGTACTCTGCGTTCGTGATCAGCGTTTCCTTGGGTACAAGATGTGGTATCAGAGGTCTGGTTACATCCGAGCCGAACAGCTCTTCAAGGAACCCGACGACCCATATCGTGAGAATGTCGTCCTTTGCGCTCTCGCCCCTGGGTTGAGGCTCGCACCACTTCCCGAAATCAACCACCCGCCGGACAACCTCGGGCCTCAGGTCGCAAGGGCTGAGTCCTTTCAGCCAACTCACGACCAAGTACATCAGAACGTATGGCGAGTCCTCATCATCGCCTCCGTAAAGGCGCGGAGATATCTCAGGAAACCTACGGATTATCTCGTCGCGGAGTAGCTTCACGGCTCACTCCAAACGGCATGACCGCACCTGGGCTAATAGCCAACAGCTAAGAGCTAATAGCTTCCCATTGCTGCCACCTCAGTATCGATAATGCTCCGGCTTGAACGGGCCCTCCACCGACACGCCGATGTACTTGGCCTGCTTCTCGGTCAGCTTCGTCAGCCTGGCCCCGATCTTGCTCAGGTGCAGGCCGGCGACGCGCTCGTCGAGGTGCTTGGGCAGCGTGTAGACCTTCTTCTCGTACTTGCCGGTCTTGCGGTTCTCCCACAGCTCGATCTGGGCGATCACCTGGTTGGTGAAGCTGTTGCTCATCACGAAGCTCGGGTGCCCGGTGGCGCAGCCGAGGTTGACCAGCCGGCCCTTGGCCAGCATGATAATCCGCTTGCCGTCGGGCCAGATCACGTGATCGACCTGCGGTTTGATCTCCTCCCACTTCAGATCGGACAGGGCATTGACCTGAATCTCGCTGTCGAAGTGCCCGATGTTGCAGACAATCGCGTTGTTCTTCATCTGGTCCATGTGCTGTCGGGTGATCACGTCGAGATTGCCGGTCGCGGTGACGAAGATGTCGGCCCACTTGCAGGCCTCCTCCATGGTCACGACCTGGTAGCCTTCCATCGACGCCTGCAGGGCGCAGATCGGGTCGATCTCGGTGACGTACACAGTCGCCCCCAGCCCACGGAACGCCTGGGCGCAGCCCTTGCCGACGTCGCCGTAGCCGCAAACCACGCACTTCTTACCGGCGATCATCACATCGGTGGCCCGCTTGATGCCGTCCATCAGGCTCTCGCGGCAGCCGTAGAGGTTGTCGAACTTGCTCTTGGTTACCGAGTCATTGACGTTGATGGCCGAGAAGAGCAACTCGCCGTTGCGGGACATCTCATAGAGGCGATGGACGCCGGTGGTGGTCTCCTCACTGACGCCGACGATGCGTTCGGCCATCTTGTGGAAGAAGCGGGCATTTTTTTCGCGAACGCGCCGTAAGAGGCTGTCCACAACCTCGATCTCATGGTTATCCTTGCACACGGCCGGGTGTTTGCCGGTCTTGGCAAACTCGGCTTCGAAGGCTCGGCCGCGATGAACCAGGAGCGTGGCATCACCGCCGTCGTCGACGATGCTCGTCGGGCCGTCGGCATCCGGCCAACTCAACGCCTTGAGCGTGAACTCCCAGTACTCCTCCAGGCTTTCTCCTTTGAACGCGAACACCGGGATGCCGCGTTTGGCGATGGCCGCGGCGGCGTGGTCCTGCGTCGAGAAGATATTGCAGCTCGCCCAGCGCACCTCGGCGCCGAGTTCCGCCAGCGTCTCGATCAGCACGGCCGTCTGAATGGTCATGTGCAGCGAGCCGGTGATCTTCGCTCCGGCCAGCGGCTTGCGGCCTGCATATTCCTCGCGAACCGCCATCAGCCCGGGCATTTCACCCTCGGCGATGATGATCTCTTTGCGGCCCCAATCGGCCTGCGACATGTCCTTCACCACGAAATCGGTAACGGCTGTTGCCATTCGTCATGCTCCTGTTCAGATACCCGTGTGCCTTTTCACTCGCTGTGACTTGCCGAAACCGACCCACGCAGGTCAAACGGTCCGGCGTACATCCTGTATTTCACCATTCGCGACGTCAGGGCGTTGGTGTTCGCCCGGTCACGACAAACAAGCCCGGCGCATCCACTCGGCCCCGACTGCTCGAGTGCGCCGTGCTCAACGGCATGGCGCGAACGTCGCAGAAACCTGCCTGCCCGAGCCAGTCGGCCACGTGGGCGGGCTCGAAACCCCACCACCGATCGCCCATTCGCTCGTAGAACTCGCCGTGCCGGTGATCCTCTTGCTCGACAATGAGGACCACCCCACCGGGTCGCAACGACCTCTTCACGTCCTGCAGCGATTCAGGCGGCGACTCCACATGATGCAACACGAGCGAGACGATCGCGAGATCAACCTCTCCATCCGCCAACGGCAGGCTGCCGAGCACCCCTTCACGGAATTCGATATTCGTTGCCGCCTTGACCTCCGGCCTGTTTCGGGCAACCTCGATCATCCGCGGGGCCGGATCCACCGCGATCACCTTGCGGAACCGGCTTGAGAGCACCGGCAACAGATAGCCCGTGCCGCTGCCGATGTCCGCTGCGGCCCACTCCATCGGCAGAACAGCCGTCAAAGCCTCAAAGTGAAACACTTCGCCGAAAGCATCGATCCGCAGTCGATCCCACCTCGCTGCGACAGCATCAAAGAAGCTGTCGCCGCTGGCTTGCCGGCGCTGGACCACTCTCTGGAGCCGGTCGGCAATGTCGCCCTCAAGCTCGGCCTGGCCCACCCATTCGAGCAGCCGATCTCGCAGTCCGGCCACGCCATTGTTCATCCGCCTGGCAGACTTGCGTGAGATCGGGACCTCTCTTGGGATTGCCCCGTCGCTCGGCGGTTGAACAGCGTACATCACCATCGCCCCCACCCTGCGATCGACCAGTAAACCTGCCTCGCGAAGCACCTTGAGATGCCGGCTCACCGTTGATTGAGGCATCTCCAGAACCTCGACCAGTTCGGACACAGTCAGATCGCACCCCAACAGAACCCGGAGGAGTCTCTGACGGGTCGAATCTGACATCGCTCTGAATACTGCTTCATTCATCGGCATGCCACATCTACCTATCCGGATGATAGGATATATCGACCGGACGCCATGTTCAAGGTAGACTGGCAGACGGCCACTTTGGAAACGTTCTGATCGCGCCAGGTATGACGACGTATCGCCAGCCGATGGCAGGTTTTAGGCATGTTTTTCACAACGCCCCTGGCGACGCGAAAACGATGATTTTTCTTCGATTATCGGCTTGACTTGCGAGCGTTTATGCCACAAAATATTGGGGTCCAGTCGGCGAGACCGCCGACATATAGAAAAATGTCCTGTTGGTAATTATTAGTCGGGCGTCTAACTTCCCCTGAGGCAGGGATTTGTAGGTGGGCGTTAAGATTTCCTGAATATGGGGTTCGTTTCGCCATTGACTTTGACCAGATGTTGAGTTATTAGATCTACTGCCCCCTACATGTGGGGGACAGGTCGTACTTAGAGATCCGATTTTTCCGTAAAGCCCACTACAATCGGAAAGCGAGGGTGCATTTCCGACGGAGTCGGTCCGCGCTCGGGGTGTGGAAGGGAAGCAAGGGTTTTTTTTCACTTTTTCTCGTTGAAACGGGGGCCTCCGTGGCCTGAAGGAGTTGGTCAATGGTCGCTTTTGTCAAGGATCGACATGGCGAGAACGGCACAGATCCCAAGAGTGAGCCCGACCTCGGTCTGCCCGAGAACGCACTTCGCGTGTTGCGTGCCCGCTATCTGAAGAAGGACGAGTCTGGCCAAGTGGTGGAGTCTCCGAACGACTTGTTCCGCCGTGTGGCCCGTACCATCGCCGATGTGGAGACCCACTACGGCGTGGACGCTTCGCACCGCGACGCCTGGGAAGAAGCGTTCTTTGACATGATGGCCGACTGGCGGTTCCTGCCGAACAGTCCCACACTGATGAACGCCGGACGCGAGATGGGCATGCTCAGCGCGTGCTTCGTGCTGCCGGTCCGGGACAGCATCAATGAGATATTCGATGCCATCAAGCAGACGGCCCTGATCCAGAAGGCCGGCGGGGGTACGGGTTTCGCCTTCGATGAGCTTCGTCCGACGGGCGACTTCATCAAGAGCTCAGGCGGAACGACGTCGGGGCCGATCAGTTTCTGGCGAGCCTTTAGCGAAGCGACCAACGCCATCCAGCAAGGCGCGTTCCGGCGCGGGGCAAACATGGGGATGATGAATATCCATCACCCCGATATTCTGAAATTCCTCAACGCCAAGCAGGATCTGACCCAGTTCACCAATTACAACATCTCGGTGAAGATCTCCGATCAGTGGATGGAGGAGTTTCTGGACGACGAGGATTCTCCGCACATCGTCCGCAATCCCCGGACCGGTCAGGAATTCGTCATGCCGCGCGACCTGAAGGTCTGGGAATACGATGTGCGGTCTTTGATCCCCATCAGGCGCGGTCCGAACGGCGAGTTGCGAGTGGTGAACCGATCGGGCGAAACCGAGGAGGTCATCACTCGCGGCTCGGCATTCAGCAAGCCCGTGTACACCAAGAGGGAGATTTGGCGGATCATCGTCGAGAACGCCCATCGGACCGGTGAGCCGGGTGTCGTCTTCATTGATCGGATCAATGAGTACAATCCGACACCGCATCTCGGGCGCATCGAAGCGACGAATCCCTGCGGTGAGCAGCCCCTGTTGCCCTACGAGGCCTGCAATCTCGGCAGCATCAACCTTGCCAAGTTCGTGAGCGAAGCCGAAGGCCACGGGCGGGTGGACTGGGACGAGTTGCGTTCGACTGTCCATCACGCGACGCGGTTCCTGGACAACGTGATTGACGCCAACAACTACCCCCTGCCCGAGATCGAGGCCATGTGCAAGGGCAACCGCAAGATCGGCCTGGGCGTGATGGGCTTCGCCGACGCGCTCTACAAGCTCGGAGTCGCATACAACTCCGAGGAGGGCGTCGCCTGGGGCGAGCGGTTCATGAAGTTCATCAACGACGAATCGCACAACTACAGCG
>CAZTQK010000005.1:0-49821 GCA_964615635.1 uncultured Planctomycetales bacterium
CCGTTCTTGCCGCTCGGGCAGCATCGCCCGAACCGGAACCTGCTTTCATCGTTCTTCCTGAGCACACCATCACAGAAACGGCGACCCAGAAGCATCCAATGGTCTCGGGGCTGATCGAACTGGCTCGCGAACACGGGGCATACACCTGCGTGGGAGCACACCTTGCTTCACCAGGCAGGGATTGCCTCTATGACAATGTGGCCATGCTGATCGGGCCGGCCGGCATCATCGGCACCCAGGCCAAGGCCGTCCCGTTGCCTTTCTTTGACGACGGCAACCCGGCCCGGTCGCAAGCGGCGTTCGACACCACACACGGCCGCGTGGGCATGTACGTCTGCTACGACGGGCTCTTCACCGATCATCCCCGCCGCCTGGCGCGTCTCGAACCAAGACTGATCCTCGTTCCGGTCATGGACCCTGCACGCTGGCCGGCCCAGGAGCAGTGGCAGCATGCCGACATGGCCCCGATTCGCTCAATCGAACTGCGTCGGAGCACCGTCCGCGCCGCCAGCTCCGGCATCACCCAAATCATTGACCCGGCCGGCCGTGTGGTTGCCCAACGCACCCGCGATGAAGGCCCCGGCGTCATCGCTGCTCTGGTCCCGCTGGTCGACCGGCGAACCCTCTTTGTCCGGGGAGGGTACCTGCTGGCTGCAGGGATCGGCTGGGGGTTTCTGCTGACAATTGTGGTACTCACCTTGAGGCAGTGGTTCCGCGGCTTCATGTCGCTGTACCGCCGGGGTGTGCGCAAAACGTGTGCATCTTCTGTTCAGCGGCAGGCCCCATCCGTGTGCCACCGCTCTGTTGAGCCGTGTGCCACTGCTCTATTGAGCAGTGCTGAGGCGTGAGACCGTGTGCCACTGCTCTATTGAGCAGTGCTGAGGCGTGAGACCGTGTGCCACCGCTCTATTGAGCAGTGCAAAGGCCGTGTGCCACCGCTCTGTTGAGCCGTGTGCCACTGCTCTATTGAGCAGTGCTGAGGCGTGAGGGCACTACTGGCACGACCGTGGCGCACGGCGTCGCTGCTTGCTCTGGCAGCCGCTACGGTTTGGCCGATTCACCTGCTCAAAACACGAGGCTCTCTCGCGCTTTGACAGGCGGCGATCAGCCCCCTACACTGACGCCCTCTGATCCCTTCGCGCAGCGCGTGTCTGCACCAGTTCACAGGCCGAAGGGCCCTTGTCAGGCAATGGACTCGTTGAGGGAGGTTTGACATGAACAGAACCATGAAGGTCGTTTCGTTGGCCGCAATCGTCGTGGCGGTGTCGGCAGTCCTCCTCGCCACCGGCTGCAAGGACCAAGGCACCGGCAGCAAGGCCAAGCCGATCCAGTTGAACTACAGCATCTTCTTCCCGGATGTGCACATCCAGTGCCAGACGGCCAAGGCTTGGGCAGAAGAGATCGAGAAACGCACCGACGGTCGGGTCAAAATCAAGATTCACCCGGGCGGCACCCTGACCGCTGCGGACAAGTGCTATGACGGCGTGGTCAACGGGATTTCGGACATCGGCATGAGCTGCTTCGCGTACACCCGAGGGCGATTCCCATTGCTCGAAGGGCTCGACCTGCCTGTCGGTTATCCGAACGGGACCACGGCCACACGAATCGCCACGGAACTGGCGATGAAGTACAAGCCCGCCGAGATCGGCGACGTCCACGTACTCTACATCCACGCTCACGGCCCGGGCATCCTGGCCTCCAAAAAGCCGGTCCGCACGCTGGACGACATGAAGGGACTGAAGGTTCGGGCCACCGGGCTATCGACCAAGATCGTGGCGGCTCTGGGCGGTAATCCTCAGGCGATGCCGCAGGGCGACACCTATGAGGCCCTTCAGAAGGGCGTGGTTGAGGCGACTTTCTGCCCCATTGAGACGCTCAAGGGCTGGAAGCAAGGCGAGGCGATCAGCTTCGTGACCGACAGCTCCGTCATCGGCTACACGACGGCGATGTTCGTGGTGATGAATCAGAAGGCCTGGGACAAGCTGCCGGCCGACATACAGAAGGTATTCACGGAGACCAGCCAGGAGTGGGTGGCCAAACAAGGGGCCGCCTGGGACCAGGCCGACGACGAAGGGCGGGCCTTTGTCGAGGAACTAGAACGAGAGATCATCCCGCTGAGCCCCGAGGAGCAGGCCAAGTGGAAGGAACGCGTTCAGCCCATTCTCGATGAGTATGTGGCTGCGGCCGAGGCCAAGGACCTGCCCGGGACCGAGTTCCTGAAGGACATTCAGACAATGATCGCCCAATCGGCCGCGACGAAGACCGAATGATGAGTGCGCCACAGCCGGCCATTTCGCATCCCTCCGGTTTCTGGACGGCATACGCCCGTGTCGTCACGGCCTTGGTCTATGCGCTGGAGGTTGTGGCGGCGGTGGGCATCATCACGATGATGCTGGTCACTTGCGCCGAGGTGATTCTCCGGATCTTTCGCGTCCCGTTGACCGGGGTGATCGATCTGGTCTGCGTGGCCGCGGCCGTCACCGCGGCGGCGGCAATCCCCTACACGACGGCCTGCAAAGGACACGTCGCGATCGAGTACTTCTTCCAGAAGTTGTCGCGGCCGGGCCGAATCATCGTCGACACCTTCGTCCGCATCTGCGTCGTCCTCCTGTTCGGGTTCCTGACCGTGGAATGCGTCAGTTACGGGATGTCGCTTAAAGCCAGGGGCCAGGTGACCCCCACGCTGCAGATGCCCGACTTCTGGGTGCCGTACGTCCTGGCCGCATCTTGCGCGGTTGTGTGCCTGGTGACCGTCTACCATCTGTTTCATCCGGGCAAGGAATTGATTAAACCATGACGCCCGTCGGCATCGGCATACTGGGCTGCATCGTGCTGGTGTTGCTGCTGGTCAGCAGCATGCCGGTTGCTTTCGCCATGGCGATCGTCGGGTTTGTCGGGTTCGCTGTGGTGGTCACACCTCACGCGGCCGTAAGCATGGCCACGACCGAGCTGTACGACACCTTTTCCAAGCACAGCCTGACCGTGATTCCTCTCTTCGTCCTCATGGGCCAGGTGGCGTTCCATTGCGGCATCAGCCGCCGGCTGTTCAACACGGCCTACCACTGGTTCGGACCACTGCCGGGCGGGCTGGCCATGGCGACCGTGGGAGCCTGCACGGCCTTCGGGGCCATTTGCGGGTCCGGGCCGGCAACGGCCGCCACCATGTCGCTGGTCGCCCTGCCCGAGATGAAGCGGTACGGCTACAACATGGAACTGGCCTGCGGAACGGTCGCCTCAGGCGGGACACTGGGCATGATGATCCCCCCGAGCGTGGTGTTCATCGTCTACGGCATCATGACCGAGGTGTCAATCGGAAAACTGTTCATCTCCGGCATTCTTCCTGGGATACTGACCGCAACGCTGTTCGTCCTTTTCATCTATATCAACTGCAAACGCCGACCCGGCTACGGGCCTGCCGCGCCCTCAACGAGTTGGGGTGCCAAGTTTGCCTCACTTCTCGGCGTTTCTGAGACTCTGGCCCTTTTCGTTCTGGTGATCGGCGGCATGTTCGCCGGTTTTTTCACCCCGACCGAAGGGGCGGCCATCGGCGCCGGCGGCACAATCGTCATCGCACTGGTCAGGAGGCAACTGGCCGCGAAGATGCTCTGGCGGGCACTACAGGAAACGATGCGTACCAGCCTGATGGTCATGATCATCGTGGCAGGTGCGATGATCTTCGGCAAGTTCCTGGCGGTGACGAGCATCCCGACCGAGTTGGCCGCGTGGTTGGGGGAACTGCCGCTGCCACCTTGGGTGATCGTCGGCTTGATCATTGCCTTCTTTGTTGTTTCCGGGTGCTTCGTGGACGCCTTGGCCCTGATACTCCTCACGGTGCCGATCTTCAGGCCGATCATCGACAGCCTGTACCCCGAGCAGGACCCCATGCTGCTCATCTGGTTCGGGGTCGTCATCGTATTGGTCACCCAGATCGGAACCATCACCCCGCCGGTCGGGGTGTGCGCATACGTGGTGGGCGGAATCGAGCGCAACGTGCCGCTGCAGACCGTGTTCAAGGGCTGCATGCCCTTTGTCGCGGCCTTGCTCCTCGCCACCGTCTTGTGCGTGGCGTTTCCGCAGATCTGCACGTGGCTGCCCAGCATGGTTCGCTAGGAGAGCAAGGACCCAGACCATGGATACCGGCACATTTCCAGTCAGCCCGTATCAGAAGATCCTCTTCTGCACCGACTTCTCCGAAAACGCCGGTTACGCGTTCAACTTCGCCGTTGACGCCGCCGTACGCCGGCCGGGCTGCACGCTCTATCTGCTGCATGTCATCCCCGAAAGCGACGCCCAGTTCTGGAAGACCTATATCTACGAGGTCGACAACATCGACCAGAAAGCGAAACAGGACATCGACGAGAAAATCGACCGCGATTACAGGCCCCGTGTGCCCGCCAGCGTCGATTTCAAGGTCGAGATGCGCGTCGGCAAGGATCACCAGGCAATTCTTGAGTTCGCCGAAGAAATGGACGTCGACGTGATCATCATCGGCCGCCAGGGCCGAGGCGGTCTGCAGAAAGCCCTCTTCGGCAATGTCACCGAAAAGGTCGCACGCAAGGCACCCTGTGCCGTGCTCATCATCCCGATGGACTTCCAGAAGAAGCACCCACAGTGACTCGATCAGTGCAACCCCGGAGAGTCATCCTATGGTCGGATCAATCCCTTGTCGGCTCATTGCCGTTCTGCTCTTCCTCGGAAGTACCGTCCAGGCCGCGGAGATGCAGCGGTACTACCTCTCCGTTCAGGGCAACGACCGTTGGTCGGGCAAGCTGTCCGAGCCCTCGGCCGACGGCCGTGACGGCCCGTTCGCCACGTTGCCACGGGCGCAGGAAGCAGTCAGAGCGGGCAAGAAATCCGGATTGAAGCAGCCTGTCGAGGTGATCATTGGAGAAGGCACGTACCGGCTGGCCGAGCCGCTCGTGTTTGGCCCGGATGATTCGGGAACGGAGTCGGCGCCGATCACCTGGCAAGCCAAAGGCAAAGTGATCCTCAGCGGCGGGCGGACCATCACCGGCTGGCGCGAAACGACACTCAACGGCAAGACCGTCTGGGCCGCGGAAATCCCGGAAGTGAAAAACGGCCAATGGTATTTCCACCAGTTGTTCGTTAACGGACAGCGACGACATCGGCCGCGGCTGCCCAAGCAAGGCTCCTATCGCTTCACCGGCTCACCCCAGTTCAAGAAGGGCGCCCCGTACAACCAGGGCTACGATCAAGTCAACTTCGAGCCCGGCCACATCCGCGATTGGCGGAACCTGTCGGACGTCGAGCTGGTGGCCCTGCACTTCTGGGTGTCACCGCGGCTGCAAATCGCCAAGGTCGACGAGAAAGCCAACTTGGTCACCTTCACCGCCAAGACAAAACGGCGGCTGACGAACTCGTTCGACGAGAGCAAGTTCGCCCGGTACTACGTCGATAACGTGCGTGAGGCGCTGACCGAACCCGGCGAGTGGTACCTCGACCGGGCCGAGGGCACCTTGTATTACCTGCCGATGCCCGGTGAGACGATCGCCGACACCACAGTCATCGCGCCGCATCTGCCGGAGTTGCTGCGCGTTGCCGGCGAGCCCGGTCAGGGCAGCCAAGTCCAATACCTGACCTTCCGCGGCCTGACATTCGAGCACGCCGAGTGGTATTCGACAAAGGAGAACGTCGCCGATGGCCAAGCGTCGATTGCCGTGCCGGGCGCGATTGGCCTCGCCCACGCACGCAACTGCACGATCCGCGATTGCGCGGTCAGTCATGTCTCCAACTATGGCATCGAGGTCGCCGCAGGGTGTGTCGGCATCACCATCGAAGACAACGCGGTCACCGACCTGGGAGCCGGCGGGATCAAAATCGGCCACAAGAGCAATCGCACGCGCGTCGCCAACAACGAAATCAGTAACGGCGGGCATATCTTCCACAATGCCGTCGGCATGTGGATCGGCCAGAGCAACGAGAATACCGTCGCCCACAACAGCATCCATCATTTCTTCTATACCGGCGTGTCCGTCGGCTGGATCTGGGGCTATGCGCCCAGCATGTCGGCCCGAAACATCATCGAGTTCAACCACATCCATCACATCGGCCAGGGCCTGCTCAGCGACATGGCCGGTGTCTACACGCTCGGCATCTCGCCCGGCACCTGCGTCCGCAACAACCTGATCCACGACATCGAAGCCGACGAATACGGCGGATGGGGCCTCTACACCGACGAAGGCAGCAGCGAGATCGTGATGGAGAACAACGTGGTGTACCGAACGACACACGGTGGCTTCCACCAGCACTACGGCAAGGACAACGTGATCCGCAACAACATCCTGGCGTTCGCCAAGCACGCACAGGTCGCCCGCACCAAGGAAGAGGAGCACAACTCCTTCACTTTTGAGCGCAACATCGTGTACTTCGACACCGGCAGCCTGCTCGGTGGCAAGTGGAAGAATGACCGGTTCAAGATGGACAACAATCTCTATTGGCGAATCAACGGCCAGCCCTTCGACTTCGCGGGAGCGACGCTGGAAGCCTGGCGCCAACACGGCCACGACAGGAATTCAGTTGTCGCCGACCCGCTCTTCGTCGATCCGAGCAAGGACGACTTCACCTTCAAACCCGGCTCACCGGTTGAGAAGATCAGCTTTGTGCCCATCAATCTGAGTGGGGTGGGAACACGATAGGGCACGACCGGAGTCGCCAAAGGCGGCGCGGGCCTGCTGCGATAGTCTGTCGGTCTGCTCATCTACTGCTGCGTCAGGTCCTCAAGCCGCAGATGGTCGAACGCCACGCCGCAAGCGTTTGGATCCGAACCGATATACCGAGCCCACACGGTGATGCTGGTCACGTTCGGCGGCAAGGTAATGTGGCCGATCTCTCGCCCAGGGGATCTATCCTCGGGGTCGGTCGAGGCCCGGGCAAACTCCTTGCGGGTCGTCGTTACGCCGCGACGGTAGGCCGCGAACGACCCGGCCTGCGGCCCGCGAGCACCATTGGGCAACGCCGCCCGGCCTGCAACGATAACCTGCCGCCCTCTCGTGTCCAGAACCACGAAACCCTTGAACCGCGGAATACGCGGACCACGCGGAACCGCCCCCGGCACCGCCCTTCAGCGTATTCAGCGTGTTCCGCGGTCAAACATGCTCTCCCGACCGCAGAAACTCAGTCATCCCCCGGAGAACCAGCCGTGCCCCAGATTCAACGTCCCACGGAGATCAGCCGAGAAAATCATTCTGACACGTTTTCTCTCCCTGACGCTTCATCTTGACGCTTCTTCGTGTCCAGCCCCACTCTCCACACCAAAACGCGGCCATGGCTGTCGCCAGAGGCGATAAGCGATCCTTGGGGTGACATCGCTATGCTAAATACTCGTGCGGAATGGCCGTTGAATCGCTTCACCAGCTGGAGCGTTGATGCATCCCACACCAGCAACTCGCCCGCCGAGTGCCCCGCCGCCGCTATGAGGTGCGCAGCGTCAAGGAAGGCCACAGCTGACGTATTGCTGGAGAAGACATGGAGTTGCCGGGGAGAGGCAGGTGCATCCGCGTTGGCAACCGTCACACTCCAGCCGTGGCCAAATACGGCCGTGCGTCCGTCTTCGGACACATCCACCCACATTGGCGTGTCGGTGATCGCAGTGCTCCAGTCATGCACACGTTGTCCAGTGGAGATCTGCCACGTCACGATTCTCCCCATGGGACTCCCTGCAGTAACATACTTGCCATCACGCGAGAACTTCACCGCTGACGGCCGGAATCCAGGCAGCCCGCCAATGTGAGCTTCCTGAGCGTAGCCCTCACCTCGCAGGACGACAATCGAGTCATCGGTCGGGATGCCGGCTATTTGACGGCCGTCAGCAGATATGAACAGCGGCCACGGTCCGACGACGGAGCGGTCTTGGGGCCTCGTCATTGGCCGCGGCTCAAATGATCCCCAATCAGCTTCTGTGAAAGGCTGTCCATCAGGCAGCAGAACGACTGGAAAGTCAGCACGCGGCGTGTCTGCCACGACCACCGCTTGGTTTGAGAGCAGGTCCCAGACTTGCATGAGTCCCATGCCGTGTGCCAGAAGGTACCTCCCGTCGGCTGAGAATTGCAGTCGGTACATTCCTCCCAGGTGCTGATATTCGCGCCCAACGACTGGCCGGCGTGCGTACCACACCCACACCACGATCGCCAGGACGCCAAACACCGCGACTGCTATCGGCGCCCGCCTGGCCCCCTTGTGATGTTCTACGCGGTGCATGTGCCCCTCGGAGCTTGCCATTACGCAGAATCTCTTGCGCATCTCATGCCAGCTATCGATGCCATGGCCTATCCTGCTACTCTACCGGCGCTGTTGGTATTCTATCATTCTATCAGACCTCCGCTACCACCGAAAACGCTTAACGAGTCTGTGTGTCCTAGGAACGGGTTAGAAGACGGGACAGGTTCGTTTTCTCATCGCCGTTCAGGTTCCACATTCTGCCGATTCCTGCCTTGGCGCCCACCCGGCCGACCATCGTAAGCTCGATTTACCCTCGCTTGGACAGACTCCAGACTATCTTCAAACACTGTTGGATACAACCCGTGAGAGCCAGGTGCGGCTTTCCGGGTGTTGCCTCTCAGCATCGCTAGTCTACTAGTCTGTTGGTCTGTTGGTCTATTGGTCTGTTAGTCTGTTGGGCAGGAAGAAGCTCTGAGCACTCAGCCGGAGCAAGTGGTCAGTGGGTGGTTCTTAGTAGTCAGTGGATCGTGTTCTTCCGGCAAGCCTGTGTAGCGGGCGAGGTCGGCGGCGCGGCGGCGGGCGGAGGGAATGGGAATCCCTGGAAAAGAGGGACCGAGATGGGCATCGCGGTCCAGCGAGCCGGAATGGCCGACGAGGGCGTCGGCCCTACTTCATCCGCGTCAATCTGCGTGATCTGCGGGCACTCAAGTTTTCTTGCCCTTTCCGATTCACGATTAGACGATTATCTCCTTCCCTCGTGCGATTACCTGGAACGACTCGCAGGACTCATTGCTATCGTGAATCCAGAGGGTCTCTCCACTTGAGAACTCCAGGGCCAGTGTCTTCCTCCCCCGCCTTCGCACAGTGGCTACCTTGAGGCCCAGGAGCGAGAGAAGGGTCGCCGCTTTTTGGGGCAATTCTCGAACTCCGGCCAAAGAGGTTCCTTCGCCACGGAAGTGGTCAAAATCGCCCTCGATGCTCAAGAGAATGTCATCATCGAACCTGAGTTGCATCTGGTGCAGCCCGATACAGGCCTGCAACAGTTCCTTGCCTACTAGAAAAGACCAGTCGATGTCGTCCGGAATCCCGTACATGGTCGCCCTTCCTCATGTGCCTGGGGGCAAAGGGACATGTGTTTCACAAGCTGGCCCCGGCTTCCCTGTGGCCGGGTTGATCGGTTGACCAAACGAGTTGTACTGACGCCAGTAGCCATTCGGATATTGTTTGGTCGCTGGCATGACACGAACGAACAGTATTCGCGTTGCCGGTGGTTCCGGGCACCCGGTAAACCGTTCCTCCCTTGGTGCCTGGCATTGCCACATACCCGTCGGGGATTATCGGAGCCTGCGGCGGATTCGCCGGGGTGTGAAAGTTCGCGGCAGGCTTGGGCCCTCCCTTTGGTACGGGTGTCGTCTCCGCCGCTGGCTGTGCGAAGTAGCTCATGCCTACTTCGAATGCCATCCCAGCATCGCCGGTCCATAGCCACGCATCCCCGCTATTGAGCCAAGTCTCCTCGAACGGCGTGCCGGTCATTAGATCGGCAGTCAGCGAGCCTGTCCAGCCTGCGGTACTCCAGGTCACGAATCCCGTCGCCGCAGTCCCGAGAGTGCCGCTCACTCCCGCCCCCGTATGACCTCTGACCCCAGTATGACCTGCTAGTAGCTAAACCCGATCTGACCCTAGAGCGCTACTGACCCCAGATCGCCACGCCGGGCTAGCCGTGCCAAAAGCATCATTCTGATACCTGTCCCGTCCCCGGGGGCTCGCTGCATCTCGCTTCTGGTCCGAGACAGCTGGCGTCAAGCAATCGATATCTCATTCCTGCCGCGATCACGTCTGGTATTGGCTCCAGCGAACCAGCAAAGCTGAATCGAATCTCGTCGCCCTGCACGATGCCCTGCGGTTCCAAGTCCGCAGGCTGTCCTATGGAGAACCTCGTGACTCCGTCAAACGCTATCTCGACACCCGGCAAGTCTGCGAACTGGGTCTGCACCAAGACCATTGCGTCGAAAGGACCCAGATCCTGGTGCATGCATCGTTGGGAGTCAACATGTCCGCGCGCAAGTAAGATACAATGGCGGATAATAGCGTCGTGGAAGGAATCTACTCGCTCCAGAAAGCTCAGCAGATCGCTGTTGTTTTCTATCGAGATCACGGCTGTAGTACCTCTGTGCCCATTAGTCTTCACAGAACGGGATATGCTCGCCACGTGGCCCTTTCCCGCCTCCCCCACGTGGTGGATTCGGGGGACATCTTACCTATTGCACCGAGCCGATCCTCGTCATGTGCCCTGGAAAAGAGCTCTTGTCTCACCCAAATATGTATGGTGTCCCCCGATTCCCATAAAATACTGGTCTCCTGTTCAAAAAAATATTGGCACGGACAATAAACAGTTACGTTTCACGTTCCGTTTTCTGCGTTTTGCCCTTCTTCAAAGGAGCACGAACTCGCTACAACTTCGAACATTGCTCCATCGTTCAGGTCGAGAAAACGGAAATGCCTCCATCCTGTGTTTTCTGGAGGGATCTCGAAATGGCGCCGGGCCAACGAGGTGATAAGCTCGGAAGACAATAGCTCACAGACTGAACCAACGGTGACACCAGTTGCGCCTTCATCGTGCATACCCACCAGTCCTTCAAACACCAGGATGCCGCGGCGCTCGCTCCAGAACTCAAACTGCACAAACAGACGTCCGCCCTCAGCACGGTAGCTGACAACATGTCCGTCTTCAAAGCCAAACGGGCAGTCGCAGAGCTGTGTCATGGTGTTCCCTCAACGCATCCTGGGAAACGTTCTCCTGGCACAAAGCCAGTACCCTCGCCAGGGGCATAACCCGGTGGTTTCAGCTTTGTTACGTTGTTTGCGTTGTTCCAACTCTTGCTCGGGTCGATGCGTATCTCCACATGATAGTGCGGGCCATGATGCCGGGGAGCGAATGTCTCACCCGGTTTGACAGCGTGCTGTTCTGGCCGAATTCGTATGTACACGCTCGGCTGTATCTGGCCTTTTGCATTTCGCGGAACCGTTGGCAGCAGGTTAGCAGGGTCGTCGGGGAACGTCAATTCCTGCGCGCCTACCGTTCCCGCCCCCGGTTTCGCGAAGTAGCTCACGCCTACTTCGAATGCCATCCCAGCATCGCCGGTCCATAGCCACGCATCCCCGCTATTGAGCCAAGTCTCCTCGAACGGCGTGCCGGTCATTAGATCGGCAGTCAGCGAGCCTGTCCAGCCTGCGGTACTCCAGGTCACGAATCCCGTCGCCGCAGTCCCGAGGGTGCCGCTCACTCCCGCCCCCGCGACAAGCCCTCCGGCCACCGGCGCCGCCGCCCCGGCCGTCAGGTAAGTCACGCCCACGACAACTGCCGAACGGACCCAGATCCTGCCTTCGCCAATTTGCGCAAGGAATTCCTGCTCCAGCGCCTCAGTGGATTCGGGGGACATCTTACCTATTGCACCGAGCCGATCCTCGTCATGTGCCCTGGAAAAGAGCTCATTGTCTCACCCAAATATGTATGGTGTCCCCCGATTCCCCTCCCACCTGTCCGCTCGTGCTGGAGCATGGACCGGTGAAGATGCAGATGAAGATGAACCACACATCCGGTTGCCATCTACACTCTCCCCGCGATACTCCTGATTGTCGGAATAAATGTACTATGACTTTGGGCAATCTCAAGGCAAATCCTGGAAAAAATTCTGCGTTACCGGAATGCAGTGTCGCTAGTCTCCCCAGGCCTGCCTCGCCGTCGCTGCAATCCGCTCGTAGACCGCCCGGGCCTCCAGAAAGAGGGCCTGAGATTCGGCCTGGTCGGACGGCCGCTCGTAGCGATTCGGCTCATTGCTGACGTCGGTGATCCGATTGATCCAGCGAATCATGTACTCGGCGTCGCGGCGGTACGCGATGGGCTTGCCGTCGATCAAAAGGTACACCGGACTGGTGTGGGCCTGACGCAACCGCCCGGTCGGGGCGCGGTAGACGGCGCGGGCAGCCACCCATCCGCTGCGCTGCGGTGTCAGGTTTCCTTCCAGCCTGCGATCAAGAACCGGCGATACCGACTGGCCGGCAAGACTTATCTGGCGGATGACTCGTCCGTCATGCACCAGTTCGAGCGAGTCAATCGGCTCGACGCTCCGAAGCTGAACCCGAACCTTGAGCGGAGACGCCGTCGAACTCTGCCGCGAGATCACATCGCCGACCTCATGGCCATCCACAGTCATGGTCAGCATCGGGCCGCTGGTGGCGAAGGTGCGACCGGCCTGGAGCGCTTTCAGATAGTTCGCCTCGGTCAGCGGGCCGTCCAGCTTCGCGTAGGTCCGACTATGGCCCAGCGGCACCGGCATGACGCCCATCGCCGCCCCACCGCTCACCGCCAGGCGAAAGCCGCAGTTGAGCCAGCGGTAGTAGATCATGTTCGTACGGATCATCAGTTCGTCCGAACCCCAGTCGCGCGCCTCATCTTCAATCTCGGCTCCAATCATCCCCCAACCCATCGGTAGGTCGTGGTCTCGATGATAGTGGTTGTGGCAGACCTGCACCGAGTCAAACAAACCCAGGCCCATCGTGACGACGTTCTCGGCCCAGAGCGGCTTGTCGGTATCGATCACGCAACTCGGCGTGGTACGTTTGGCGATCTTCGCCAAAGCGGCGTCGCAGGGATAATGCTTGTCGTGGCGCTGCACGTACACGGGCTTCTCGATCCCGAAGATGAAGATCGCCCCCACCGAGTGATAAGGATCACCGCCGATCCGCTCGATCTCCTCGTTGGCCAGCGTAACCAGGTACCCGTCCCCGGCAGAGACGCTCGACCCGTGCGGCCAGGCCGGCCACTTCTCGTGGAAATCGTTCCAGTACGAGAACACCGGCAGCCAATTCACGTCATCGGCCCGAGCCAGTTGCTTGAGCACCTCCAGGCGGTCAGCCCCGAAGTGTACGTGCATATCGGAGGAGTACCAGCCCTCCTGACGCATGTTCACCCATCGGGTCAGGCGAATCTCGGTCGGGGTCACAACGCCCGGCTTCACATCGACCGCAGCCTCCACCGGCGGATATTCCTTGCCACGCTCCACGTGGATCGTCGCCCGGCCCGCCGGAACCTCGATCTCGAACCGCCCCTCGCACGAGAAGCTCCGATCTCTGGGATAAGGCGTGCAGGACGCGTCAGCGGGCTGGAAGTGACGCTTGCCCTCAAAGTCCACCCAGGCTCGGCAAGGCAGCAGCCCATCCCCGTCGGCCTCTCGCACAGTCACTACCACTCGCCCCACTTGTCCACCCATCGCTGGGTCTGCGAGAGCCAGTATCATCAGCCCCAACACTGCCAGCCTTGTCTCATGTGTCATGGCCTTCACGATACAGCCCTATCGCTATCTGGGCAAAACTCGTGGGTTTGACGCCGTGCCTATTATCGGACGTGGAAAACCTCCTGCGCGCCCCGGCTCCAAAACACAACCGGCACCTCAGTACGCCCTTGGAGTTTCCGATAATTGTGGCATGACTTTCATCCAGGCCCAGCGAAAACGGGCGGCTCGCCGTCGGCAAGCTCCCGCCGTTCATCATCTATCCGCTCGCGCGGGTCATGGCGTTGTCACATCACACGGTCCCAACGATGCACGCCCCTGGGTCATTCCGGCGAATCTCCTGGGGCAAACAGACCACGACCAGTCCGCCGGGGATGACGACGTGCTCGGAAGAGAACTCGGTGTCCGGCCACGACTGCTCGCCAAGGCCCTGACCATCCGCCGAACCGAGGAACGCCTGCTCAAGCTGTTCGCCGACGGCAAGCTCTCGGGCACCGTGCACACCTGCATCGGGCAGGAATGGACGGGCGTCGCGGTCGCTGATGCGCTCAAGAAAGGCGACTTCGTTTTCAGCAACCACCGCTGCCACGGACATTACCTTGCGTGGACCGGCGACATCGAGGGGCTGATCGCCGAGATCATGGGACGCAGCACCGGCGTCTGCGGCGGCAAGGGTGGCAGCCAACACCTGTGCAAGGATGGGTTCTTCTCCAACGGCATTCAGGGTGGAATCGTGCCGGTTGCGGCCGGCCTGGCAATGGCCCGGCGACTCGACGGCGGCAGCAATATCGCCGTGGTCTTCATCGGCGATGGAACGCTCGGACAAGGCGTCGTCTACGAAACGATGAACATCGCCGCGAAATGGTCGCTGCCTTTGCTGTTCGTTCTGGAGGACAATGGCGTCTCTCAATCGACCTGCCAGGATGAGACGCTTTCGGGTTCGATCAAGGGTCGGGCATACGCGTTCGGCATCGACGTACGATCGGCGGATACCTGGAATCCATCCGAGTTGGTCAACGTCGCGTCTGCCGCGGTTCGTCATGTTCGCCAGACGCGGCACCCCGTGCTGCTGCACGTTCGCACCTACCGGCTGAAGGCCCACTCCAAAGGCGACGACACCCGCGAGATCGAGGAGGTCCAAGCCTTTGCCGAGACCGATACGCTCAACCGCCTGCTCAACGATCCTTCCGAGCCGGTCCTGAATCTGATCGAGAGAATCGACCGGCGACTCGACGAGGCCGTTCGACTCGCCGAGCAGGCTCAGCCCACGCAGCCCGCCGGCCAGCCGGATCCGACTGAAGCCGAGGCCGTCGAATGGCGCCCCCTCGACTTCCGCCCGCAGCGTATCGTCGATGCAATCCGCAGCTCGCTGGATCAGTCGATGGCCGAGGACGACCGGATCATCCTCATGGGCGAAGATCTCTGCGACCCGTATGGCGGGGCGTTCAAGGTCACTGCGGGATTGAACAGCAAGTACGGCAATCGCGTTCGCAACACGCCGATCAGCGAGGCGGCCATCGTGGGCATCGGCAACGGCCTGGCGATGGCGGGCTTGAGGCCGATCGTCGAGATCATGTTTGGTGATTTCATCATGTTGGCCGCCGATCAGATCATCAACCAGGCCGCCAAGTTCCCTGACATGTACAACGGGCAGGTGCAGGTACCGATCATCATCCGAACGCCAATGGGCGGATACCGCGGTTACGGACCGACACACAGCCAATCGCTGGAAAAGCATCTGCTGGGTCTGCCCGGCACACGCGTCCTGGCCATTCATACCCGGTATTGTCCCGGCGCTATGTATCGCAGGCTCTTAGAGACCATCGATCGACCCACGCTGGTCATCGAGAACAAGATGCTCTACGGCCAGCGGACCAACCCCGAGGCCCCGGCCGGATCGGTCATCAGCGCGACTGCGACCGACTTCCCGACTATTCGAATCGCCTCCGAAAGCGAGCCCTCGTTGACGGTCGTGGCCTACGGCGGGCTCGTGCCGATGGCCGAGGCCGCCATCGAGTCGTTGATCGGCGAGGATGTCGCCTGTGACCTGTTGATTCCCACCCAACTCTACCCCCTGGACATCGAGCCGATCGTCGAATCGGTGGCCCGAACCGGGCGCATTCTGGTGATCGAGGAAGGCCAGAGCTTTGCCGGCTTCGGCAGCGAACTGATCGCAAAGCTGGCAGAAGACCGCCGCATTCCGTCGCTCAAGGCCCGGCGCGTCCACGCCTCCCCCTGTGCAATCCCCGCCTCAAAGCCCGCCGAATCTGCCGCCCTCCCAAGCGTCGAATCAATCTTCGCGACGGCCCTCCAACTCGTGCTGGAGTGACGATCTCCCCGCTGCCTCGCTGCCTTCTTCCTTCCCCCCCCGCTGGCTCGTCTGACCAATCGCTGGGTGAGTCCTGATCGCTTGTCCCGAGCGTGGTCGAGGGGCTGACAGATTCCTCGCGCCAGAGGAAGCCAAACCTGGGCAACCCAGTCCAGTGAAGATCGGCAAGCTGTTGACATTGGAATCCTGTGAGTCTGGGGGATGTGTTGCCGAAGACGGTTCGATTCGACGCGAATGCTGTCCGTCCCGAGAAGGGTGGAATGGCCGACCATCGACTCGCGGCGACGTCACCGTGCCTTCCCGCTCCCGACCGCCCCTCGCACGTCGGTCAAGGGCCGGCAGCGCAACTTGTGAGACGATGGCCGGCACCTGCACTCGGCGTCAATTCTTGACTCCGGCACTGTGGGAGTGTCAGGAGTCAAGATTTCAGCCCAGCACTGCCCGCAAGAATTGACCCCGGCACCGTCTGTGACCAGCCCTGTGTTGTTCCTGCACGGTACGGCCGATGATCTGGTTCCGATCAGCCAGTCGGAGGAATTGGCGTCGCTCCTGGACGATCAAGGTGTGGAGAATCTACTACACCCCGTTCAGGGAGCCTACCACTATTTTAGTCTCACGCCCCCGCAGGAAGATCTGCGCCCCATAACGGTGAGATTCCTTAATCGCCACCTCAGGCCTCACCGACGCGCCGACTTCGACCTGGACGGGGACATCGACCAGAGCGATTTTGGGTATCTCCAGGCTTGTCTCAGCGGGTCAAACACACCGCAGGCCGAATCGAGATGCTGGTTCGCTCGTCTCGATGGGGATGATGATGTCGATCAGGGCGACTTGGCTCTATTCGAGGCCTGTTCGACGGGCCCGGGGGTGCCGGTTGCAGACCAACCATTCACGGAGGGCAGCCGCCTCGTTGTCGGCTATAATCCCGTCGTCAAGGCTTGGGGCGGTTTGGTAACAGGATGGGGCAGATTCACGCGGAGGAATGGCCGTTCAAGGTCCTGATCGATGGTGATGGTCTCCCAACCTTGCGGCATTCGTCCCTATGAGCCGCGTATATGTGGACAGGCTACCGAACACGCTATAATCGCTTGAAGTCCACGAGCCGGTTATTGCCCAACAAGGAGTCTGAGATGTTGACATCGGTTCGTCCAGTATTGACACGTGCCGCAGTGGTTGCCAGTTGCCTTCTTTTTGTTGGATGTTCGAATCCGACTGGGTGTTCCAGTCCGCTGCCCTGGCCGGAAAGCCCGCTGTATGAAACACCCGCCAACGATCCGAATTGGGTCGCGCCCGCGAGCAAGGAAGAGGCCATGGCGGCCATGGCGGGACACTATGCCCACTACGACATCGTCGCCTACGAGGGCGAGACGGCCAATGGCCCGCTATCCGCGTTTATCGTCTCGTATGGCTACACGGATCTGGTCATCGAAGCTGAGGAGCTTGTCGCTTACGACCGCTTCTGCCATGCCGAGTACATCGCCAATCAGCCCTTCGACACGATCTTCTCGGATGCAGCCACACAGGCCATTCAGCCTCCTGGCGCAATCGTCGATGTTTATGAGGAGAATGGCGCATGGAAACTCTACCGTCCCGCCACGCCGACGCTTAACGGGATTGAAGGTGACCCGAACGAGCCGCTTTCAATGGACCGCAACGATCCCCTGATAAGCGACGACGACAACGACGGGAAGCCGGGCGTGACCGTGGTCGTGAGGTTGTTCGGACTCATCGAGGGGGAGATCTATATCGCTCGGCGCGAGATATTCCAGAACGACTTGACGCTCTACTCCGATGGCAGTCTGTGGGGCAACGTCATCGACGACTCGGAGCAGCTCGTGATCGGGGCATCTCTCGCGATTCTGGACACGCCCAGCAACCCGCCCCAGCGGCGCGATCCCGGCCTGAATCCGATCATCCTTGTTCCCGTTCCCGCCGATGTCGACACCTGTGAGGAACTCATGGCGAATCGAGATTCACTGTTTCCTCCTGAGCCCGAATTCTAGCAGAAGCGTGAATGGTGCAGAAGTGAACAGAATACATCTTGCCATTTCTGTTCTTCTTATTCCGGCTTTGACTCCAGGCTGCGCCGTTCTGCCCAACAACGACAATGCCGCGAACTCGGACCTCGAAGTGCTCATGTGTGGCGTGACGGAATGCACGTTACCGATGATTCTTTGCATGTTGGAACCTGCTTGCCGTGAAACACTCGCATGCAACGCGGAGTGCGGTTCGGCAGGAGCACAGAGTCAGCAACAAGCCTGCCACCTGTTCTGTCAGCTCGCTCAAGGAGAAGAGAGCGGGATATACAGTCTCCTGGTTCAATGCTTCGCCCACAACGGTTGTTTACCAACCTTGCCTGAGGGCACGGATGGCCAATGCCTGGTCACCAGCGAGAACATTCACAAAGTACATATTCTCGAGAGCCTTGACGAGATCGAGGGAACATGGCTGGAGATTCGGGGCCTCAACTGTGGTGTTCCAGGATCGAATTGGGAAGGCGGCTACGATGCCCTTCCCTGCAGATCGAGTTCCTGGGTCTATAACGCGCAACAGTGGTGGTATCACACGTCCTTCTGTGCTCCCGCGGAAAACGGAAGCTGCAACGAAAAGGGAGCTGTTCACCTGATCGGGAAGCCCAGGCTCAGCGACCAGGAACCGGGCTTGCTTGAAGTTTTCTACATTAATCCACCTCTCCAACCTCAGCATGAACGCTGGTACATCCTTTCCAGACCTGATCCGGATTGGATGATGTACACCTATTGCGGCTCAACTCCTGTCGGCGAGTACGCCGGGGTGAATGTCATGACCCGCGTACCCGAACCGTCCGATGCCGCGATGCCGCCCGAAGTGGATGCTGCTTTTCGACAAGCCGCCAGGGAATTCAATTTCTGCTATGAGGACATGTGTATCACGGATCAGTCCGAATGCCCTCCCGTCACGGCGGAAGACGACGTGCAGCACCGGGTCGAGGGGTTGTGAATGATGTTTAAAACTGTCTATTTACATTAATTGCCTTTTATGGCAAATCGAGCGTGGGGCAATGCTGGATTCCGGACCCGCCAACAAAACACCGACAACGACACCCGCCGCGAAAGCGTCGGGACCGTAGCGGTGGTCCAGCCCTGATCGCAAAAATGGTCAGAAGCCATTTCGAATACCAGAATAAGCCAGTTAAAAGAGTGTAAGCAGATCGGGTTGATCTTCCAAGCCATCTCGGCGTCTTCCTCCGTGTCCTCGGCGTTTGTGGTTGTCAGGCGCGGTCAGCGATCAGCAGAGAGCGGGCAGGGGGGGGCGTCTCACCGCAGTGGGCGCATAGGGGCACGGAGGCAGCGTTGCCGATCTGGTTTCGGTCTTGTACCTTTTGAGCTTCTTGGCGGCTCCTGATGTGCTCCTCCCTTCCGGCTTCGTCAGCAGGCGACGCAGGACAAGTCCGGTCGCCTCGGGGAACCAGGGTCGCGATTCTGAAAGCTGCCCTTCCCTGACGGTCGCCACGGCGCACCAGGGTCGGGCTTCTGAAAGCCGGTCAGAACGGTCAGCGATTCGTTTTCTTTCTCGTCTTGGGGGTTCTTGCGAACCCCGGTATACTCTGCCTGTGCAGATTTGGACATACTGGCCAGGCAGCCCGTGTGTCGGCGGGTTGAATCAATCCGAGGCCGGCCGTTCGGGATTGAGGCGAGCCTGCACCGTAACGCCGAGAAGGGGCCTCCGCCAAGCATGGTAGCCCAAACCACACAACCGATCCTGAGGTTCCAGGGCATCTCCAAGTTCTTTGCCGGAGTGACCGCCCTGCGGAATGTCAGCTTCGACATCCGCACGGGCCATTGCCACGCGCTGGTGGGTGAGAACGGCGCGGGCAAGTCGACGCTCGGGAAGATCATTGCCGGCATTCACGCTCCCAGCGAGGGAATCATAAACCTGGACGGGCGTCCGGTGCAGTTTGTCTCTCCGCTGGATGCGGTCAGGACGGGTATCGGCATGGTGCATCAGGAGCTGTGTTTTTGCCCGAACCTGAGCGTGGCCGAGAATCTCTGCCTGGGCGACCTGCCGACCCGGTTCGGGCTTCTCAGTCGCCGGGAGATGCGCTCGCGGGCCCGGGCGATGCTGGCCGAGATCGGGGCCGATCTCGACGTGGACCAGCCGATCGATTCGTTGTCCACCGGGCAGGAGCAGATGGTGCAGATCGCCGGGGCGGTGGGAACGGGGCCCCGGATCATCGTCATGGATGAGCCCACCAGCTCGCTGGCGCTCGCCGAGACCGAGCGGTTGTTCGAGTTGATCGACAAGCTCAAGGCGGGTGGTGTCACACTGGTTTACGTGTCTCACCGGTTGGAAGAGGTGTTCAGGCTCTGCGACCGGGTGACGGTGCTCCGCGACGGGCAGCACATCGAAACCGCCGACGTTTCCGACATGACCATGGACAAGATCGTCCAGCGGATGATCGGCCGGCCGGTGGAACAATACTTCCCCGCGCACCTCGACTCGAGGCCGGGGGCCGAACGGCTGCGGCTCGAAAGCCTCAGCTCGCCGGGCAGATTCGAGAACATCAATCTGAACGTGCGGGCCGGCGAGGTGGTCGGGTTAGCAGGCTTGGTAGGAGCCGGCCGAAGCGAAATTGCCCAGGCCGTGTTCGGCTTGGACCCCAAGGCCACCGGCCGAATCTTCATCGACGGCCGCCCCGTGCACATCGGTTCACCCCGTCAGGCGATGGCTCTTGGCGTGGGGTTTCTGCCCGAAGATCGCAAGACCCAGGGTCTGGTGCTCTCGATGGGCGGTCGGGCCAACCTGTCGCTGCCGATTCTCAATCGCCTCAGCATCGCGGGTTTCGTGCGTAGCGGCCGGGAGAAGGCTCTGACCCGCCGCTACTTCGATCGGCTGCGCGTCCGCACGCCTCACATGGATGCGCCCGTCTGGTCGCTCTCGGGCGGCAACCAGCAGAAGATCGCGATGGCCAAGTGGCTGGCGAGCGAGTGCGGAATCCTGCTGCTCGACGAACCGACGCGAGGCGTGGACGTTGGAGCGAAAGCCGAGATCCATGCTCTGATCGACGATCTGGCTCGTGAGGGCGCGGCGATTCTGCTGATCTCCTCCGAATTGCCAGAGGTGCTCAATCTCAGCACGCGAATCACTGTGCTTCGCGAAGGGCGGCAGATGGGCGAGCTGTCGCGGGCGGAGGCCAGCCAGGAGTCGTTGATGCGGCTGATGGCCGGGGTCAGACAAGGGGTGACGGGCAGACAGGGCTTCGGTATCCGAGGAAGATAAGGTATCAGCACTCGTTTACAGGCTGCTTGTGCAGAGCGTATCCTGCGAGCGGAGGTATGAGCGTCGTGCGGCTGATTCTGCTGGCTCTGGCGATTCTGATCGCGGGTTGTGCCGGCCCGCAGCCTGACGTCGTCGCCACGTCGTCGGCCGACACCACTCAGCCGGCGACGAGCCCGGTCGCCACTCAATCTGAAGCAGCCTCGCCCGGTGTGGCCATCCGTCTGGGCGATCGTGATGTTCTCTACCTCACCGGGGTGACGGCGCACATGCCTCGCAGGTCAATCGATCATGCTATTGTGCCTCAACCTCTCTCGCCGAGCCCGTCCGTCGGCGAGCTGGTGGACGACATGGTCGTCTCCTACCCCTTGGATGCCGCCGCAAGCGGTGCTCCGGAGATGACGTGCCGGGTGGTTTCTCGAGACAATGGCCGACAGGTGATTATTGCCGCTGAGTCCAGAAGCAGATTGCCGCAACTGAGTCTGACAGCCAAGCTGCCAGGCGGAGTTCAGCCGGCGCGATATCGTTTGCCTGAAGGCCCACACGCAACACAGGCGGCGATCGGCCCCGCGACGCGGCTCTTGTTTGACAGCCTCCGCGACAGTGCGGGTGGAACCTATGTGACGTACGCGGGTAACGTCGCTATCGAGTCGTCTCTCGGCGGCTATCTGATGAGGGCCCGGACTGGCGCCACGACCAACAAGAGGGTTGTTCTTCTACGACTTCAGCTTCAGGCCTCCACCATGGAGAAGGCAGGTGCCCTGACGCCCCCACCTTCCATCGAGCGGCTGGCACCGCCGGTCCCGCTGAGGGAGGCGCGGCGGCTGGTGAGCGAGTGGGCCGTCGCTCCGTCCGCTGATATGAGCGGCATGGCTTGGCTGACAGACGCCCTGAAGCGCCTTCCGGCCGACCGTGTCGAACTCCTTCGTCGGATTCATCCCTTGCAGGCGGTTCGCCATGTCGATCGCACCATCAATGCAACAACGTGGAACCTTGCGATCAGCCGTCCGCCCGAGCAATGGAATGTACTGGTTCTGAGCAACCCCTCGGCGGTCGCGACAACGGAGATCGTCAGTCTTGAGACCCTTGGCATCTCGCCACCTGCCCAGAGCCGCTCAGCCGTTTACGACTTCTGGCACCAGCAACTGGTGGCGGTCGCGGACGGCGTTTTTGAGGTTGACATCCCCGCCGGCGATTGTCGTCTTTTGTGCATACGCGACGTGCGGCCGGATGAGCCGTCCGTCGTCAGCACCAATCGTCATTTGACGCAGGGCCTGCCGGACTTGGCCGCGGTTGCTTACGACCCGCAGTCAATGAAGCTCAGCGGCAAGAGCGTCCTGGGTTCGGGCGACCCGTATGAGTTGCGGATCCTGCTGCCGGTCGACCAGAAGTCGCTTGAGATCACATCGGTGGACGCAGCAGCGGCGTCCCTGTTGATTCGATCTGACGGGCCGCTGCGCATTATTACGCTTGAAAGCGACATCGAACAGACCGTTGCCTGGAACATCCAATTTCGAAAAGCCGTGTTGCCGCCGCTGCCCCCGCCGCCTCCGGCACGAATGTCTTCTCAACAGAACACCCGCGGCGTTTTGTTGTCGTGGGACACCGGAGAACGGCGGCCGACTCGCTATCGCATCTACCGTGATGGCAGGCCGTTGGCAACCGTCGCGGGTTCGGAGAACGAGTATCAGGATAGCGATGTCGTTTATGACACCTCGTATTCCTACACGGTCCGGTCGGTCGACTGGGCGGGGCGAGAATCACAGCCGCTGCCGCAGGGCGTGCATCGAACACCCATTCCCGCCGACGCATATCTGACGCAGCTTGCGCCGCTCTCCGCGCAGCAGGGCCCTCCCCCGACCGCTAATCGCAGCGCCGGCGGCAACCCGCTGCGGATGGCCGGACGGCGCTATCACCGGGGCTTGGGCACCGTGCCGGGCAGCCGCATTGACTACTTTCTCGGCAAGGGATACGACCGCTTCAGCGGGGAAGTGGGCATCGATGATACCACGACCTCCAAGGGTCGGGCCAGATTCGAGATCCTCGCCGACGACCACCCTCTTTTCAGCAGTGAGCCGCTGGCCGTCGGCGAGGCGCCGCAGCGGTTCAACGTGCCGGTCAATGGATGCCGGACACTGACGCTGGCCGTGATCAAGGTTGACGACAGCGAGGGTCAACTGCATGCCAACTGGGGTGATACCTATCTGCGAGCCTCGGCCACGCCCGGCCGATGACACGATCCCGCTCCGGCGTTATGATGGCACCCCGCGGTTGTATCCGCGCTTTGATGGAGGTCTTGAGATGAGAATACGCACTGTCGGACTGTTCCTTCTAGCCTTGTCTGTCGTGAGCTTGCCGGCCTGCAATTCATCCAAAGATGAGACCGATTCCTCATCGACAGCGCCGCCGACCTATAAGCCGGCGCCCAAGGCTCCGGAGCCCACCTCGAAACCGGCTAACACCCAGGTGGTGATCAAGACCAACATGGGCGACATGGTGATCGAGCTGGATGATGACCGCACGCCCGTCACGGTCAAGAACTTCCTGCAATACGTTGACGACAAGTTCTACGATGGCACGATCATTCACCGCATTGCCAAGGGGAACATCCACGTTGTCCAGGGCGGCGGTTTCAGCGAGAGCCTCAATGAGAAGCCGACGCGACCACCCATCATCAACGAATCGAAGAAGGGTCGCAGCAACATTCGCGGCACCATCGCGATGGCCCGCACCAACGCTCCAAACTCGGCCACCAGTCAGTTCTACATCAACCTGAAAGACGACTCGATGCTCGACAAGATGGGTGCGGGCTATTGCGTCTTCGGCCGGGTGATCGAAGGAATGGACGTTGCCGACAAGATCGGTGCACTAAGAACCGAGAACCGCGGCGGAGCTTTTGGCGAGATCCCGGCTGAGTCGGTGGTAATCGAGTCAATCCGGAGAAAATAGGCAAACTTGCCATTGAGTCCTATAACCAATAGCCTCCAATAATCTGCCGATAGGTGGCACTGCCAAGGGCATTTTTCTCAATTCTTGTGACCGGCCTGATGACTTCGCCGCCACCGTCGTGATATGATCCACAAAGTGCAATTCGCCGGCACTTTTCGGACAACAGCACGATGCGTAGCGAGTGGCGACATCCTGTTTCGGCTCTTGCCGCCCTGATTCTCGCGGCCGTGGTTGGCTGCAATGGCGGCGTTCTGCCCAGCGCGCCCAGCGACCCCAGGATGCGGGATCTACTTGGTCTTCTGCATCTTGAGGACGACGTCGCTGACGCTGCCGATAATCTGGATCCTCAAGAACCATGCTTCGATCCGGGTGACCCGGCAACGACACTGCAAGCCTGGATGTTTGATGCACTGAATGACTACCGCGTCAACCACGGGCTGTCGCCGTTGATCTACAGCAAACGCCTGGAGGCGGCGGCTGACGCTCATCTGCTGGATATGTACGAGCGAGGCTACTTCGCCCATGTCACGCCCGAGGGACTCGAACCGGGCGACCGGGCGATGGAGCTTGGTTTCTGCCACAGGTACGTAGGTGAGAACCTTGCGGCCGGGCAGCGCACGGTCGCGGCTGCCATGCGGGCGTGGGATAACAGCCCGTCGCACCAACTGAATATGCTGGAACCCAACTACGTGTACGTGGGCCTGGGCCACTTCAGAGATCCGATCACCGGACGCAACTACTGGGCTCAGGAGTTCGCATACCACGTGGAGTAACCGAGAGCGAGACGAGGAGGAGGCGGCCGGGTCATCCCGGCCGTTTTCATGCGCCGATTGCCGACCGCTCAGACTGATTCGATCGCTTCGTCCAGAATCGGGGCCAGCTTGCTCCAGGAAAACCGGGCGGTGGCTCGCTTGGCCCGCTCGGGGTCGCCCTGCCAGAGGTCACCCTTGTTGAGGCATTCGGCCAGTTGGCCCAACCTCTCGGCTAAGCCCTCGGCTTCCCTCTCATAAAAGAAACATGAGACGTCGCCGGCAACCTTGGGATCGAGGATCTCGGGATAAGCCAGTCGTTGGGGCAGGAGGGGGTAGGCTCCGGCCGCGATGGCCTCGGCCGCGGTGATGCCGAAGAACTCATGGTTGGCCGTCGAGACGAAGACGTCAGCCTCCATCAGTGCTTCCTCGTAATCCTGTCGCGATTCCTGGAAGCCCCAACGATCGATGTGGTGGAAGAAGTACTGCCGGGCCCAATCGAAGATCGGCGGTCGTTCGCGGAACTGTTCGCCGATGACGCTGACGCGGAAATCCACGCCGGCGAGTTTGAGGGACTTGATCGCCAGGAAGAACGCGTCGGGGTTCTTGTCGTGTTCCCAGCGGGCGGCCCAGAGGATCCGCAATGGCCCCGGCATCCGCTCGATCCGCTTGGGGAACTCCTGGACGCCTTGCGGGCGGATATCGCTCTTGGCTCGGATACGATCCACGGCGTCGAACGGCTGGTAGTCGGGCATCCGCTTGAGGAATGCCGGCAAGCCTTCCAGGAATGAATCACGATGGTACGCCGAGTTGAACCACACTCGCTTGGCTGCCAGAGCGGTCACAACATTGCTCAGGATGTAGTGGAAATCCCGGTCCGTCTCGAACCGGACCGGGTAGGTCAGTTGGTTCTCATGGAAGTATGCCAGCGTCGGCGTATGCCGCATTTCCGGCGGGAGGAGGCCAAGAAGCTCGGCGAGGTTGAGCATGTCGGAACAGTAGACCAGATCCCAACTTGCGCCCGACTTGAGAAGCTGGTTCACCTGGTCGGAGAAGGTGATGGCGGCGTGGCGCATGCGCCACTTCCACTTGTAGGCCGGCAGTCCCAACACCGTCCACTCATGCCGGCTGTTGGAGGACCAGCCACTGAGGAAAGCCTTGTGACTCCCGCCGTGGTAAGGTTCAAGAGCCAGAATCTTCATGTTCTCACCGCGTCGTCATCACCGCCCCGGACGGGTGTCTCTTGCTGGTTGGTCGGCGTCTAGGCCACTTGGCCCGGCCGTCCAGGGCGAACGCCGGTCCCTCAGAAGTCCTTCTTATAACGTCTTTCGTCGCGATTTGCACTAGGAGCCCGTCGCCAAGGCCGAGACTGACCTGCAGCTTGCTGGAGGCCGTTGCGAGGCCCCCCGGGCGTCCGAGACGGTTTCTCGCATCGGCCGAGGCCCGAAAACCTCCCAGAGAGCCGTCTAGACATTCCCAAAGTCGACCCCAATCTTGGATCCGAGCCCCAGGATATGCTCGCGGCCCTGGGCGTATTCGGCCTCGTTGGCACAGTGCTCGATCATGAGAGGGACCTCGTGATCCAAGGCGGCCAGACGTCGGAGAAACGTCCCGTAATCGAGTTTGCCTGACCCGGGCGGAACTTCCACGAAGTGAACATTCATCTCCACTTTCCAGACCAGATCCTTGGCGTGGCAACTCACGATCCAGCGGCCCAGCTTGTCGAAACACTCGTTCAACAGATCGGTGTTGCGGTAGAAACGTTCCGGGCTATTGACCAGATTGCAGGGGTCGAGGTGTACTCCGAACGCCGGCCGATCGATCGCCTTGATCATCCGGACATAAGAGTCGGGGCTGTCAGGCAGGGCCCAGCCCATCATCTCGTAGCAGAGCTTGGCTTTCTTCGGCTTGACTGAGTCGATGATCTTGCGAGCGTTCTCGACCACGGCGTCGAAGAACCTCTGCGAGAGGTTGTCGGGGTGGGGCCCGAACCAGGACTCGGTGCTGAAGGAGCCGGCGATGTTTACGCAACATAGAGCCCCAATTGCCTCGGCCAAAGCCAGCCCGTCGGTCATCACTTCGAGATTGGCTTTCCGCTTGGCCGGGTCGGCATCCAGCAGGTTGCACCACCGCCCGACCTCGGCAATAACCACGTCGTGCTTGGCGTAAGCGTCGCGGATGGCCTTGATCCTCTCCTTGTCGTCGAGCTTCACGCCCGGGCAGTAGGCCGCGCGATAGCCCACCTTGCGGTGAGCCAAGGCCAGTTCCTCGGGATCCTCCGTCTTGACGAATATGGGAGCCCCGAGGCGGATCGACCGGCCCTTCCTCGGATCGGACGCGGTCTCATCTGCCCCTGTCGCACGCCTGGCCACCAGGCCCGCGGCCACGGCAGCACCAACGGCTCCCTTCAAGACATTCCGTCGATCCAGTCGCTTTTCACTCATCGCCGACCTCCTGTTGCTGATTCGCGTCCGGCTGCTTTCTACAGCGGCAGCGGCTCAAACAGCGCCTTCATCGTGATCTTGGAGGGGTCCTTGAGCATCGGCACCACCTCGTTCAACTGGTCAATCTTGTAACGGTTGGTGATCATGGGGGCGAAATCGAAGACCTGCCTGCCCAGCATCTCGATGGCCAGTTGCCAACCGCCGGCCTGTCCCCAGGCACCTTGAATGCTCAGTTCCTTGGTGGCGATCTGGTCTATCGGAACGGTGATCTCCCTGCCGCCGTGATAACCGCAGATGATGCCTCGCCCTCGCTTGCGAAGCACCTGCAACCACGGTCCGACCGCCGGGTCTGCTCCCGAGCACTCGATGGCCAAGTGACACCCTTTGCCGTCGGTCAGCGATTTGACCTTCTCGACCACGTCTTCCTTGTCCGCCCGGATGATGTGTTCGGCCTTGACCGCCCCGATCCCCACGGCAATGTCGAAGCGAGCCTGGTCGGTGCTCAGCCCGATGAGGACAGGGACCGCACCACGGTAAGTGGCGACGGCCGCACTGCCCACGCCCTGCGGACCCGGTCCGAAGATGGCCACCACCTCACCCTTCTGCACCTTGCCCTTGACCTCCGTCCAGCGGACCGCATTGGCCAGAAAGGCCGTGGCCACGGCGTTGGCCATATCCACATTGTCTGGGAAGCGGTGGGTGATCGCTCGCGGGTGGACCATGAGGAAGTCGGAGTACATGCCCCACAGGCCGTGCTCCAGCGACAAAGGCATCGATACGCCGTGCTGCTGGTTCTTCTCGCAGAGCTGGTATTCGCCCGCCCGACACTGCTCGCAGGCATCCGGGCCGGCGGTGTCGCAGGGGATCATGACCTCGACGGCCACCCGGTCGCCGACCTTGAGGCCCCGCTTGCGGGCGGCTTCTGCGCCGATGGCCGCGATCACGCCGACGCCCTCGTGCCCCAGGATCAGCGGATACTTGCCGAGCGAGTGCGGGTGCTTGCCGCTGTAGACGATGGTGTCGCCGCCGGCGCATCCGTAGATGCCCTCCATGCGGATCAGCACGTCGCCGGTGCCGACCTTGGGAATCGGGATCTCCTGAATGCTGCCCTTGCCTGTGCCGTCAACCACAAAGGCCCGGCTTCTGTCTGGTGTGTTCATGCGTGCTACCTCTCGCGAATCAGACAAACCAAGGTCATAATATCACTCCGAAGGCGGGTCGTGTATAGTAGGCCGAGGCAGAGATTTGAAATCTCAAATCCTCGAACCTGAGATCGATATGTGAGGTAACCATGCCATACTACGGTGCGGTCGGCAGAGCAGGACGGACAGTGGTGGCCCGGCTTCGTCCGGGAACGGACCTGATGGGCGGGCTCAAGGAACTGGCCGAGGCCAACAAGATCAAAGCGGCCTACATTCCGGTCATCATCGGCGGGGTGGATCGTGCCATCGTCGAAGTGGCCAAGCCCTCGAAGGAGAGCCCGGTCGGCGTGGTCGCCAAGAAGATCGAACTGACCGGCCCGATCGCCATCTGCGGAGCCCAGGGGATGATCTGCGAACTCGAGGACGGCGGCATCGAGCCGCATCTGCATATCACCTTTGTGGACAGCAACGGGCACCTGCACGGCGGCCATCTTGAGGCCGGCACCGCCCCGATCACCACCACCGCCGACGTGATCATGCAGGAAGTCCTCGACGTCAAGTTCGGGCGCGGCTTCGACCCGGACATCAAGACGACGCTGTTCTTCCCCAGCCCGGCGGGCAAGTAGGGCAGTGTTGAGGTCGCCACGGCGAACGAAGCCTGCCGTGTTACTTTTTGACGCCGATCGGCAGAAGGTATACCGCCCGCTGCGGAGCCGGGATCTTCATCGCCTTTCCGACGGCATTGGCGTCGAACCCGCCCACCGGGACACTCGCCAGTTCAAGAGCAGTGGCCTGCAGCAGCACATTCTGAGCCACGTGTCCGGCCTCCAGCAGGCTGTATTGCTCGGACATCTTGCCGCAGCGGGGTTTCATCCGCTCGACGTCGATGGTGATAATCAAGCACAGCGGCGCCGAGCCGACCGACGGCTGCCAGCATGCGCCGCGAAGCTGGCCCATCGCTTCCGGCCCGCTCATCGACCGCAGGGCGTGCGGGCCGGGCAGGTATTCGTAGCAGCCTTCCTTGTTGACCACGTAGAGATTCACGGCGTATTGGGCCATGGCCGACGGTGCGGTGCGTTTGCCGCTCTGCTGGTCGGTGATGCCCTGGGCCGCCCAGCACAACTGCGAAACCTGTTCCATGGCCACCGGCTTATTGGCGAATGATCGCACCGATCGCCGGTCTGCCATGGCCTTGGCCAGAGACATGCCGCCACTGGTCGAAGGAGGTGGCAGAACAGTGTCGGTCAGCGCCGCCGCCGGTCGCTGCGTCGGGAAAAGGGGCTCCGTGCAGCCACCGGCAAGAATCGCCGCCACGATGATCACCGACGTTATCAGTCGCGTTGTCATGCCACACCGTTCCTTTCAGTTGGTCATAGCCTGGTCATCACCGCCCGGACGACTTCGACAAGCTCAGCCTGAGCCAATTCGGCGGCTCGCTGCCTCCAACCCCAAGCCCCCAGTCCCCAGCCCCCGCGTTTCACGCCGGCCGATGGTTGTCCGCGCGCCAGTCCGCGTCTTTCCATCGCCCGCTCGTGAAGTCAGGTACGTCAACCGTCTTACTCCGGTTGGCGATCGATTCGCGGGAGCACCAGTAGAGGACGCTCCAAGAGGCAGCATCATACACGTCGATCCACGGTTCGCGATCCTGGCGGACCATTTCGATGAAATCCCTCACGGCGAAGAAATCGCCGCCGCCGTGGCCGGCCTTTTGGGCGCTCTCGGCGTCGCGTTTCCAGTAGGCGTGGTCGTACTGCTCCTGGTGTTTCTGGAAGTTATCCCACTTCTCGCCCTTGCCTTCCTCTTCGATGTACACGCCATGACGCGAGTCGTAGAGCCCCTTGGTGCCCTGGATCATGTAAGGCAGGACCGCCGGCCGGGGCGAGTTGACGTCGTAGTCGAGCCGGATCACCCGCCCCTTGACCGTATGAATCTGAGTGGAGACAAACTCGCCCAACGCCCAGTCGATCTTGCCTTGGGGGCTGTCGGCGCCGTACTTCTTGACCGCGTATTGCTTGAGGACCCGCGGGGCGGTCATCATGCTCGTGCAGTACTCCATGCGGTCGCCCTCGTTGAGCCCCATCCACTTGCTGACCGGCCCCATCGCATGTGTCGGATAGTCGCTGCCGAAGTTGTTCGCAGCCCAGTCACCCCACCAGTCGAGCGAGCCATCCTCCTTGAACAGCATGAAGCGGCAGTCGTGGAGATAGGCGCACTCGGCGTAGTACGGTTCACCGAAAACGCCGGCCCGGACCATGTTCCAGACCGTCATGATGTGCCGCATGTAGAGATAGTTCTCAAGCAGCATGTATCGCCGGCCCGTGGCCTCCTTGGTCTTGACCAGGTCCCATAGTTCCTGGAGCTGGAACCCGGCCGGCACCTCGCTGCCGACGTGCTTGCCGGCCTTCATTGCCTCGATGGCCATCGGGCAGTGCCACTTGGTCGGTGTGGCGATCAGGACCGCGTCAATGTCCTCGCGTTTGACCATCGCACCGTAGTCGTCGGGGGCCTTCGAGTGACGGGCCGGTTCGGAACCTTGAGCCTTCTGGACGATCTCGGCGGCTCGGTTGATATTGTCCTCGTTCAGGTCGCATATCGCCTTGACTTGCACGCCGGGCACGGCCAGAGCCAATCTCAGCAGGTGCGTACCGCGATTGCCCAGGCCGACAACACCGAGGCGCACGAGCTTGCTCCCCGTTGCCTGCTGTGCTGCCGCGCTTGACGCCAATCTGCCTGTGGTCGCCGCCGCCGCCAGTTCCCCCGCACTGCGTACCAGGAATTCACGCCGATTCATTCTCGCCTCCCATCGCGTATGCTGCACGCTTGCGTGATCGTCGAGGCCATTATAACCGCTCATCGGCGATCACGAGGACTGACGGGCTTTCGGTCGCCAGGTTGCGGGTCCGTGACAGTTTGGGCGGCTTTTTCAGAACCCCGAGCGTCGGCGAGGGGTCCTTGTCCGATTCCCACAAGCGGGTCAAGGGCAGGCCAAACCGGAAAGCGGCCACATCACAGGGGGGCCGCTCCCTCACGGTCGCGGTTCTGAAACAGCCGCAGCGCCTCCCCGTCTGAAGTGTCGCGGACCCCAAGGTTACCCTGGAGTTGCGATTGTGCCGCCTGGGCGTCTTTCAGGTAGCTATCGAAGAACTCGACCATCCGTTCCCAGGTGATGTCGAGTTGGAGCTGGTGGTCCATGGTGCCCGAATCGCAGAACAGCGGCACCTCGGGATCGATGAAGCCGCAATGGTAGCCGCCGAAGAGAAGGAGGATCTGTCTGGGCGGGTTGGAATTGTCGTACATCGGCTGAGCGTGGATCTCCAGCGGCGTGAACGTGTCCTGCGAGCCGACGATGTAGCAGATCGGAACGTGGATGTCCGCGGCGGCGGCGATGGCGGAGTCGGGCCATGTTTCCGACGGCGACAGAGCTACGACCACCTTGATGCGATCGTCGGCAGCGGCGGCCAGCAGGCTCGCTCCTCCGCCCATCGAATGACCGGCGACGCCAAAGCGATCGGGATTGACCAGACCGAACAGGAATGAGTCCTCGCGTACGTTTTCCTGCTCAAGGTAGGTGAGACATTGTCGCATGTCGGCGGCGAGCTTCGGGTGGCTCGGGAACAGTTGAGTCTGCGAGGCCGAGGCGATCACCACATACCCCTGCGTAGCCAGGTAGTCGAGCGTCGAGTCGTACAGCCTCGGATGAACCAGCCAGCCGTGGCCGAAGGTCACCGCCGGGTAGGGTCCGCCGGTCGGATCGACGGGTGCATCCCTACCGGTAGCCAATGCCGGGTAGTAGAGCAAGGCCGCCAAGCGAGTCCCGTTGGCGCGTTCGATTCTCACAGTGGTCCAGCCGGCCGCAAAGGCCGCCGGTGTCGACGGCGAATCGGTGAACAGCAGCAGGCAACCGGGCAGGCTCAGCGCCATGCCGCCTGCAAGCAGAGCGAGCAGACCAGTATGAGCCCGCGCCGATCTGTGGGGGACACTGGAGGCCATAGCGCCTACATTATACAACGCATTTGCCGCGCGGGCAGCCATGGCTTCCGGCGTTGACATACCTATCTAGGGCCGGTCTACTGCACCCAACGAGAGGAGACCCGACATGCGTTTGAGTCATGCTGCGATCGTATGGGCTTTCATGACCTGTCTAGCTGTTGCCGCTGAGCCGGTAACCGTTCAATCGCCGGATGGAAAGGTAGCGTTTTCGCTTTCAACCAACCCCGACGGCCCCGCCTTCAGTCTGGCGATGGACGGCCGGCCTCTGCTATCCGACAGCCCGCTGGGCTTGCTCCCGACAGGTTCCGATCCGATCGGGCCCGGCCTTCAGGTCACAACCAGCAGGGTCACCGATGTCGACCAGATCTGGACGCCGGTTTGTGGCACAGCATCGCAAATCAGGGATCGCCACCGCCTGCTGCAGGTTGATTTGGCGAAGCCAGGGGCAGACGGCCGGGCAATCACAATCCTCGTTCGGGCGTACGACGACGGAATTGCATTCCGTTACCGCGTTCGTGTCGAGGCGAAGGAGTACAAGCTAGACGGCGAGAGAACCGCTTTTCGCTTGGCCGAAGACCCTCAGGTGTGGGCCTTGCCGGTGAAGGGCTTTCGAACCTCCTACGAGGGCAAATACACCAGCGGTCCGCTGTCGAAGCTTGGCGAGACGCTCATTGGTATGCCGATCACGTTGGAACTGTCCGGCGGCAAGTGGATGGCCATCACCGAGGCGCATCTTGAGGACTACGCCGGGCTGTATCTCGCGACCAGCTCGCAGTCGCCCAAAATGCTGCTGACTCGCTTGTCGACGCGAGGCAAGGAACCGGCCGTCGTTCGGGCTGCACCGTTCGAGACTCCCTGGCGCGTGATCCTCCTTGGTCGGCGGGCCGGAGATTTGATTGAGAGCCAGATTGTTTCCAACTGCAACCCGCCCTGTGCGATTGACGACACCTCATGGATCAAGCCGGGCAAGGTCACCTGGGACTGGTGGTCGAAATGGATGGTGAGCGGTGTGGAGTTCAACGGCGGCGTCAACACCGCGACGTACCTGCACTACGCCGATTTCGCGGCTGAGGCGGGCTTTCCGTATCTGCTGATCGACGAAGGCTGGTCCTGGTGGGAGAACAGGCCCGGCAGCGACGGCAAAATGACCCGCGTCACGGATATCACCCGCGCGGTCAAGGACGTCGATCTGCCCGCGATCATCGAGCACTGTCACAAGAAAGGCGTTCGCGTCTGGCTGTGGCTGACCTGGAGCCACTGCGATGCCCAGATGGCCGAGGCCTTTCCGCTCTACGAGAAATGGGGCATTGCCGGTGTGAAGGTTGATTTCATGATGCGCGACGACCAGTGGATGGTGAACTGGTATCACAAAGTCGCGCGTGAGGCCGCCAAGCGTCACCTGATGGTGGACATGCACGGTGCTTACAAGCCCACCGGCATCAGCCGCACGTGGCCGAACATGCTGACCTTTGAAGGGGTGATGGGCCTGGAATGCTGCAAGTGGTCGGCGGACATTACCCCGCAGCACAATGTCACCCTGCCATTTACCCGAATGCTGGCAGGGCCAATGGATTACACGCCGGGCGGGTTCAACTGTCTGCCGCCCGACCGCTTCAAGCCGCGAGACTCGGCGCCGTTCGTCATGGGCACGCGCTGCCACCAGTTGGCCCAGTACGTGGTGTATTACAGCCCCCTGCAGATGTGCGTGGACTACCCCGAAGAATACCGCGGCGCGGTGGGCTTCGAGTTCCTTCGATGGGTCCCGACGACATGGGACGAAGGCCGGGTGATCGACGGCTATCCGGGCAAGTACGTTCTGATGGCCCGGCGCAAAGGCAACGAATGGTACGTCGGCGGCATGAACGACGAGCAGACGCGAAGTCTCAAGCTGTCACTGAGTTTTCTGGGCGCGGGCAAATGGCGCATGGACGCCTTCACCGACGGCGAGCGATGTAAGGAGGTTCCGGAGCAGATTCGCCGGGTTCGGAGAGTGGTTTCCTCATCCGAGACGCTGGACATCGCCATGGCGTCCGGCGGGGGGTGCGCGATCCGGTTCGTGCCGGATTCCGGAGAAGCCGGCGACAAGCTGGTACGGCACCTTATCGGCCTGAAGTTCAAACCGGAGTTGACGCCGCAGCAACGACGGGAAATCATCGAGGCCGGCGACCTGCTACCCGGACAGATTTCGGAGATTCTGGCTTATGAACGCGGTCCGAACACCGACCGGCGCGGCCTCAGCGCCGGCATTGACTACGCAGTCCTGCTCACATTTCGTTCGCAAGCGGACCTGCAGACATATCGCGACCACCCCTGGCACCGCGCGATGGCGAACAAGTATCGCCCCTGGCTGGCAGACATGGTGTTCGTCGACTGGGAAGTGCCCCGGCAGTAGAATGGCGCATCGCCCGTGGTTCGCGCGGATCATCCGCGCCGCACGCGGTCCTGGGGTCAAGAGAGATGGCCGGTTTGATGGAATGGCTGAACGCGCATCCTTTGATATTGCCGCTGTTCATCTTCTTCGCGCGGATCACGGATGTGTCAATCGGCACGCTGCGGACCATCTGCATCGTGCGTGGTTACCGGTTTTTGGCCCCGGTGCTGGGCTTCTTCGAGGTCGCAATCTGGATTACTGCGGTCTCGGGCGTCTTCAGCCATCTGGACCGCTGGTACAATATTGTGGCCTACGCCGGCGGCTTCGCCACTGGCAACGCGGTGGGCATGTACATCGAGCAGCGATTAGCTATCGGCATGCAGGCGATTCGCGTCATCTCGCCCGGCCACAGCGCGGCGGTTGCCGCCGGGCTTCGGCTGGCGGGTTATGGGGTTACCGAGATCAAGGGACGCGGCCTCAACGGCGAGGTGTCCATTTGTTTCGTTGTTGCGCCTCGCAAGGAGACTCCGCTGATCCTCCGTGTGGCCGAAAGCATCGATCCTGAGGTCTTCAGCACGGTCGAAGACGTTGCTTCGGCCGTCGGGCGCGTCTATCGGGACGAGGTCCGCAAACGCGGATGGCGAAACCTCCTCAAGCGCAAGTAGCCAGGGAAGCCGCGGCACGTTTCCAGAACTCGGCCCCGATTCAGACCCGCAGCAAGGGACGCATCTTCTGCGACCAACAGGTCAATCGGAAACCTGCTTCGTCGATGGTGCTGCCGCGCTGATCGGAATCGCGCCGGGTCCGCCGGGTCCCGGGGCGACCTCGATGGCGGATACGACAGCCTCGGCGTCGCCGACACCGCGAAAACGCACGGCGATCACGCCGTGGCTTGGCTGGACATCATTAAACACAAGATCCACCGCCCGGTTCAGGCCGTCCCAGATCTTCCTGTCGTTGGCCGTGAACGCCACGGACGCCGGGTGTCCTGTGGCTGTGGCCGCGACATCCAGGTTGCGGACCATCGCACGGCCGTTGATATCGATGTCCATGAGACGCGCCTCCGGGGCAACCCATCTCGACTCCATGAGTTTCAAGCGAACGTCATATGTGCCCGGACCGACCGTGACGTACGCAGTGAAGTCCTTGCCGTGCATGCCATGCCGATACAGTACCGGGTCCTTGGTGCCGACAACCGCCAGCCGTCGCGGCGTCGTATACCAGCATGCCGCGACGGGATCCGTCAGCTCCCCCACACGGATGACCGCCTCGGTGGCTGGCCGCCACGCGCAGCCTTGCGAATCCACGTAGTCCGTACGGTCGGGGCAGCCGAAAATCCATCGCTGCGCGTCGGTCGGGCCGCCGCCTTCGCCGAAACCTGCATCGCCGGTCGCCGCAGAGAACTGGATCGCATCCACAAAGACGTTTGCTCCTTGCGAGAGAGGATTGCCCTTGCCCACGGCAACCACCCTGAGCGTGTGCCGGCTGTTGTCCAGACCGCTCTTGTGGTACAGCACTTGCTGCCGGAGTGGATATGGGTTCCAGCAATCGATCCCGCAGAGCTGCTTGACATCATCGACATAAACATCGGCCAGGCCGCCGTCCGGCCCCACTGCTCCGATCAGCCGCACCTGGTTGCCCTCGAAAACAAACGACGCCTCCGCGCCGGCCTCGGCAGCCGTGCGTACGGCACCGCCGAAGTGCTCGGGCTGTTTCTCCTCGCGCCACGTGCCCGAGAATCGCATCGCCGAATCGTCCTTCTGCTGCTGTGGGTCGTCGCCCTCGATCAGGACGGTGCGGCAACCATCGTGACGGATGGTGACGATGCAATCCCCGTTCGAGAGCGTCTCAACAGCGTACCCGTTACCCTTGAGCGAGGAGTCCTCATTCAGCGCCTTACCGTCGGCCACGATCCGAGTCGGCCGAAATGCCAGCCGAAGCACCTCCTCGGTTCTACCAGGCGCATCAAAAGTACTGTACTCGATCCGCCCGTCGCCATAGGTCAACTTCGACACAACCGACGTGCTCCGCATGATGTGATTCTCGCGGTTAGGGCCGAGTACCTCAGGCAGCCACGCCATTCCGTCGAGGACATAGGCGAGCGGCAGCGGATGAGCGATCTGCAGCCAACTGCCGGCGACGACGTTGCCACCGTCCATACCATCTTCGACGACGCCCGTCTCGTGGCAGTCGTAGGTGGCCAGAATGAACTGCCGTCGGGCCGGCTCGCGAGCCCATTCGCTGCCGGCCCGCGCGCCGTATTCCGCGAACGCCGCCCCGACCTGCATCGGCGGGTACGATAGCGAACGGCCGCAGCACTGCGCGCCTTCCGGATACGCCCATGCGCCGCTGTATACGTCGCCGTTTGACTCGGGGGCCACACAGGCTCGCTGCAGGAACAGCGACATGATGTTCCGGGCATCGGTGCGCCAGTTCGGGAACACTTCAGGAAAGGCCATCATATACCGCGGAACCATCTCCGACAGCGTCTCGCTCTGGACCGGATGCGGCCAGTCCCAGTAATCGCGTCCGAACGCGTCATTCTCGAGCCAGCGCGAAAGGAGTACATCCCGAAGGTACGCGCGTCCGGCATCGCGAGCCTCGATCAGAGCGTTGTCCGTGCCCGTGTAGCCGACGCGTATCAACTCGTCAAACAGTCGCAACAGCACCACGACGCCGCCGGTCTGCCGGTCTTCCCAGAACACATCCTCCGGATTGGCGTACCGGTTCCACGGAGACAGGCCCGGTTCGCGGCCTCGTTTGGCTGCCAGCAGGTCCGCCCAATGGCCGGCGGCGTCAAGCCATGCCTGGTTGCCGGTGATCTGGTAGCCGCGGACCAGGCCGAGGCCGAATAGGGCGACAAGATCAAGTTGGATCATGCCTTGCGGATTGCATTCGCCGTAAGGGTCGCCCCTGTTGGGCACGCTGATCAGAAACCGCGGCCAAGGGTGATCCTCGCTCGTCTGACAATGGTTCAGCAGCACATCGGCAATCATGCTGATGTGGGCGATGGCTGCCGGGTCACCGCTGTAGCGGTAGTAATCCACCCAGCCGAGCATGGCATAGGCTCCGCGCTGGGCGAGATCGCCGTTGCCCCAGTCCTCCAGCTTGCGAGGCCGGATCGTGCCGTCCGGTTTGATCTCCCACCGGCCGTTGTACACGTACTCCGGCGCGGGCAAGCCGGTCTTGGGATTCGTCGCCCACGGATATCGCTTCAGCGTCTCGGCGGCGACACGCACACGGAAATCGCACTGGCCATTGAGCGCCTTGTACCAAGGGGCAATCACGCCGTGGCTATCCTCGACGGCATCATGTGCGAAATATCGTGCTTGTGTCGGCTGAGCGTTCGCGGCGCCGGTCAGGAGCAGACCGGCCGTGATGCCGCGCAAAGAGATGGCACGAACAAAAACGGTTTGTGGGTGCTTCATGGCATGTTCTCAATCCGGTACGGTCTTGTTCAATCCGCCTCGCAAGCCTGCGGGACATTCCGGCAAAGTTCCGATGGTACCCGCCGACCGTTCGTGTCGCCATTCCGGCGCGTCGATGCTTCCTTGAAGGGGTGCGTGACCGTGTAGGCGGCTCTTTCAGAACCCCGAGCGTGAGCGAGGGGCCCTTGACCAACCTCTGCAGGTCGGACAAGGACAGGCGAGGCCGCAAAGCGGCCAACGCCGCACGGGGGCCACTCCCTTACGGTCGCGGTTCTGAAGAAGCCGCAGCGTCTCCCCGCCTAAACGGTCACGAACCCTCCGCGAAGCCAGTTTGGCGGCCCTTCTGGAAACAGCTATACTGGATTGGGAATATGCCAACGACCAGTAACGGAGCCGACCCACGTGATACCGTATCAGCCGCCATTGCCGCCTCAATACGTCGAGCTTTCGACGGACGAATTGTGCACGCGCATCCGGGCACACAAGCAGGCCTTCGGGCGGCGCCTGGTGATCCTCGGTCATCACTACCAGCAGGATGACGTCATCCAGTTCGCCGATTTCACCGGCGACAGTCTCAAGCTCAGCCAACAGGCCGCCGCACAGAAGGAGGCCGAGTTCGTTGTTTTCTGCGGGGTGCACTTCATGGCCGAGTCGGCCGACATCCTCTCCGAGAGCGGTGCGGCCGTGATCCTGCCGGACCTGACCGCCGGCTGCAGCATGGCCGACATGGCGGACCTCGACCAGGTCGAGGATGCCTGGGATCGGCTGACGGCGGCAACCGACGCGAAGATCATCCCCATCACCTACGTCAATAGTTCGGCCGACATCAAGGCGTTCTGTGGACGCAACGATGGGGCCTGCTGCACGAGTTCCAACGCCCGCAAAGTGCTTGAGTATGCTTTCACGCAGGGCGACAAGGTCCTCTTCCTGCCCGATCAGCATCTGGGCCGCAACACTGCGTATGCCATGGGGCATCCGCTCGAATCGATGGTTCTCTACGATCAGACTCTCGATGCCGGAGGGCTCACCGACGAGCAGATTCGTGATGCCCGGTTCCTGCTGTGGAACGGCTGCTGCAGCGTTCATCAGGTGTTCACGCCTCAGCAATGCGAGCGAGTTCGAGCGACCGACCCCGCGTGCAAGATCATCGTTCACCCCGAGTGCCCGTGGGAGGTCGTTCGGCGGTCGGACCTGGCCGGGAGCACCGAGTACATCATCAAGGTGATCACCGAAGCGCCGGAAGGCTCGCGCTGGGCGATAGGGACAGAGATCAACTTGGTCAATCGCCTGGCCAACCGTTACGCGGGACGCAAGATGGTTCGCTCGCTTGCCGATGTGCAGTGCCTGTGCACGACCATGTACCGCATCGACCCGCAGCACTTGTTGTGGAGCCTCGACGAGCTGGCCGCCGGCCGAGTGGTCAATCAGATTCGGGTCGACGAGCAGACGCGGCACGATGCCCGCGTCGCCCTGCAACGTATGCTGGATAACGTCAGCAGCACGCCGATGGCGGCAAAGTAGTGGGCACTGGGGATTGGGGGCTGGGGGCCGAAGATGGGCAATCGATCGCAGGGCAGGGTGTTCCTTTGTCCGTTGGTCGTGATCAGCATATCAACCGCCTTGTTGCTCGCGGCGACGTCGGTATTCTCCGAGTCCCCCGCAAGCACCAATGCATCCGCATTCTATCACGCCCAGGCCCGGGCCAACGCCCAGGCAAACGCCCGGCGATACGAGTGGGCCCGCAAACAGGTCGACGAAGCGGTTGCCGCCGCCGAGCCATGGGTGAAGACTTCCGACGAGGACCTTTGGCGGATGATCGTTCCGCCGAAGCTCAAGCGGGCGATCATGGTCAACGTCAACCAAGGTTGCCCGAAATGCGGAATGGGCATCTACGGCGATCGCGGACCGCGCCCTTATCCGTGGATTGCCTGGGTTGAGGGACATCCGTGGAAGGTGCAGTGTCCGAACTGCAAGGAGCTCTTCCCCAAGAATGACTTCGGGGCCTTCTACGAAAGCGGAATTGACCCTGAAACGGGCTTATTCGATCCGGCGCGGGCCGATCGCAAGCTGCTGTTCAACTCCGAGCGTCCTGATTCGAAGGACCCGCAGCACTTGTACGCCGTCGATGACGGGAGCGGCTGGCAGCGGTTTCCCGGGGGCTTGAAGGAGCGCGACTGGTACATCGGGTATCACGCCTATTTCGGGCGCAGCGGCCGGGTGGCGTCGGCGATCCGCTCGCTGGCCACGGCCTACGCCCTTACCGGCCGGCCGATCTACGCGCACAAATGCACCATCCTGCTCGACCGCCTGGCCGACGTGTTCCCCGACTACGATGGGAACCAGGAGCAGTTCTATAACAATGTCTGGGGCCGCTATTCTGATGGCATCCTGGGCCCAAACTACTGGGATGGCGGCATGTGGGCCCAGCGCGCCATCGACTACGACATGATCCGTGAGGGCATCGGCCAGGTGCCTGAGACGCTCGCGTTCATCGGCGAGAAGGCTCGCCAGTTCAAGGTGCCGATGCCCAAGACGAGCGTGGAAGACATTCGTCGCAACATCGAGCAGCGGGTCCTCGTCGATGGCGGGCGCCGCCGCGAGCGCATCTGGATGAACGGCACCATCACCGAGATGTGCCGGCTCAAGGTGGAGCTGGTACTGCGCGGCCGTGATTCGCTGAAAGAAATCGTCGGCAGGCTAATGCCCGCGATCGTGCCGCCCGAGCACCTCAACGCGGACGGCTCGGGTAATGAGCGATCGACCGGGTACGACGCGGGCGCGTTCGAGCAGTACTGCAGCCTGGTTGAGGACCTGGCATCGATGGACAAGGACGTCGCGCGGGCCGCACTGGAGAGTTATCCGAACCTCCGCGCCGCCTTCGATTTCTGGCCGGACATCTGGTGCCTTGAGAAGTACATCCCCCAGATCGGCGACGTTGGCGAACCCGGCGCGACCAGCGGGCCGCGCGGCTCGGCGGGTGCCTACCTGGTTCTTTTCGATCTGACCGGCAACGCACGGTATGCCCAAGTGGCCATGCGCATCGCGGGCGGTGATACCTCCAAGCTTCCGCGGAACATTTTCGCAGCGGAGCCGGAGGGGCTTGTCCAGCGGGCGATCCAGGCCGACAAGGCAGCGGGGCCGTGGTACACACCGAGCGTGGCCAAGCGGAACTATCAGCTTGGCATTCTACGCAGCGGCCGAGGCGACGAAGAGCAAGACTTGTGGCTCTTTTACTCGCCCAAAGGCGGCACCAGCAGCCATTCACACTTCGACGCGTTGAACTTCGGCTTGTTCGCGTTTGGTTTACCGCTGATCTGTGAACAAGGTTACCCGCTCTACACCGGCGACTGGCCGGCCCGCTGGGCGTGGACCAGCAACACACGCAGCCATGCGACCGTCAGCGTGGACAACCGCTGCCAGCGGCACAGCGACGGCGGCAGGCTCCTGGCCTTCGCCGGAGACGACGGCGTCCAGGTCATCTCGGCCGAGGCGCCGACGGCGTACGAGAATGTTGCGGTCTATCGCAGAACGCTGGTCGCCGTGCAACTCGGGCCGGGGCGACTGTGCTACTTGGACGTTTTTCGCGTGAAAGGCGGACGTGAACACACGTACAACCTGCCGCTGTTCTACGGCGATCTGCGCGTTCAGGGGCTCACGATGGCTCCGCATGGCGATCTGCACGATGGCTACGTTACCGGCGTGCAGGCTTCACCGGCCGCGTCGCCGTGGCAAGCCGACGCAGATCTGTGCGAGGAATTCAAAGGGCCGGTCCGTGCGCACATGCGCATCCATGGTCCCTCCGCCGACATGACGGTCCTGACCGGCCGGGGCGAAGCGCGATGGGGCAAGGATGATCCGCGGCGACTGCCATACCTGTTCTTGCGTCACCAGACAAACGCTCCCGAACTCGAGAGCTGCTTTGCGCTGGCGTACGAGCCGTACCGCGAGCGGCCGTTCATCGATGAGAAAAGTGTTGTTATTCGGCCCGAACGGCAGACGGTTCAGTTTGAAGCCCGATTGGCTGACGGATCAGGCTCGTTCCGCCTGACCTGCGGCGACATGGGCGATTCCCCTGTGATGGTGGAGGGCACGCGCACGCGGGCGGGTAAGTCGCAAGATGTCACGCTCTCGGGAATCGTCTCGACCCTGCCGTCGCGATGAGGCCGTTTGACGACTCCACATTCTGCGCGTCGTGTCCTTCTCCGTCAGGAAATGCGCCGGGCCGACACCTGGAACTTGAGCCTCTTCGACAAGGTCAGGTTGGACAGGCTGAACTGAGCGGCCGGATGCAACGAACACTGCGAAGGTGAGCGACGGGCGGACCGATGCTCACAGTTGTCTACATTCTGATCGCCTCGATCCCGGTGCTCGCCGCCTGTCGCAAGCTGCTGCGCCTCCGCAAAGGTGACACGCCTTATTGCGGGAAGTGCGGCTACAACCTGACGGGCTTGACTTCTCCGCGATGCCCCGAGTGTGGAGAACTTCTGTCGGAGGTGCCTATCGTGCGGGGAGAGTTGGTTCTCCACCGCTCGACGCACATCTGGTTCATTGTCGCGTTCCTGTTGTTCCTCTCCGTTGCTGTCGTCTTGGCCATCAAGTGATGATTGGCCCTGCTTCTCGCGGGCGTTGGCTCCACGATGGACAAGAAGATCCCTGATCTGGGGCAAGTGCTTGAATAAGAGATCGCACTCGTCAACACCAAGGGGCGGTGGACGCAGGTCCGTGACCGCGGACCGTCCGGTCAAGGAAGACTCCGTGGCGCTTAGCGAACCACTTTGTCCGCCTCTTGGACCATCTCCGCAACGGACCAGGTCGGCAAGATCTGATCGCGATCGCGAGTGTAGTCGTCCTGGCCCGTCTCGTATTGCAGCAGAAAGCGCATGGCGTTGGCGTAGCCCAACTCCCGGACCAGGATCTCCAGGCCTCGACGCCGCAATTCGGCAGGATTGAGGCTCGGACTCACGAGGCCAGCTCCTTCGCCAACGTTATCAAGTCGACTTCTGTCTTCTTGAGACGCGATATGGTATGATACGGTAGGTCAGAGCGTTACGGAACAGCGAAGGGTTGGTGACTCATGCTCTACAAGGTGCCGCTTCTTCTCACCCCTCAGCCGGAAGGGGGTTTCACGGTTACCTCGCCGCTCCTGCCGGAATTGGTGACGGAAGGCGACACTGCCGATGAAGCGCTCGGCAATGTTCGGGATGCGCTCGCCGCAGTTATCGAGATTTACCATGATCTGGGCCGGCCACTGCCTGCCAGCATTCAACAGAATTTGAGCGACGGTCCTATCTGGCTTGAGACGATGGTTGCCGCCTCATGATCTACCGAGAGATCGCCCGAAAACTGAATGCTCTCGGGTGCCAGGAAATACCGCGCAAGAGCGGCGGTTCGCATCGCAAGTGGTTCTATCCAACGACAGGCCGGGCGGCGGTCGTGCCTGATTGGGGTAGCCGTGATCTGAAGCTGGGCACTGTCCGCTCTGCACTTCGCCAATTGGGTATCGACTGGGAGGCCTTCAAGTCCGCGTGAAACAGTCCATCTCAGGTTACGGATAGACTTTGTCCATCATTCGCGGATAGGCGATGGTCTCGCGGATGTGTTTGAGGCCGCAGATCCAGGCGACGGTTCGCTCGACGCCCAGGCCGAAGCCGCCGTGGGGGACGCTGCCGTAGCGGCGGAGGTCGAGATACCACTCGTAGGGCTCGGTGGCCAGACCTTCCTCGGCCATGCGCTCCAGCAGGACGTTAAGATCGTCCTCGCGCTGCGAGCCGCCGATGATCTCGCCGTAGCCGTCGGGGGCCAGCAGGTCGAAATTGCGGACCACACGCGGGTCCTCGTGGTCGCGCTTCATGTAGAACGCCTTGCAGCCGCGCGGGTAGTGCGAGACGAACACCGGGCGGTCGTGCAGCCGGGAGATGATGGTCTCGTCGCTGCCGCCGAGGTCCTTGCCCCACTCGAAGTTCGCGGCCAGTTCCATGTGCTTGGGGATGTTGGCGACCTGCTCCTCCAGGTCGGCCAGTTCCTCGCGATCGGCGATAACCTCGGCCGCGAGTTTTTCCTGCTCGTACTTCTTGACGCCCTGTTTGTCGCGGGCAGCTTCCTTGGCCGGGATCGACTCCCTGAGCTGGGCGATTCGGGTGTTCTTCTCGGCCAGATCCTTCTCCAGCAGTTCTTTGGCCTTCGGCCCGCGAAGAATCTCGGCCGCCTGGCTGTAGGTAATGCGGTAGAACGGCTTTTTGACTTTTTCGAGGGCGGCGACGTTCTGGCCAAGGAACTCCAGGTCCGCCCGGTGCTCCTTCAGCACCCGCTCGACGATCGAACAGACGAAGTCCTCGGCCACGTCCATGACGTCTTCGAGCACGGCGTAAGCGATTTCGGGCTCGACCATCCAGAATTCGGTGAGGTGGCGGCGGGTTTTGGACTTCTCGGCCCGGAAAGTCGGTCCGAAGCAGTAGACCTTGCCGTAGGACAGGGCCGCCGCCTCGAGGTAGAGCTGGCCGGTCTGGGCGAGATACATCGGCTCGCCGAAGTAGTCGACCGAAAAGAGCGTCTGGGCACCCTCGCCGGCCGAGGGCGCGAAGATGGGCGTGTCCACGAGGGTAAAGCCGTTGTCGTTGAAGAACCGGCGGATGGCGTCGATGACCGTGTGGCGGATCTTCATGATGGCCGTCGGGCGACGGGATCGAAGCCACAGGTGGCGATGCTTGAACAGAAACTCGTGCCCATGCGGCTTGGGCGTGATCGGGAAGTTGCTCGTGCTGTGGACCACTTCCAGGCCGCTGACCTGCAACTCGTGGCCCCCCGGTGCCCGCTCCTCGGCCTTAACCCGGCCGGTCACCCTGATGGACGACTCTTGCCCCAGGTGCGAGGCGGCCTCGAACACCTCCGGCGGGACGTCCTGCTTGCCGACTACGCATTGGCACAGGCCCGTGCCGTCGCGGACAACAAGGAAAGCCACCTTGCTGCTGACCCGCGAGTTGTACAGCCAGCCGGCCAGCGTGACCGTTTGGTCAACGTGGTTGCCAAGCTCCGCGATCAAAGCCGTCAGCGCCATGTAAGTCCCCCATGCGGATGCAGAGTACTCCTGATCTCCGAGCCACTATGATACGCAGGCTTGCATGTCGCGAAAGCCCAAGGGAATGCGGGGGGAGCCCCTCGGAGCGTCGTATTACAGTGTATGCGCACGTTCTTGGGGGAGATTCTGCTCCGGTTCTATCGACTGCCTGAGGAGAGACGACCAGAAGCGTCAGAAGTGCCGTTCCAGGGGCAACTGCACGCCCTGCGGGGCCACCTCGTGTCGGTAGTTGATGGCACTTGGACTGCTCGATAGGGCTGCCCAAACGGCTGTTTTCTGTTCGAGGCCACTTCTTACAGCGCCGGCGTGGCGTCATCCGGGGCGTTCGCCGGCATGCTCTGGCCTAAGAAGTGCATGAACTGGGTACGAGTCAGGATCGGAATCGACAGCGACCGGGCTTCTTTGAGCAGCGCCTCGAAGGCCGCCAGGCGCTGCACTGCCTGTTGGTTACGCTCGGTAACAGCCGCTTCGTCTTCCGAACCGGGGATCACAGGGACAGGCCCGGGCGGCGCCGAACCCACCACCACAAAATCCGTGTCGCTGTCCACCTCGTTCACGACCTTGCCGCCAAGGCGCTCGATGAGCCGGACCACCTCCTTGCCGGCGACATCCTCGGCCTGGCCGTCGAAGTCCAGATCAAAATCCCCGACAACCACAAACTGAAATCGTCGCGATCGATCGAAGACCGGGTTGGCGATGATATCGTCGACCAGGATCGGTTCGCTGGGCATGCGTGAGGTCACGCGGCATTCCGACGTGGTTTCGAACACGTTGGCGACCTCGATGGTCGCCTTACCCTTTCCGTCGGCGGGTATGCCGCGAACCGGAGAGTACACGGAGAACGTCATGCCCACCTTGGCCCCGTCTTTACGACCGAGACCGATGTACACCACATCGCCGGCGGGCACAGTGCGGACGATCACGCCATCCTTGACCTGCAGGGCCGAGCCGCTGCTGCTCGACGGCTTGAACTGTGCCAACTGGGTCAGCAGTCCTTCCGTCCGATTTCTTTCCGCATTCAAGGTCTTCTCCGCCTCATCCCTGGCCTTGCGGGCGGCATCGAGTTCTCTGGCCATTTCCTCGCGTTCCTTCGTGCGGGCGGCCTGCAACTCGGCAAGCTGGCGGTTGGACTCCTCGCGTGTCTGCTCGCTCTCTTGCGTCAATTTCGCGAACTTCGCATCCAACTCGGCGATGCGAGCCTCGAAGGCCTTCGCAGCACTGTCTCTTTCCTTGATCGCCTGGGCTCGGTCGGCGTTGAGTTTCTCGCGCTCAGCCATGAACTCGTCCGCTTGCCCCGCAGTCTTCTGGAACAAGGTGTAAAGGCTGTTCAGCATTCTGGCCACCGGCATGTCGGCGGAGATGTTTTCTTTTTGGGCTCGTGCGTCACCGGCAACGGTTGCCCGAATCTGGTCGATACGCGACTTAATGTCAGCCAGCGACTCAGCAGGCTCGCCGGTCACTTCTCGGGCGGTTTCACTCAACGCCTGTCTGGCATCGGAAGCCGCCTTCTGCTGATCCCGGGCTTGTCGCTGTGCCGCATCCGCGGCGGCCTCAAGATCGGATTTCTGTGTGAACATGATGATGGTAAAGGTGATCGCGGCCACCGCCGCCACGGCAAAACCGATCGCCGCCGCCTTCAACCCGCCCGATCCGATTGGTCCTGGCCTGGCCACTGCCCTGGTTCCATGCCCCGTTTCAACCGCAGGCGCCCGACGTCGATGGTCCATGCCGTCCGGTCGAGCGCGGACAGGCGGTGAGGTTCGCCCGATTCTCTTGTTGGCACCGTGGTCCGAGGGTGTTGATCCAGCCGGCTTTCATCGCGGCGTACGGACGGTCTTGAGGAGGGAACCACCTTCGGTTTCAGTGCCGGCAGAACAGCGGCCGCCCTGACCGCCGCCCGGCCACCTGCTCAGGCGGGTAGCCAACCAGCCATTCTCGTTGGCGGCCGCAGGCATGTCAACGTCACCGTGCAGGGGTCCTCCGACCGGGTTCCGTGACAGATTAGGCGGGCATGCTCTGGGGGTGCCACTGGCGGCTTGCCCGCCAGTGCAGGCCTGAGAAGCAGAAGACACTGGCAGACAAGCTGCCAGTGGCACCCGCCTGAAGTGTCACAGACCCCTCCGACCCCGACCCACCCAGAAGGGGGGCAATCGAGCTCAGCGAGTCCCCAGATGCCGAATTGCCTTCCAAGATCGGTTCCGGAGACCCTGCGTCTTCCCCCAATTCGGCTTGACACCCTCGGCTGAGCGGTCCTACAGTGCGGGCAAGCCGATTCCCCTGATTGACGAGCGGCACATGGCCAAGCGGTTTTTCCTGATTGACGGTCTCTCGCAGATATTCCGCTGCTACTACGCTCCTTTCCAGAATCTCAGTACCCCCGCAGGGGAGCCGATCAAGGCCACTTACGTGTTCTCTAACATGCTGCTCCAGCTCATCCGGGAGCAGAAGCCCGACTACCTGGCGATGGTCATGGAGGGGGGGGACGAGAAGGATGTCTTCCGCAAGGAGCTCGACCCCCAGTACAAGGCAAACCGGGAGCCCCCGCCCGAGGATCTGGCACCCCAGATCGAACGAATCCTGCAAATCATTCGATCCCAGGGGATTCCGGTGCTCAGCGTGCCGGGTTTCGAAGCCGACGATGTGCTGGCCACCTTGGCCACACGGCTGGCCGACGAGGACCTTGAAATCGTTATGGTCAGCCGTGACAAGGACTTAGATCAGCTTCTGGCCGAGCATGTCCGGCTCTACGACCCAATGAGAGATGAGTTCATTGGACCGCGGGAAATCGAGGCCCGGAAGGGGTACCGGCCTGAGCAAGCGGTTGAGGTCCAAACGCTGGTCGGCGACAGCACGGACAATATCCAGGGTGTTCGGGGGGTCGGTCCCAAGAAGGCCGCTGCCCTGATTGCCAAGTACGGGACGGCCAAGGCGGTTATCGAGCACGCCGACGAACTCACCCCGGCCATGAAGAAGAACGTCCTCGATTTCGCGGGACGGATCGACACCACAAGGCGGCTCGTGACCCTGCGGCGCGACGTGCCGCTGGACCTGGATCTGGAGGGCTGCCGGTTCCAGGGCATCAAGCCGGGTGTCCTGAAGGGCATTTTCGCTGAGTTGGGTTTCCGGCGTCTGACCGACCTGATGGCCGCCGAGGCGGGTCCGCCCGAGACACCCAAACCCCCTGCTCCGCGTGCGGCGTCAGGGCCAAAGCCGGAGATTCACAGACAACTCAGCCTATTCGGCGACGTGGACTCCGGGCCACCCCCCCCTCCTTCGCAGCCGAAGCCGAGCCCGCCTCAGGAGCGACCGAGCGGTCGCGAGTACCACTTGATCGATGACCAGGATCGATTCCGTGATTTCCTGGCCCGCCTCAAAGAGCAACCCGTCTTTGCCATCGACACCGAGACAACAAGCCTCAACCCGGTCGATGCCCAACTGGCGGGCCTCAGTCTCTCGTGGCAGGCCAACACGGGCTACTACCTGCCCCTGCGAGGGGCAGGGCAATGTCTGCCCATCGAGGCCACTCTCGACGCCCTTCGTCCCATCCTGGCGAACCCGAAAGTGAAGAAAGTTGGCCAGAACATCAAGTACGACATCGTGGTTCTCAAACACCACGACGTCCAGGTGGGCGGTGTTGCGTTCGACACCATGATCGCCAGTTTCGTGCTCGACTCAACCCGGCGTTCGCACGGCATGGATGCACTGGCTCGCGAGCTACTCGGATTCGAGCCGATCCCCATCAGCGACCTGATCGGCAAGGGCAGCAAACAGATTGGCTTCGACCGGGTGGACACGGCCAGAGCCTGCGAGTACTCGGCCGAGGACGCCGACGTCACGTGGCAACTGTATGAGGTCTTCAGCAAGCAGCTTGCCGGCAGCCCGCTCGAGCCGCTCTTTCGCGACACCGAAATGCCGCTGGTTACCGTGCTGGCCGATATGGAAGCCGAGGGCATTCGGCTCGACGCGGCCATCCTGAAGCAGATGAGCCGCGACCTGTCGGATCGCCTGGACGAATTGACGCGGCAGATCCACGAGCAGGTCGGCCATCCGTTCAACATCGACTCGCCCAAGCAACTGGCCACTGTGCTGTTCGACGAGCTGAAGCTCCCGGTGGTGCGTAACACGAAGACCGGCCGAAGCACGGATGCCGAGACGCTCGAAACGCTTGCCTGGCAGCACCCGGTCGCCCAACTCATCAAGGAATACCGCGAACTCGGCAAGCTGAAGGGCACGTACGTCGATACGCTTCCGGAGATGGTCAGCAGACGCACGGGGCGGATCCACGCGAGTTTCAACCAGACGGCGGCAATCACCGGTCGTCTCTCGTCGAGCGAGCCGAACCTGCAGAACATCCCCATCCGCACCGTGATCGGGCAGCAGATCCGCAAGGCGTTCGTACCGAGCGACGCCGGCCACGTGTTGCTGACCGCCGACTACTCGCAAATCGAGCTTCGGGTGCTCGCCCATTTCTGCGGCGACCAGGCCCTGCAAACCGCATTCATCGAGGACCGCGACATTCATCAGTTCGTCGCCGCTCAAGTGTTCGGCGTGCCGCTCGACCAGGTAACCAAGCAGCAGCGAGGCCGGGCCAAGGCGGTCAACTTCGGCATCATCTATGG